>CAZNWB010000082.1:0-14119 GCA_964576535.1 uncultured bacterium | reverse complement strand
CCCCGGACTGTGCGGTTGGATCTGGGCTGTCGCTTAAGTTTCGGACCGCACAGTATGGCTTCTCCGCCGCTCTCTCGGCGTCTCCGGAGGGCATTCGCCTTCAGCGGAATTTCGGATCGGGGTAAACGGGCCGGGCGTTTAGGTGGAGGATCCAGGCGAAAGGCCTCAGACCACTTGTTTTCCGGGAGGTTCCGAAGACTGTCCACCGGGGTGAAGTTGCTCCCGCCAGTATGATAAGAGGTCCTCCAGGGTCCGACTGAGGGGGGTGGTCGCTTGCCACCCGGTAGAGGCGTAGAGGGCCTGGGCGGTCCCCGTGAGGGCCTTCAGGTCATGGACACGCAGGCGCTCTGGCTCTATCACCAGCTCCACGTCCAGACGCGTGAGGGCGATCAGGACCTCCAGGACCTCTCTGAGGGTATACACGCGCCCGGAGCAGACGTTGTACACGCATCCCCCCGCGCCCCGCTCCAGGGCCAGCACGTAGGCGGCCACGATGTCCCGGACATCCGAGAGGTCGCGCCGAACGCCCAGGTCGCCCACATGCAGCCGAGGGGGACGCAGGCCCGCCTCAGCCTCGGCCAGTTGCCGCGCCCAGTCTGGGAAGACGAACTGCGGCGAATGGCGGGGGCCCGTGTGGGGAAAGGGACGGACCCGGATGATGGGGAGGCCGTAGTCGTTCCAATAGCGACACGCCATCATTTCGGCCGCAGCCTTGCTGGCCCCATAGGGGCTGACCGGCAGCAGCGGGTCTTCTTCGCGGAGGGGTCTCGGGAGATTGGCTGACTCTCCATAGGCCTCCGCAGAGCTGACGACCAGCACCCGGGGGTTCATCCTGGCACGCCGGATCGCCTCGAGGAGATTCCGGGTTCCAAGGACATTCACCTGGAAGGCCTCGCCGGGGTCCTCCAGGGAGCGGCGGACCGATGAAACTGCCGCTAGATGGTACACCTGCTCGGGGCGCGTCTCGGCGATGACCCTGACGAGGTGCTCCTCGTGGACGATGTCCGCCTCGATGAGGTGAAGCTTATCGGCACGGGTGGGATTCTCCCGAATCCCATCAAGGTTCTCCAGGGAGCCTCCCGGCACGACGAGGCCATATACATCTGCACCCCGAGAGATAAGGAGCTCTGCCAGGTGAGACCCGGCAAATCCCGCGACCCCGGTGACCAGCGCCCGCAAGAAGACCTCCCATCTACTCAGCGGCGCGAAACTTGGGCTACATGTTCGCTCGCGCCGCTTCGTTCGCGGGGAAGGCCCTCGCCCTTGCAAGGCACGGGGCAAGTTCTCGGCCCTCCCCGCGGTCCCTACCGAGAGGGGCGGACCGCCGCCCCTCCTCGGACTCTCCCCACGGACTGTGCGGTCCTGGGTCAACGGTCGTCTATCTTATGCACCGCACAGTATCCGCAGATTACGCCCCTCGACAGGCTCGGGGCCCTGAGCCCCGCCGGTGGCGGGGTCGAAGGGCAGATCACGCAGATTTTACTCTCTCAACTTGGGCGGAGCTCCTCCGGCCACAGAGGCGCGCCGCTCCTGCCGCTCTCCATATCTGGAATCCTTAGACCCCGTCAAGGACTTTTCTCCCAGCCGCTGACCGAACGCCTCACTTTGGTGCGATTCCCCTTTCCTGCAGTTCTTCTGGGGGATTTTCTGTTGACATCCGGGGTGGCAACGAGTAAGAGGAAACGGCTTTCGCTGTCTCCCCGGGTGTGGGACGGAGCAAGTATTGCCTGGCGCCTGCCGCCTTACGCCTGACGGTCCTCATAGCTTTCCCCTGGAGATTGCGTGGCACGCGATCGACGCCGCTTGCCGCTCTTCATCCCCCTGATCGCTCTCAGCCTCGGAGCCGTTCTCTCTCCCCACCTCAGTCAGGCGGCCGGCCTCTTGGACGTACCCCTCAAGCCCTGGACATACTTCGAGGTGAACCGGGATTGGACGTACACCGCCATCGAGAAGCTGGTGACCGCCGGCCTCGTTGGTCCCTGGGTTCTGAACACCAAGCCGATGAGCCGAATAGAGATGGCCCGCATCGTCACCACGGCGCTACGAAAGATCCAGGAGGACCAGATCGGCCGGTTCGCCCGCCGTCAAGACCTGGAGCCGGTCCTGTACGACCTGATGGACGAGCTGGCCCCGGAACTGGAGGCCATGGCGGTCAGGAGCGGGGAGGATCAATTTGCAGGTCAGCCGTGGGTGAGTTTCCAGCCCCTCTCCCACCTCCAGGCCCGCGGGTTCTACACCACTGGGAATATCAACCCGGAAAACTCCCAAGGGCTGAAGCTTGCCCGCGGGTTCAGCGGGACTGTAGGGTTCGACTCCTACCTGCAGTTCAGCGACTTCTTGGCTGCCTACATCTCCCCCGAGTTCCAGGTGGACGAACAGCAGCAGCAGGGCCGAATCGTGGAAGGCTACCTCAAGCTGAAGTACAACAACGTGGCCTTCCGACTCGGGCGGGAGTCGGTCTGGTGGGGGCCAGGCTATCACGGGGCCATGATGTTCAGCAACAACGCCCCGCCCCTGAACCAGTTCCGGATCTCATCGGCCGAGCCGTTCTTCCTCCCCTGGTTCCTGAAGTACCTCGGACCGGCCCGGCTGGAACTCATGTATGCACGCCTTGAGAGCAACCGGGACCACCCAAACGCCATGCTGGGCGCCTGGCGTATGGATTTCTCCCCGTTTCCGTTTCTGGAATTGGGGGCTGCCCGCGTGGTGCAGTTTGGGGGAGAGGGGCGACCGTCCTTGGAGCCCTGGGATTACCTGGCGGTGCTATTCGTGAGTAGCGACGATCCCAACAGCAGGTTCAACACGAATCAGATATACACCCTCGACGCGACGATCCGGCTGCACGACGTGGATCGTGTGGTTCCCTTGTCGCGTGACCTTAGTCTGTACGCTGAGTTGGAAGTGGACGATACCTGCTGCAAGAACATCATCTGGCCGCTGAAGCCGGCCTACATGGTGGGCCTGTACCTGCCCAACCTCTTTGGCCGGGATAACAGCGAGCTCCGCGTGGAATGGTCGTCCAGCACTTCCTTCACCTACACGCATAGCATCTACACAACGGGCTTCTCCTTCGATGGATTCCCCCTGGGCCATTACATGGGAGCCAAGGGACAAGACCTATACATCCGGGGGACCGAGCGGATCCTTCCGAACCTTCAGATCGGAACGGAATTCGGGTATGCCAAGGTAGGATCTACCCAGATTGCCCAGGTGAACCTTCCACGGGCGGAGCAGAAATACTGGGGAGCAGACATCAGCTATCGGCCGACCCAGGCTCTGAGCGTGCTCCTGGGGTATCGCCGCACCCAAATCAACAACCAGGATTTCGTTGCCGGCCAGCGGGCGACCAACCAGACCGTCAGCCTCGAGGCCACCTACAGCTTCCCAATCTGGGAGAAGGGCTTGGTCGGCCGGAAGCGTCGGGCGGAGGCCCTGAAACCCGTCACACCGCCGCCTGCGCCTCGGGCGGAGCAGCCGCCAGGCATTGATCCGGACGAAATCGTGTCGGTCAACTATGTCAAGCGTTTATTCCAAGACACCGGCACCATGCTGACCTCTCCGCTGCGCTGGGACACCAGGGACTGGCTGATCTTTGCGGGGGTGGGCGCGGCCACCGGCGGCCTGATGTTCGCGGACAAGGAAATTCGCAACCGAATCCAGGAGAATCGGACCAACGTTCCCGACACCCTCTCGAGCATTCTGCGGCCCCTGGAGGTAATCGCTCCAGTGGCGCTGGTTGCCGGGTTAGGTGGAACTGGCTACGCCTTTGATCAACCCAAGCTGAAAGCCGCCGCCGCCGACGCCCTGGAGGCGAGCTTGATTTCGGTCGGCGTCTTCGCCGTCCCCATGAAATTCCTCATCGGTCGGAGCCGGCCGGACGAAAACTTGGGGCCGTTCCACTTCGAACCGTTCAACCTCGGCAGCTCGCTGCCCTCACTCACCACGGCGAACGCCTTTAGCCTGGCCGCAGCCCTCTCCGAGCATTTCCCGGATCCCGTCATTTCTATTCTTGCATATGGCATTGCTACCGCGGCAGGCTTGGCGCGCATCTACGAAGACAAGCACTGGACCTCTGATGTGTTTCTGGGGGCGGCCATCGGGACGGTGGTGGGCAAAACGGTGGTCAAGCTCAACGAACAGCGGCGGGCAGGGTCACGGGTGAGCGTGGTGCCCCTGCTCGGAGAGGGGATCCAGGGCGCGGCGCTCAGGGTCGACTTCTGACCGTAATCCGAAATTATCAACCGCCAAGGCGCCAAGAACGCCAAGATGACCTGGCAACCAGGCAATTGGGCAACTGGGCAACCTGGAACCCCGGATTGCCAAGTTGCCGGATTGCCCGATTGCCGGATGGGAACCTTGGCGACCCGGGTACCCAGCGCTGGCGCTGGGTGCACCAACGGCGGTGCCGGTTCTGAGGTCAGGTTGTTCTTGGCAAATTGACTATTCGACCAACCGACGAATCGACAGCCCGGAGGGCGGCGAGCATGGCGGCCAGGGCATCGCGCCAGGGGCGTAGGGGGGGGAAGCCCGCGGCCTGCCATGCGGCGTTCTCCAAGGCGGAATAGGCTGGCCGGCGGGCCGGACGGTTCAGTTCTGCAGAAGAGATGGGAGCCACGGCGGTCGAGTCATGGCCGGTGAGCCGCAGGATCTCCCGCGCAAATTCATACCAGGAACATGTCCCGGTATTGGTCACGTGGTACATCCCTGTCCGTCCCTGCGAGAGGAGCCGGGCCACGGCCTCTGCCACATCTCCCGCGTGGGTTGGTGAGCCGACTTGGTCGTCCACCACGCGCAGCGGCTCTCCCGCCGCGGCTTTGCCCAGGATCGTCTTCACGAAGTTCCTGCCGTGGACGCCGTACAACCAGGCGGTCCGGACGATGGTCCAGCGAGAGGCCACTCTCCGGGTTGCCTGCTCCCCCTCCAGCTTCGAGCGCCCGTAGGCATTCAACGGGGCCGGAGGATCCGACTCGGCGTACGGAGCCCCCTTGCGCCCGTCGAAGACGTAATCCGTGCTGAGGTACACGAGCCCTGCCCCCGTCCGCTGGCACCCTTCGGCCACGCGGCGTGTCCCCTCGGCATTGACCGCCATCGCCCGCTCGGGCTCGCGCTCGCATCCATCCACATCCGTCGCGGCCGCCGTGTGGACCACCCACTCCGGCTGGAGAGCGGCCACGAACTCGGCGCATCTGCGATCAGTGACATCCAAATCGGCCTGCGTGACGGGGATCACGTCGCCATGCGGAGCCAGGGCGCACATAAGCTCCGTGCCCAGTTGGCCATCGGCCCCGGTAACGAGGATGCGCATCCCGGATCAGCCCCCCCGGACGACCTCGCTCGGCCACCGATAGGGAATCTCAGGACTGTTCCACGGGTACCGGTATTCGTCGGGATCAGCGTAGTGGTAAGGAAAGGTGGGGATATTGATGATCCGTGCCTCCGCGCCGTCGATTGCGGTGAACCCGTGGACCACCAGAGGAGGGATCTTCAGCAACAGAGGGGCCGGATCCTGGGAGGGTGGGGAGTGGAGGATGACCTCCTGGACCAATCCTCGCGTGGGAGTACCATCCCGCCCGTCGTACAGCGCGACCAAGGCCGTGCCCCCGACACACACGAAGTGGTCGGTCTGCTTCCGGTGGTAATGCCACGCCTTCGCGACGCCACGACTGCAGCCGGTGAGGTACACCTGGCCGAATCCTTCGAAGAGCGGCTCGTCCGCACGCAGCATCTCCATGAGAAAGCCGCGGTCGTCCGGCAAAACCTTCAAGGGCTTGACCTGGACGCCGTGGATCATCTGATCACCCGGCTACACGCTGGGAGGCTGGCGAGATCCATCAAAATAGCACGTACGAGAGTACGAGCGTACGAGGGTACGAATGTACCTTACAAATGCGGAATTCGGAACACCCAAAGGGTACCCGAATGCGGAATGGAAGAGACAGAATTCGGCATTCCCACCGGGCCGGGTTCCGCCCCGGAAGGGGTTCCACCCCGGAGGGATGGCCCTCTGGGCCGGAGGCCGCATTCCGCATTCAGGACAGTTCGATCATGCTCTGATCGCCCAGGATGAACTTCTGCGTTTTTGGCCGCGAGGTCCCTCGGCGGATGAGCACCTCCCGTCCCAACAGGCTTCGCTCGATGCGGACGTCGGCGTCGAGGATCTGAGTGTCTTCGAACACGATGCTGTATTCCAGCTCGCTATTGCGGATCACGCACCGCCGCCCCAGGGAGGTGAAGGGACCGATGTAGCTGTGCTCGACGACCGCACCCCCGCCGATGATGGCCGGCCCGCGGATGTGGCTGGCAATCACCCGGGCGCCTTCCTCCACCACCACCTTGCCGGTCACGTCGCTCTCCTTGTCCACCAGACCGCGTATCACCGGCCCGCCCGTATCCAGGACCTGGTCCAGGACGAAGCGGTTGGCCTCCAGGAGGTCTTCGGGTTTTCCGGTGTCCTTCCACCAGCCGGTAATCTCGGAGAAGCCGACGCGGAACCCGTGGTCGAGGAGATACTGGTGGGCGTCGGAGATCTCCAGCTCACCCCGGCCGCTGGGCCGGATGGCGTGCACCGCCTCGAAGATCGGCGCCTCGTACACGTAGATTCCCGTCACGGCAAAGTCGCTGGCGGGTCGCAGGGGCTTTTCCACGACCCGGACGACCCGCTCTCCTTGAATTTCGGCAACCCCGAAGCGCTGTGGATCCCGCACCCGGGCCAGCACGAGGTGGCAGTGATCGCCCCGCGCCTGGAACCGCTCCACGAATTGCCGGATCCCTCCGACCACCACGTTGTCCCCCAGGAAGAAGACGAAGGGTTCACCCCGCAGATACTTCTCTGCAACCTGGATCACGTGCGCCAAGCCCAGGGGGGCCTCCTGCAGGATGTAGGAGATCGCCAGGCCCCACACCGCCCCGTCCCCCAGGGCCCGCCGGATCTCCTCACCCGTGTCGGGGTTGAGGACGACCCCCACGTCCCGGATGCCCGCGGCGGCGACAGCCTCCAGGGCGTAATGAATCATCGGCTTGTTGGCGATGGGGATCAGGTGCTTGTTGCTGGTGTGGGTTAGCGGGCGGAGCCTGGTCCCGCGCCCACCCGCCGTGATCAGCGCACGCATCGGTCCTCTCCGGGTTCGGCTAGGGTTCAGGCTCTGCCAGGCACCTCGGCCTCGTCAATCAGCATGACCGGGATCCCATCCCGGATGGGATACCGGAGGCCACAGGTCGGCGAGGTACAGATGATCCGCTGAGCACCCTCGTCCAGGCGCACCTCGGCCTTGCATTTCGGACAGGCCAGGATCTCAAGAAGTTCCTTGTCGATCATGATCCCTCCTCCCCTGTCGTCCAGCCCCACCCGGGGCGCGAACCGACGTCCTGCGGCCGTTTCCATGGCCCGGACACGCCCACGGGTTTTTCCGGGAGCTCACGCCGGAAAGGCGGAGCAGACACTAGCAGTCCCCTCCGAAAACTGTCAAGTAGTCAAATGGTCAACTCGTCGAGTAGTCTCACGGCTTCGAACTCAATGAACAATCACCGGCACCAGGCCGTTGGGTTCGTAATCGTCAGCTTGAGGCCGACGAGGGAAAACCATCCTCCCTCGGGTACCGGGTACCCCCTGGGTGAGGTGCGGGGGAGGACGAAGGTGGGGGTGGCACCCGCGAACCTCTCACCCCCATCCACGCCTTCCCCCACACCCAGAGGGTACCCGGGGGAAGAAGGAAGGGAGTGGCTCTTGCTTCGCATGAAGCCGAGGGGTTTTCACCATCCCCGGATGGGACACCAATCGACGACTCGACTATTTGACACTGCCTCTCGCGGTCAAGTTGTCGAATTGTCGAGTGGTCAATTCGTCCCGGAACCCGAAGTCCGTGATGTGACCAATTGACAATTTGACGACTCGACCAGTTGACGAGACCTACCGTCAGAGGCGATCCCGCCTCATGATCACAGCATCCTCGACGGGGTGATCGTAGTAGCGCTTGCGGACGCCGGCCGGGTGAAATCCGAACTGCTCATAGAGGGCCTGAGCCGCGAGATTGGAGGCCCGTACTTCCAGGAAAGCACGCCGGGCTCCCCGGACACGCCCGTGGTCCAGGGCCGCATCCAGGAGCGCGGTCGCGATCCCCCGTCGCCGCCAACGTGGATCCACGGCAATATTGTTGACGTGTACTTCATCGCCAATCACCCAGACGCAGATGTACCCGGCGAGCGGCGGCGGGGTCCCGGCGTCAGCCAGTCGAGCAATCAGGATCTGCGAGATGTCCTGCCTCGCCAGTTCGCTTTCGAACATCTCCCCTGTCCAGGGGTGCGGAAACGAGGCCACTTCGATCGCCAGGACTTCGGGCAGATCCTCGGGGCGCAGCGGTTCGATCACGACTGACATCGCTGTAAACCTAAGAGCGTACGAAAGTACGAGGGTACGAAGGTACGCGATACTGCGAATTGCAGAACACCCATGGGGCCACAGATGGAGGACGTTCGGTGGTTCGGTGGTTCGGTTGCTCCCGGAACGACCGAATCCCGCAAGGCGGGAAACAGCCGAACTCCCGAACAACCGAACGCGTCTAAGGGCCGCGGGAGCCGCGTGCCCGTCGCAACTCGGCCTCCGAGGGGCGGAGATACCGAGGGACCAAGGAATCCGCGGAGTCCCGCTCACCTCGCATGAGGCGGCGCCGCCCGAGGTCGGCCACACATGCTGGGCGGGCCCCGCGGCTGGCCAGGGGCGGCATCAGCATCCGGTCCCCCAGAAGACGCCGGAACATTTCCCCATAGGCGGCGAGGCCGTCTCCGAGAAAGAGGGTCGGCTTCCGGATCTTGCTGCAGAGCGTGTCGGGGGCGAGCGCAGTGTCCTCCATGAGTCGCACCAGCACTCCCCGCTCGTAGCGGAAGAGGGCTGCATACACCTCATGCTTGCGGGCGTCCAGGACCGGGCAGACCTGTACCACGGCACAGGGGACGGTCCAGGCCAGCGCCTCCAGGGTGGGCACCCCCACCACGGGAATCCCCGCGGCGTAGGCCAGGCCTTTGACCGTACTGAGGCCGATGCGCAGTCCGGTGAACGATCCGGGTCCGATGCTCACCGCGATGCCGGAGACTGCATCCAGGCCCACCCCCGCATCGCAGAGCATCCGGTCGATGGCAGGAAGCAGCCGCTCCGAGTGGGTCGCCTCGACGTTCAGCAGGTACTCGGAGATCAGGCGGTCATCCCCGACCAGGGCGACCCCTCCCTGCAGCGTGGATGTCTCGACACCGAGTACCAGCATTGGAATCTCCGAGAGGCGGAGGCAACCTGTCAGCCATCAGCAATCAGCGGTCAGCGGTCAGCTTGAAGCCGGGTCGAGATGTCGGGGCTGAACGCTGAGAGCGGCGGAGTGAGTATATCGGCCGGTCGGCCCCAGGGCAAGCCGCCCATTTGACAACCCCAGGCTCCACCGATAGCATGCACGCGTCGCCGAAGGCCCAGCCTCACCCCCTCACCCCTCACTTCTCACACCTCAGGAAGATGGAGGAGCCATGAAGGCGGTTCGATTCCATGAGCACGGTGGACCCGAGGTCTTGCGGTACGAAGATGTGCCGGATCCGACCCCGAAAGCCACACAGGTGAAGCTCCGGGTGAAGGGCGTGGCGCTGAACCACCTGGACATTTGGCTCCGCAAGGGCCTGCCCGGGGTGAAGGTCCCGCTGCCCAAGATCGGGGGTTGCGACATCGCCGGCGAGGTTGCGGCCGTGGGGGAATCTTGCACCCGCGTCAAGGTGGGAGAGCGGATCATGGTCTCTCCCGGGTGGACGTGCGGCCAGTGCGTCGCATGCCTCCGCGGCGAGGACAACCTCTGCCGCGCCTACCAGATCATCGGCGGGTACGGGGTGGATGGCGGGTGCGCCGAGTTCGTTTGCGTGCCCGAGGTCAACTGCATCCCTATTCCCGAGCGGCTGGACTATCCGGCGGCTGCCGCGGTCCCCTTGACCTTCCTTACGGCCTGGAACATGCTCGTCCGCCAGGCACGGCTCAAAGCGGGGGAGGATGTGCTGGTCATGGGTGCGGGCAGCGGGGTGGGCACGGCAGCCGTGCAGATCGCCAAGCTGCATGGCGCCCGGGTGATCGCCGTGGCCAGCGCGGACGACAAACTGGCCAAGGCGGCCGACCTGGGAGCGGATGCGGGAATCAATTATGCGAAGCAGGATCTGGGCCAGGAGATCCGCCGCCTGACTGGCAAGCGCGGCGTAGATGTGGTGTTCGAGCACGTCGGGGGCGCCACCTGGGAGAAGTTGATCCCGAATATCGCTCCCGGGGGACGCCTCGTCACCTGCGGGGCCACCGCCGGCTATGACGCCAAGGTGGACATCCGCTATCTCTTCTCGAAGTCCATCGCCGTCCTAGGGGCCTTCATGGGATGCAAGGTGGATCTGCTGGAGGTCGTCCGGTACATGGCGGAGGGAAAGTTGCGACCGGTCGTGGATCGGACCCTGCCCCTCTCGGAATGTGCCCGGGCGCATCGGCTGATCGAGGACCGGGCTGTCTTCGGCAAGGTCGTGCTGCTACCCTAAACCGCAATGCGGAGTGCGGAATGGGGAATGCGGAATGAATTCCTTGAAAGCCAGGAAGAACGACGAGTTGAAGATTCAAAACTCGCAATCCCAAATTCCGGATTGTCAACAATTCCGCATTCCGAATTCGGGTACCCCTTGGGTGTTCCGCATTTGAAGCCTTCAGCCGCGCAGGCGGCTGAGGTCGCGGCCGAGGTAGCGCATCCCCCAGAAGCAGAACAGGGCCGCCAGGGCCAGCATGGCCGGCGCGATCCAAAAGGCGGCCGCCAGTCCTTTCCAGTCCGACAGGATCCCCACGATCGTCGGCGAGATCGCATCCCCCAGGGCGTGGATGACGAAGATGTTCGCCGCATACGCGGTGGCGCGCACCTCAGCCCTGCTGACGTTGGCGATGATGGCGTTCAGCGGGCCGGTGTTGAGGAAGATGAGGACCTCCGCCAGGAAGATGGCGACCAGAACCCAGAGGCGATCCTCCAGCAAAATGACCGCCGCCGCGCACGGGGCGCTCAGAGCCAGCCCAACACCGGAGACCAGGAAGTAGGCCGCCGGCGTCAGGCGGAGCAGCCGATCGCCCAGCCACCCGCCCGCCACGGTACCACCCACGCCGCTCACCAGTGTCAAGAGGCCGAAGGTCAGGTTCGCCTGCGGCAGGTCCATTCCCCGCACCCGCGTCAAATACGTCGGAAACCAAGCCGCCAAGCCCCCAACGGCAAAGGTCATCGCAGTCATGGCCAGGCAGTTCAGGATGTAGCTTGGCGTGCGCAGGAGTTCGAGGTAATCGCCGGGACCGGGCCGAGCAGACCGGTCCGCGGCCCGGTTCACCCCATCCAGGCCTCCGCGGACCGGGTCGGACAGCCTCCCGACTCTCCACGCAAGCACCAAGCCGGGAAGGCCGACGACAAAGAAGGCGGCTCGCCAGCCGAAGGCCCCCTCCAATACTCCTCCGAGGAGATAGCCCAGGGCGCTCCCGACCGGAATGCCCATGCTGAACACGGCCAGGGTACGTCCCCGCTCGGCCGGAGGGAAATGATCCGAGAGCAACGCGGGAGCCACCGAGCCGTAACTCGCCTCGCCCACGCCGACGATGGCCCGCCCGAGCAGCAGTTCGCCGAAATGCCGGACCATCCCAGACAGGCCCGTGGCCACGCTCCAGATGCCGACGCCGAGGCCCATCAGGCGTGGCCGGGACCAGCGATCCGCCAGGAGCCCGAAGATCGGCGCTGTGGACAGGTACACCCACATGAAGGCGGAAGCCAGGAGGCCGAGTTGGGTATCCGAGAGCCCCAGCTCTGCCTGGAGAGGCGGGAAGACGGCATACAGGATCTGCCGGTCGATGTAATTGAGCAGATTGACGCCGAACAGGAAGGCCAGAACCCAGCGGGCACTGCTCATCAGCCTGTCACCAGGGCGCGCTTTGTTGAAGCGGGCTCACGCGTCCCAGCCCAGTACAGGGCCGTTCCCGCGGCCGCCACTACTGCGGCCGCCGCGTAGAGCCGCGCCATGCCCAGCGGCTGATACAGGATCCCGCTCAGCGCATTGCCCAGCAGGCCCGAAAGGCCGAAGACCACCGAAGCGAAAAGGCCCTGGGCGGTGGCCCGCAGCCCCTCGGGCGCGAGGGCATCCACCCGCTCCACGGCCGCCAGGTAGAACACCCCGAAGGTGAAGGCGTGCGTGAGCTGGATCAGGAGGAGGGCGACGGGGTCCCGGGCCGGGATGGACAGGAGCCATCGCAGTGCATGCGCGCCCATGGCCAGGGTCAGCCAGGTGCGCGGGGAGGCCAGCGCGCACATCCGGGTCCAGCAGAGCATCACCACCAGCTCGCTGGCGGCCGCCAGCGCCCAGGCCACCCCGGCGAAGGTGCGAGAGAGTCCGAGCCATTCCAGATGGATGGTGAAGAACGTCGTGTAGGGCCCGAAGCTCAACCGGGCCAGCGATGCGGCGGCCAGGAGTACCACGAGGCGCCGGTCGCGCAGGGTTTCGAGGAAATCCCGGAGGTGCACCGCAGGCAGACTGACCCGCTCCCGGCTTCGACCCATCCAGGCGACAAGGCCGCAGGCCAGCGTGGCCAGCGCGATCCCATGCATCCCCGCCCCCAGGCCGACCCGGTCAACCAGGACGCCGACGCCTACGGCGGCCAAGATGTACCCGATCGTTCCCCAGAGGCGGATGGCCGCGAACCGCTCCGGGGAGCCACCCAGGACACGGAATGCCATGCTGTTGGCAAGGGGAATGAGCGGACTTCGAAAGATCGCAAAAGCCAGGAAGGTCAGCGTCACCGGAAGCAGGCCGCTCAGGTTCGGCAACAGCAGGGCGATCGCACCGGACAGCCAAGTATTGCGGAGGAAGATTGCGTCCCCACGTCGGGTGATGTCAGCATAGGCTGTCCACAGGAACGGAGCGAAGGCGGCCACCCCTGGGTAGATCGCGTTCAAGAGGCCGAGTTGGGCGGGGGAAAAGCCGAGGTGCAGCCAGAAGGGTGTCAGGTAGGGCTCGTAGACCCCGATGGCGGCGAAGTACCAGAAGTAATAGGCGGCCAGAGACCGAGTGCTGGTCAGGCAACCCTCCGACGAAACCGAAAAGCGTTCGGTGGTTCGATGGTTCGAGGCACCCACGCCACGGCGGTGGCTATGCACCGCGGTGCCGTGGGTCCCGGTTGTTCCGGGAACCACCGAACGACCGAACTACCGAACGATCGAACGGTATTGAGTTACATAATGGGTCCCGGATAGACGCGCGGGATCTCCACAGCCTCGCACGAAACCCCGATCACACCCGGGACCCGCTTGGCCACCTCGGCGGCGGAATCCATCATGGCCGGGCTGAAGACCACGCCCTTCAGGGACACGCGTCCCGACTGGGCCATGACCTCGACGTTGATGTTCTTGGTCACGGGATCCTTGGCGATGGCAGCCCGCACCCGAGAAGCCAGGTTGAGATCGCGGATTCGCTGCAGGGACTCCGGCGTCGGCTGGTACTGCGGATGCCGCGCGGCCCACACCAGGAGGTCCGTGTAGAACGGCCAGGCGTCGGCCCCGGTGTTGATGACCAGGTCGTAGTGCTCGGGGAGCGTCCAGTCCACCCCGAACAGATAGTCGATGCGCCCGGAGAGTTCCCGGTCGTAGCTCTTCACCCGGGCCGTGGCCGCCCTGTGGTCCAGCTTCTCCTGCTCCATGACCCGTCGCACGCGCACCTCGAAGGGGGCCATGATCCGGACCTTGAGGGCGTGACTCACGTCCCGGAGGAAGAACGGGCCCCCCCGCCCGGCGGTGACCAGGTTCCCCTTCTCGGCGAAGGAGTAGTACGCCGACTCGATGAAGATCAGGTAGCGGCGCTTCTGCTCGTCGAAGCGCTCCCACAGGGAGAGGCGTCGCTCGTCCACGTCGGCGATCTTCTCCTCCGGCACCTCGTGCACCCGGGCCGCCTGAAGGATGATCTCCCGGTCCACGTACTCGTAGTTCAATGCCTTGGCTACGGCGGCGGCGATGGCGGTCCCGCCGCTCCCCAGCTCACGGGAAATCGCCACGATAGTCATAGCGCACTCCGTGCGAATTCAAAATGTAAAACCGACAACTGACAACCGACC
>CAZNWB010000081.1:0-14186 GCA_964576535.1 uncultured bacterium | reverse complement strand
CCACGTCGGCCTGGGCCAGGGCCGGGGCGTCGTTGATCCCGTCCCCGACCATGGCGACCTGCTTCCCCTCGAGCTGGAGCTTCTGGACGTTGAAGGCCTTGTCCTGGGGGAGCACCTCGGCCAGGACCCGCTCGATCCCTACCTGCCGGGCAATCGCCTTCGCGGTCCGCTCGTTGTCGCCGGTGATCATGACGACCTCGAGCCCCATCTGCTTGAGGGCCCGGATCGCCTCTTTGGAATCCTCCTTCACGGTATCGGCCACCGCGACGAGCCCGGCTGCTTTCCCGTCGAGGGCCACGTACATCGGCGTCTTTCCGTCGTCAGCGAGGTGCGCCGCCTTGCCTTCGAGCCCGTCCAGCGGGACCTTCCGATCGCGCATGAGTTTGAGGTTGCCGAGGAGCAGCGTGCGTCCCTCGATTCGGGCTTCGATCCCGTGGCCGGGGATCGCGTTGAAGCTCTCGGCGTCGGGGAGCGTGAGGCCGCGGCCCTGGGCGCCCTCGACGATGGCGGCCGCCAGCGGGTGCTCCGAGGACTTCTCAACACCTCCCGCCAGACGCAGGAGCATGGCCTCGTCCACCCCGCCGGCGACCACCACCTCGGTGAGGACGGGCTTCCCGTGGGTGATGGTGCCAGTCTTATCCAGGATGATCGTCTGGAGCTTCTGGGCCGTCTGCAGGGCCTCGCCGCCCCGGATCAGGATCCCGTTCAGCGCCCCGAGCCCGATGCCCGTCGTCAAGGACATGGGAGTGGCCATGCCAAGGGCGCAGGGGCAGGCAATGATCAGCGTCGTCACGGCCACGATCAGGGCGAAGACGATGGCAGGCGGCGGCCCGAACGTATACCAGATCATGAACCCGAGGATGGCCAGGATCGCCACCGAAGGGGTGAAGTAGCCCGACACGACATCGACAATCCGCTGGACGGGGACCTTCGACCCCTGGGCGTCCTGGACCATGCGGATGATGTTGGCGAGGGCCGTGTCCTTGCCGACCTTCGTCGCCCGGAACTTGAAGGCGCCGGTCTTGTTAATCGTGGCCCCGATCACCTCGTCCCCCACCTTCTTCTCGACCGGAAGGGATTCGCCAGTGACCATGGACTCATCCACCGCTGACGAGCCCTCGATGACCTCGCCGTCCACGGGAATCTTCTCCCCGGGGCGAACGACGACGACATCGCCCACGAGCACCTCCTCGACCGGAATGTCCACCTCCTTCCCGTCTCGCACGACCCGGGCGGTCTTCGGCTGGAGCCCGATCAGCTTCTTGATCGCCTCCGAGGTCCGGCCCTTGGCCTTGAGCTCCATCGCCAGTCCGAGGACCACAAGCGCGGTGACGACGACCGTCACGTCGTAGTAGACCTCGGTGAACTCGGAGGCCGGGAAGATCTGGGGGAAGAGGAGGGCGACCGTCGAGTAGACCCACGCCACCCCCGTGCCGAGCGCGATTAGAGTGTGCATGTTGGCGGAGCGGTGCTTCAGGGCGTCCCAGGCCCCAGTGAAGAACTGGTTGCCGCTGTAGGCGAGGACGGCGAGGGCCGCCACACCCATCCCCGCCCACACGTACCAGAGCTGTGGGCTCCCGCGCGGGAACCAGTCGCGGAGGACGGGGAAGAGCCACGGGTAACTCATGACCATCGTGAAGACTCCAACGGCCGCCCCGAACCACCACTTCCGCATCAACGACTGGTATTCTTTCTCCCGGGCCTCCGTCTCCCGGTCAAGGGCGCCGGAGCCCGCCGGGGGCGGCGCCTCGACGACCTTGTACCCGGCCGAGCCCACCGCCGCCTTGACCCCAGCGAGGTCAGCGACGCTCGGCAGGTACTCCACCTCGGCCTCCTCCGTGCCGACGCTCACACTCGCAGACAGCACCCCCGGCGTCTCGCGGAGGGCCGTCTCGATCCTGGTCACGCAGGAAGCGCAGGTGATCCCCTTGATCCCGAAGCGGGCCCGGGCCGTGTCGGACCGGTAGCCGGCACTCTTGATCGCCTCGTGGAGGGCGGGAAGTGTAGTCTCCGAAGGGTCGTACTCCACGAACGCCCGCGCAGTCGCCAGGTTCACGGTCGCGCGCTTCACCCCCGGTACCGCCTCGAGCGCCCGCTCGACAGCTTGGACGCAGTTGGCGCAGGTCAGGCCGGACACGGGGAGCTCGATGCGCTGAACCCCCATCTCGTCGCCGCGGACCCCCGTCGTGGCCGAAGGCGCGCCCGTGGCTTCCTCGGCCGTATCGTCGACGATCTCTTTCCTCATTGGTGCCACGCGTGGTCCTCCTCCAAATGTCACGCTCTTACTCCATAGCGGACGTGATTCGGAGTCAAGCCGCCGATCGGCCATCCCTCACACTTGCGGCCGCCTCCTGAACAACTACCTCATCGGGGCCGTCGCCGAGCCTCCGGGGAATTAGAAAAGCGGCCACAACCCCCATACCCGCCAGCAGGACGGCGACTCCGAACACCTGGTCGAATCCCCGTTGGATCGCCTCAATCAGCGCCCGATGGAAACCGTCGAGGTCCTGAACAGCGAGGCCCTTCTGCAGCGCGTGACTCTCGAGGGTCTTCAGCGACGTGACCGTCTTCAGCGACAGCTCCTGCGGGAGGAAGTGGCTCGGTATCTGTCGAAGCGCGTTGGCGATGATCCGGGGCCTCGAGGGAGCGTTCCGAGGAGCACGACGCCGAACACGCCACCCAGCTCGTTGACGGTCTTGTAAAGGCCGGCGCCCAAGCCCACACGGTGCCGGGCCATCGACTCGGTAGACACTCTGATCAAGGCCGGCGTCGCGAGGCCTAAACCCACGCCTGCGAGCAGGTTTGACCAGAGAACGAGGGAAGCAGCCGAGGCCGGGTGCCACCAGGCGGGGATCCCCACGGAAGCGGCGAGACCCGCCAGGCCCGAGACTGCCAGCCGGCGCGGTCCCAACGTATCGGAGAGTCGTCCCGCGAAGGGAGCGATGGCGAAGGTCGCCGCGGCGCACGGCGCCAGGAGAAGGCCGATCGCCCCTGGCGAAGCATCCGCAAGAATCTGGGCGTAGAGCACCGAGAGAAACATGCCTCCCGCCATAATCAGGAGCGCGAAGAAGACCGCTAGGTTGGAGAAGATGACGGTGGGGCGAAGGATGGCCTTGAGGTCCACCAGCGGCACTGGCACCCGCCGCTCGACCAGCACGAACCACGTGCTCAGGACCAGGGCGAGTGCCACGAAACCGCCGCGCTTCCGAGAGGTGCGGATCGATCCAGGGAGCCGCCGGTTTGCGCTGGGCGTTGTTCCGGTCTTCCGCTGCGGGACTACCGAGCGTCACACTGCAGGCCTCTAACGAATCGTACCGTAGAGAGCCTGCCGCGGGATAGCTAGCGCGACCTCAACGCGCCCGGGGAGCCCTTCTGTTGGCGCGCCCCGGGTCGATGCCAGGAAGACATTGGGGATCCCCGACGCTGACATTGACCCGGACCCCCCTGTCTGAGAGCCCATCGAGCCGGGGCGCCGGCACTTCGCGCAACTCGTCGCGTTTAACGGCACCGACGGGGACCGACGGCGTGGGCTCGGTCAACCTGAGCTGGATGTCAGCCTTGGCGGGTTCCTGAGCATATCCTGGAAAGATGACCGCGACCCCTATGAGCAGCGCCCCCACACCAATGAGTACCTTTGCTAGATTCAACGGCTTCGCCCTCCCGCCGAACGTAATTTACCAGAACACGCGCTCGGCTTCACCCCTAAACAAACCTCAGTATACATCCCGACAGACCTACCGGCAACGCGGTAAACTCGGCGACGAGCGCGCCGACTTCCAGTCGGTCCCCCTCCCGAACAGCCAAGCGAACAACCTTTCCACCAACCTTTGCCCCCACTGCCGCTTGGTCTCCCTCGATCCGCCCGTTAACCTCGAGGACGCCTTGCGGGGACGATGCAGGTCGCCAAGCCAGCGACCCGGCCAGCGCGAGGCCCCCAAGAATCCCGACGGCCAACGCGGCCTTCGTCAGCTTCTTCATGACGTCACCCCCCGAAACGCGATCAATCGGATCAACGCTCGCTCATCGACGGCCCCGACGCTTCCCCGGCTCTGTCGCCGCAACGCTTAAGACTTGATCCGGCGAAGAATCGCGCTCCAAAGTCGAGCCTCCCCCGACGCCAATCCGTCGAATAACCCTACCCGGGCAGGGCATGCAATCAACGGTCCCGCCAGCCAATTCGCCGCAAGCCATTGCCACATGATTTGCCTCCCTCAGGGCTTGAGCGGCAGCTCCCAGACGAAGCTGCGCTCGGTCACGCCGCCGACATTCCTAACGACGATCCGCAGAGGCCCGGGGGAAGTCGGCAGTGCGAAGACCAGCGGCTTACCGATCTCAACGATTGAAAATACATTATCCTTTGGGGGGAAAGGGGGACCATAAGTGGCACGAAGCTCAAGAGGCCTGCCTGGGGAGACGCTTCACCAACTGGGGCGATCACGCCCCAGGAGCCTGGTGAGGCCGGCTCTCCTCGTGAGCGGCCCCTACGAGCCAGCCAAACCACGCTACACCCAGCGTCATGACGAGGAGCACAACCGCGGTGGCGACTCGCGCGAATGTCGCAAAGAACTGAAGGGTTCCAGAGGTCACCCCCGTAAACGCCAGTCCGACCACTGGGAGCACCGGCACTCCACATCCCATGACGCTGCATGCACCCGTCGAGAATCCGAAAACGCTCGTCAGCGCCCCGCCAGTTGCTCCATATCGAGTTGCCCTCGCGCCCCAACCGCTGTATCTCAGCTGATCTCGGCGGTAGAGCCACAGGGCGAAGAACGCCCCGAACAGGAAAGACGTGAATATGAACCGGACGAGGGAGGGCACGTCCACGATGAACCCCCACTCCACGCCCTCGATCGGGTTCTCCGAGATAAACCAGGCGATGGCCATCTCGGAAAGGAACTTGAGCTTCCGGCCGAGCGAGGCCTCGTTGGAGGCCAGCCACTCGGGCAGTCTTGAGAGCCAGGGGTTGAAGGTGAAAAAGTCCACGGGCTTCCGGAAGAGGGACAGCACGACGACGGGCAGGAACAGATTGATGACAAAGACGCCGAGCGCGACCCCCCCGAACACTTTCGGTCGGGCCCGGATCGCCGTTGTGATCCCGCGAAGTGTCGTGGCGATCGCCTTCAGAGGCCGTACACGCACCGGCTCACCTCTCATCCGACCAGAGAATGTTGAACGCCCCGTCATTGTACCCTCTGCCTTTCCCTCCGGCAATCCTCCCCAAGCATTGTTCGCTTCTCCGATTATGGGGACGGGTAGAGCTGGTACAGCATCAAATAGACAATCACGCCGGTGACGGAGACGTAGAACCACACCGGGAGCGTCAAGCGGGCGATCCACCGGTGCTTTGTGAACTGCTCTCGAAAGGCCCGGTAGAGCACGGTCACTGCCAGGGGCGGAATCGTCGCGGCCAGGATCGTATGCGAGATGAGGATCGTGAAGTAGATCGGACGAATCCAGCCGTGGCCAGGGAAGGCGGTAAAGCCGGCGAAGTAGCGGAGCGTGAGATAGCTGATGAGAAAGATGATAGAGGTTACGAAGGCCGACAGCATACAGATTTTGTGGGCCGTGACCCGGCGGCGCCGGATGAAGAGGTAGCCAGTGAGGAGGAGGACGGCGCTCGCTCCGTTGAGGAGAGCGTTGACCGTCGGGAGGGCCGAGAGGAGAGCGGGGCTCACCGCCGTCGCGCCCGGATGAAGATGATGGCCTGACCCCTCGGCGCCTCCACGCTGAAGCCAGCCGCCTCGAGCTGCCGGACGAGATCGGCTCGCGTGAAGAGGCTCTCCGGCGGGAACAGCTGCCGGAGACCGGGGAGGAAAAATCGGCGGGATAGGTCCTGGAGGAAGAACCACGCGCCCGGCTTCAGCACCCGACGCACTTCCCGGATGGCGGCGGGGTAGTCGCGGATGTGGTGGAGGACGTTCAGCTCGAAGGCGAAGTCGAAGGTGGCCGCTGGGAACGACAGGGCGGAGGCATCGCCGTGGTGGAAGCCGACCCGGCTCGCGAGAGAAGGGTGGCCGGTGAGATTCCTGCGGGCCCGCTCGACCTGATCGGGGTCGTAGTCCACGCCGACCAGGGTCGCCTCGGGGAACCTCTCCGCAAGGGCGAGGGTCTCCCACCCGACCCCGGGGCCCAGCGCCAGGCCCTTCCCCTTCAGGGGGCCGTCCATGAGGGCCAGGAGCCGGGGGAGGAGGTAACACCGCAGGTAGAACCCGGAGAAGGTGTTGACCGCCCATTTCTCGAACCAGTGCATTCGCACGGACAAACTCCACTCAGCGGCGCTCGGCAATCCGAAACGAGAAGTTACCTTGGGTCACGTGGCCGTCCACAGTGAGGATCCTCCAATGAACTGTGTAGAGCCCCGGTCCGAGAGGGGGCAACCCCGCCCTGAGCCGATTCGGCCCGGCCGTCTCTGAGGGAACAGCTTCCAGCGACACCTGCTCCCCGGAGAGTCCGGCGAGGCGAAGGTGTGAGAACGCCCGCTCGAGCCGGCTGTTGAAGCGGAGATCGAGCTGTTTCACGCTGGCGACGGTTTCTCTGGACCGCGGCGAGGATTCGAGAAGAACCCCGTGCGCCGGAGCCTCGTGCGCCACTCCGAGTAGCACAACGAACGGAAGGAGACTCGCATATAACCTGTTCATGTTCCACCTCGCACGCGGCATTTCGCCCTCCCGGAACCGCTCAATGCTTCATCCCCGAACCGTGGGCGGGCGCAGGGCGGTCGAGCGAGGGGCTCGCCGGGGGCTTGAGGGCCCGGAGATACGCCGCCAGGTCGATCACCTCCTCCACCGTGACCAGGTGGTTGAACAAGGGCATCTTCGACGAGCCATCCGGCCCCTCGTACCCCTTCCCTTTCTCGATCACCGCACTCGGATTGATGACGGCCTCGGCGAAATATTCGGCGTCGTGAAGCGGCCCCATGGCCGACAGCTCGGGGCCTACCTTCACCTTTTCGCTGGGCGCCGGGAAGCTCTCTCCTTTTACCTCATGGCAGCTATAACATTCCAGCTTGACGAACACCTCGCGCCCCTTGGCTGGATCGCCCTTCGGCCACGTGAACTTCCAGCTCTTCGGCGTCCCGTGCTCGTCGTGTTCGATCGCTGGCTGCTGTTGAGCCCGGATCAACGCGGCGACACCGATGAACACGCTGAGGATGGTCAGACCAAGAAGGACCCGTGAGAATCGACGAGTCATCGTTCGAACGCCTCCTTCACAACGCGTGCCCCTTCGCGGTTTCTTAGCTGTCGATGAACGCGCGAATCCTCGCGTCATCAAACTCGTCCAGGACGAGAATCTTTCCCAGCCTGGTCACGGCGATCTTGACGCCCATCTCGGGATACGGGGCAAGATAGACGAAGTCCGGGTAGGCCCGGACGAAGGCCGCGAGGCGATCCACCAGCCCCTCCGAGCAGCGAAACTTCACGCAGTTGTAGTTGATGACAACCCCGGGGCGGCCGCCCCCGTCGGCGTGCTCCAGCATGTGCTTCTGAATCGCGATGGGCATGGGTGTCGTGAGGATGTGGCCCGGGGGCGATTGCTCGACGTGATCGACCATCGACGTCGGCGGCAGACGCTTGGCCGTCGCGATCGAATACCCGAGCCAGCCGACCCCGACGCCGACCAAGAGCCCGACCACCCCCCAAGTCAGCCCCTTCTTGACCAAGCGCTCCCGACGTCGCCCGCGGTTCTCCGCTTCCCTCTGCTGCTCCTTGAGCCGGCGCCGCTCCTTGCGGGAAAGGCCGCCTTCAGGCAATCCTTGCGTCTCACTCATCCCTTCCTCCTCGCTCCACAGTCCGGATGTTCAGGCGTCCAAGCTGCCCACGCGCCCCTACATGAAGAGCGAAAGCCGCGGATGTGACCTCTCGAAGCGGGACAAGATCCAGCCGTCCAAACCCCGGACGCGACCTGCACGGCTTCCGATGAACATAATCATGGCAGTGGTGAGCAGGACGTGGAAGCCCTGCTGGCCGAAGCTCATCCACTGTGTGGCTAAACCGAAATTCAACGCGAGGAACAGACCGACCAGAGCCGAAAGCCCGGTCAATAGCCCAAGCACCAGCCCGAAACCAACGCAGACCTCACCGTAAGCCTGAAGGGTCGCGAAGAGATGGGCGTTAGGAAGGACAACTCCCTCCAGGAAGTCCCTGTACCATCCGATAGGGTTCCCCGCGGCGAACTCTGCGACCCGTTTCGGATGGAATGAAAGGAAGCGAGGGGAGACCGCCGGGTATGGGATGACCCCCCCAAGGAAGCCCAGCGTCAACTTTGTATAGACAGCCTTGAGAAACCAGCCACCTGCGACAACTCTGAGGAAGACAAGCCAGACTTCAGGCGCGATCATCCCCTGCTCCTCGCCGTTACGCAAAGAACCGCGCGGCCAGGGTTGCATTTCCTTGCGCTCGTTGTGTACCAAACTCTTGTCTATTTACTCCCCCAAGAAGGCTCTCATGATGATCGCCTATTCTTGCGACGCGCTCGCCCGCTTGAGGCCATAGTCTCCCCGGTCTCAACCAGCCACCGATGCCCTAAGCCCGGTCACCGAGCTCCCACGACTTCGTGCAGGCCCTCGAACATGTCACGCTCCGCCTCATGCTCGGGCGCGTCCCAGTACAAGTACGGCGACCCATCAATAAACCGCGCACTGGGCCGCAAGCAGGATCCCAGTCCACATGGAACGTCGCCATCAAAGTTCGACTGGTAGGCGAGGTAGTTCATCTCTGAGCCGGTCGCGAAAAGCCTTTCTAGATCACCTTGGAGCGCCGCATGCGCCTCGCCCCCGGCGTATGGGTTCGCCATCCAGCGCGTCGGGTTAGCCTGCACGTAAGCCGCAATCTGCTCGACCGTATAAGCGTTGAAGAAGAGCTTCTCCTCGGGTCGGTAGTCCAGATATGCCGGCCACTGCTCCTGCGGCCCGTAGTACTCGCCAGCGGTGAGGCCCTTTAAATAGTCGGCGATATCCTGGTTGGTGATCCCCCGCTGCTTCATCTTGGCCTGATCGAACCACAGGTTGATGAAGCCGCCGCCGACCGAGATCTTCTCGCCGAACTTCTTATCGATCAGCTCAAGGAGCTTCGGCAGGTAGATCCGGTGACCGTTCACCAGCTCCGGCAGAGGGGCCATCCCGTGGTCCGCCGTTACCGTGACGACGTAGTTGCCTTCGCCAACGCGGGCGTTGAGCTTCTGAACCAGCTTTCCGACGCAGGCGTCCTGCTCGCGCAAGACCTCTCGCGTCTCGATGCTCTCAAGACCCCAGCGATGCGCGGAGATGTCCGATGGCTTAATGTTCATGTAGATGAGCGAGGTGGCGTCCGCCTGGTCGATCGGCTCTCGGTCCATCATCATGAGCATGTTGTCGCACTCGAAGCGCACATAGGCGGGCGTAAACCGGACATTCGACGTGTCGTCGATCTTATGACCCATCCAGATGCCCGTGCCCCGCGTCAGCTCCTGGACGTACGGCGCGGGCGACCGCCCCTTCAGGTACTCAGGGAAAGTAAAGAGATCGATATTGGTCATAAGCCGGTTGTCTTTCTCGGAACCCGGGAACTGCTGCTTCCATGCTTCCTTCTTCGGCTTATCGAAGAGGACAACGATGTGGCTCTTGTTCCCCGGGTGGTACATCGCCCCGTGGCCGACCATTCCCATGGCTGCCCGCTCCTGATAACTCGTGCCGATGACGACTGGCTTGTGCCCGGCCTTCACTCCATACTCATCGGCGAGCGTTGGCGCCTTGATGAACTCGGGCGAGAAATCAGGGAATGAGTAGGTGACCGCATTCTTCTTGGGATCATAAATCTCGTTCCCGACGATGCGCGTGGTGAACGGATAGCCACCGGTACCGATAGCCACGTGCGACACCGCGGTGGCTGTCTCAAGCTGGGTGACCTTGGCGTCCGTGTACTCCGCGCCGCGAGCCGCGAGCCCCCTGATCACCTGCCTGGCGTCGGGCCATGCCTCGTAGAGGGTGCGGCCTCCCGCGTCCATGACGACGGTCAAGATGACGCGGGGGCGTTTTGTCGTCGGCACCAGCGCCTCCGTCATCACCCGCCCCATGGACCCTTTCGGCGGCGTGCTTCCAACGAGCTGCGCGTAGGTCGGAGCGATGTTCTGCAGGGTCGTCTTGTCTAGCTTTACCCCTTCCTTGATAAATCCCGGACCATACATTACGAACTTGATGTCCGTGTCGTAGTCCCAGGACGACGCGTGAGTCGTCCACATATGCTTCAGCTGGATGACCTGCTCGGGCTGTGTCGGGCGCGCGTTCCGAAAAGCTTTCAGGGGGATATGGCTGAACTCGTCGCCGAAGTACAGCTTATCGACGACCATGTTGTTGCGTGCCGGCACCATGACGATATGGCCGTTCTGCTCGCCGGCCCAGCTTTGGACAGCGTAGGCGAAGTGCCAGGCGTTGTCTCGGTCCTGGCTCGCGTAGGCGGAACCGGACCAGCTCGGCTGGAGGGCTCCCACCGACGTCCCGCTGACGGGGCTTCGCTCTACATACGCGCAACCGGCGAGAACCAGCGTGAGAGCTAAACAAAGTGGCATCGTCCCGAGGAATCGTCGCGTTCTCATGATGTGAACCCTCCATTGTTGTGAGAGTAACGGGAAACCGGGAGAAGGGGGAACTTGAAAGCGCCCTTCTCGTCTCTGATGCCGGACCGTTCCAGAATCTCTGCTGCTGGCCCATTTGCTCCTCCATTTCGACCAACAACAGCACCAGGCGTGGAATCATGAGCCCCTCCTTCGGAGCAGCATCTCACCGGACTCCGACGAAGGCCTCGGTCAAGCGCTTGATGTTCAGGTCGAAGAGCGCCAGATAATCCCGCGCTTCTGGATCACCTCCAACCGAAGGGATCAGCGTGACGACGCCCGCTCCGCTTCGGGCGGCCACCTGGCTTACCACCGAAGCGTTAGAGTAAGGCTCGGCGATGAGGAGCTTCACCCCGACTTCCCGCATCCTCTGGGTGAGGGTGGCAAGGTAGGAGGGAGATGGCGGCACCCCGGGGGTCGGCTCTACAGCCGCGACGATGACGAGGCCGAAGCGCTCCGCAAAGTACGGCCAGCTTTCGTGCACCACGACCACCCGGGTGCCCCGGTGAGGCGCCATGGCGCGCGCCCAGCGCGCGAGACCTGCATCCAGCTGCTGGACGAAGCGCGTCCGGTTCGCCTCGAAGTAAGGTCGGTCCGCGGGTGCCAGGCGCGCGAGCGCCCCAAGGATTGCCTCGGTGATCGAGCGCGCGTTCTCGGGATCCAGCCAGTAATGGGTGTTGCCGAACCCGTGGAGGTGGACTCCCCTCTCTGCCCTGAGCCGCGGCGTCTCGGCCTGAAGGAGCCGGATCCCCTTCGAGGCATCGAGATAGTGAGGGCTCCCCCGGACAAACCGCGGGTCTTTCACCAAGCGAAGCACGCGAGCGAGCCACGGCTCGTGATCCAGGCCGATGCTGACGAGGAGGGCGGCCGCCTTGATCTGCGCGAGCTGCCCCGGCTTCACCTCAACCGCGTGGGGGTCGTGCAATGGCGGCGCGAGGGCTTCGACCTGAACCCGATCTCCACCGACCGCCTCCACGAGGGCCTTCAGGTCCGTCGAGGTGGTGACGACGGGAAGAGAGCCTCCGCCCCAGGCGGGCGTGGCAGCCAGGAGGACGAGGGCAAGCGCGCGTAGCAACCGGCTACTTTTTAGCATAGATGGACTTGGGGATCATGCAGTGGACCCACCTTGCCTCTATAGACCTCTTGCGTTTCTTCAACCAGACCAAGGCTAATTTGAAGTTCCTAGTAACATGGAGTGACCAGGGGCGATTCCCTTCTCCTTAAAGAATCCCGCTCGAGCCTCGATGGCATACCGAAAGGACCCCATCGGTCCGTACTCCTTCGTGGAACTCGGCTCCATGCGAAGAATCGAGAAGATGCGACCGGATTCCTTTGCGAACGCGATGTCCAGCGGGGCCAGGACGTTCCGCATATGAAATGTCCCCGGCACCTCCGCACCGAAGTCGAAGAGGATGACGATGGTGTGGATCTCTTCGACGGTGGCGCACTGGAACCCTGCCCAGCGAGCATCATCTATGGCAGCGAGCTTCGCCGAAATTGGGACGCGACGGGTCTCCGAGGCCTGTATGACGAGCGTGTGGGTCGGCATACCGAGGAAGGCACTCCTCCAACGGGGGCACTGGGGATCATGGGCAGCGGGCAGCGTGGACCGACCGGGAAGGATCACGATAAGGATCGCGACTAAGAGCAAAAGAAGGACCCGAAGTCGGGGAATCCGATGTGGGAAGTTCACCGGGCTGTCACTCCGTGCGGAACCCGGCCGACCGGAAGGCGGGATTGCACTCGACCGGAGGCTGCCTCGATTACGACCAGCTCGTCCCGGCCCTGACTCGCCACATAGGCAAGCGTCCCGTCCCGGCTGAAGGCCACGTGATGGGGGTCCGGCCCAATGGGGATTCGCCGGAAGAGCCGCCGCCCCCCCGCCTCAAAGACGGACACGTCGCCGGAGCCGTGGTTCGTCACCCATACCTGGGAGCCATCAGGGGTCACGGCGACGTGGTGGGGGGAGGAGCCGGCGGTCACCTGACCGCCGACCTTCCTCTCCTGGACATCGAGGACGAGAACCTCGCTCGACCCCCAGAGGGTTACCCAAAGTTCCCGCCCGTTGGGGGTGAACGCCAGGTCGTGGGGGGCACCCTCGACCTTTACCTCCCCAACGAACTGCGTCGTCCCAAGATCCACGATCAGGAGGCGGCCGGCAGACTGGGCAGTGACCCACGCGGCGCGCCCGTCCGGTGAGACGGCGACGTTATGGGGGCGGGCGGGGAGGATGAGCCGGCCCAGCGGTGTCAACCGCCCGGCATCGAAGGTCTCGAGGAGGGAATCGCCCTCGTGGGCGACGACCGCCCGCGAGCCGTCGGGGCTCAGGGCCAGGCCATGCGGCCTTTTCCCTTGAATCGGCAGCGCAGTCACCTGCCGGCTACTCACCTCCACGACCCAGACCTTTGAGGCGGACGCATCGGTCACCCACACTCGCTTGCCGTCGGGGCTCAGGGCGAGGTTGTGGGGCCTCCCGCCGAGGTGGATGGCCTCGGAGGTGGCGGCCTGGAAGACCGTCAGGGCTCCTGCGCCTTCCGCGGTCACGAACACCTGGCCCCACGCCGGCGATCCCAGAGTCAAAAACCACATCAATGGGGAAAGCAGACGTGAGGACATCATCTCCCCAGGACATTCTGCGCGGCTCGTCTGCCGCTAGGGAGATGGACCAGCACGGCCAGCCCGTGAGGACCCCGAGGGACCTTGAGGGCGCCGAGCGCCACGCGGCGAGGCCCGTCGATGACGGTCACGGTGCTCGACCGGTGGTTGGCCACGAACACCGTGCCCTCAGGCGTCACGGTCACGTGGAAGGGCTCCGCCCCAGCGGGCACAGTCGCGACAACCCGTCGCTCGGGGAGCGACAGGACGTGGACGGCTTTCTGCCCGTGGTCGCTGAACCACATCTCCAGGGTGTTCGCCGGCACGTAGTTGCCGTCCCGGCCGCGCTTGGGGGCGTGGAAGGGGTACTTCCCGAGCTGGATGGTGCCCAGCACCTTCCGCGTCGCCACGTCGAGATAATCCACCCGCGAGTCGGGGACGTCGAGGAACCCTGAGTTCGTCACCCACGCCACCCGCCCATCGGGGCTCAAGATGACATCGTGGCTGTTGGCTCCGGTCTCGATGAGGGCGACCCGGTTGCCCGTCAGAAGGTCGACGACGCCCACGCGCGGGTCCCCAGGCTTGTATGGCCGGTTCGTCACCGTGAACCACAGCTTCCCGTCGTCCGGGGAGATCGAGAGGTCGTGCTGCGCCCGGCCGATTTCCAGCCGCGGCTTCCGCTTCCACGTCCCGACCTCGATCACGCTCGCATACAGCTCCTGCTCGTGCCCGACGTAGAGCGTCCGGCTGTCGGAGCTGAACGCCACGTCGTGCGGCTGGCGGCCCGCCGGAATCCGAGCCACCTCCTCCAAGCGCTGTGTGTCGATGATCGAGACCTCCCCCGAGCGCCGGTTGCCGGTGGCGGCCCACCGGCCATCGGGGGAGATCCCGAGGTTATGCGGTTCGCGCCCCACCGGGATGCCCCGGAGGAAGGCCAGGTCGGGGGCCCGGCCGCGGAATACGTTGACGGTGTCCGTCTTCATGGAGGTGACGAACAGCGTGAC
>CAZNWB010000080.1:11318-14235 GCA_964576535.1 uncultured bacterium | reverse complement strand
GTGGGGGATGCCGCGGCCTTCGTGGATCCGATCTTCTCCACCGGGGTCTTCGTCGCCATGCAGTCCGCGGAGCTGGCAGCCGCGGCCATCCTGGAAGCCTTCCGGCTGAACCGTTTTAAGGCGGCGCAGTTCGCCGGCTTCGAGCGCATGGTTCGAAAGGGGCTGAACCCGTACTTCCGCTTCATTCGTCTGTACTACGATCCCACGTTTCTCGAGCTCTTCCTCAATCCCCGGGAGGCCGCCGGGATGCTCGACGCGGTTACCGGCGTTCTTGCGGGTGGGGCCTTCTTGTCGATGCCCCTCAGCACCCGCCTTTCCCTCGGCCTCTTCTTCGCCGTCGTCCGGCTGACTCGCTGGGCGCGGCGCCGCCAGGGCCGTCCCGTCGAGTCTCGCCTGGAATGGTAGTGTGGAGTGAGCACTGAGATGCTCATCCGGGCGCTGTTCCCGCGTGGCTATTTGTTCACCCTCCTCGGCATCGCGGTGGGGATGGCTGGACTCCTCGCCCTGGGAGCCATGGCAGAGCGGATCACCCGCTTCATCGAGGGGGGTGATCGCTTTGTCCTCGGCCAGGTCTCGGTGGCGGGGGAGGGAATGGGGATGGGAGCGGGTTTCACTGCGGGGGGTCTCTTGCCGCGGTCCAAGATCCAGGAGATCGTCCGCGTTCCCGGGGTCGCCGCGGTGCAGGCGCAGGTCATGCTTCCCCTGAATACCACGCAATCCCACTTCCTGACGCTGACGCAGGAGCTGGTCCTCGGTCTGGACCTCACCGTCCCCATGCCCAACCGTCACTATCGAGAGCTGCCGGTCCGTGCCGGACGTTCCCTGCGTGAGGGGGAGCGTGGCGCGGCCGTGGTGGGAGCCGACTTTGCGGCCGCCCGCCGCTTGCGCGTGGACGGGACGGTGCGCCTCGGGGAGAAGGATTTCTCCGTGGTGGGGGTGCTGGAGAAGACCCTCACCGCCCCGGATCGCATGGCTTTTGTCACCATCGAGGATGCGCGGACGCTGTGGCTTCAACGAGACCCCATGCTGGCACGGGTCTTCGGCGGCGGCATGGGGCTCCTCGCCCTTCAGGACCTCAACACGGGGGCGGCCGTCGCCTGGCAGCCGGGGGAGAATCCAGACGAACTCGCCAAGCGGATCAAGGCAACCGTCTCGGGCGTCAACGTGACAATCCCCAGCGAGCTCAGTCGCCTCCTGCAAACCTCGACGGCCTTTTTCTCCTCCCTCTTGCTCGGCATCGGCTCGCTCGGGCTCCTCATCGGGGGGCTTTCCCTTTCGAACGTGGTGACCGCGGCGATGTTCGAACGCATCCGGGATTTTGGAATCAAGCGCGCCCTCGGGGCCACGGATCTCCAACTCCTCCGGGAGGTCCTGGGGGAGGCGCTGGTGGTGAGCATTGTCGGCTCTGCCGCAGGGGCGGTGTTGGCCGGGGTCATCGGGTGGGGGATCGAGAGGCATGTGATCCATGAGGGGCAACAGCTCTTCGTCTTCTCGTCACGCCTGCTCCTCTTTGCATTGGCCTTCTCTCTCCTTCTGGGTACGTTGGCAGCGACCTATGCCACCCTAAAGATTACACGGCTCTCCCCGGCCGAGGCGATTCGTCGCGGAGCCTGAGCGGTGCTAATTCGCGGGGTGGGGCTCAGGAAGAGCTATCGGGGGGTGGGCGGGGAGCCGATTCCCGTCTTGAGCGGGGTGGACCTTGAAATCAAGGCGGGCGAGTTCGTGGCGGTGATCGGACCATCGGGCTCCGGGAAGTCCACGCTCCTGAATCTGCTCGGCCTGCTCGAGCCCGCCGACGCCGGGGAGGTTTGGTTCGACGATGAGCGCGTGAGCCACCTCTCCCGCAGGGCCCAGTGCCGGGTGCGCGGGACCGCCATCGGCTTCGTGTTCCAATCCTTCCTCCTCATTGAGGAGCTGACAGCCCTCGAGAACGTGCTGCTGGCCGCCCGATATGTTGGCCGGGACAGGGCGGACGCCGAGGCCGACGCCATCGCCCTCATGGAACGGCTGGACGTGGCCCATCGGCGTGGCCACTACCCGAGCCAACTGTCCGGCGGCGAACAGCAGCGGGTGGCCTTCTGCAGGGCCGTGTTGAATAACCCCCCGCTCCTCCTGGCGGATGAGCCCACCGGGAATGTGGATGATCAGCATGCGCAGGTTATCCTGGCCGAGATCCGTAGCCGGGTCCAGGCGCAGGGAACCTCGGTGCTCCTCGTGACCCACCGGCCGGAGATCTCGGAGCGGGCAGATCGCACCCTCCGATTGCGGGTGGGACGGATCGAATCCGCGTGAGGCGGCGGCAACGGCCGTCCTGGGCAGGGAGAACCGGTGGGAGCCACTGCCGGTGACTTTCGAGGAAACGATTTGCGCGCTTGACTGGGAGAGGGGCTTGCCTTTACCGTGACGGGCCGAAGGGCATTTCCCGGACGACCACCAGGATTCCGGCGCTTCGACGGCGGGCGCCGGGGAACGCTATGGAGTGGCAAAGGGCAACTGGACAGACACAGCGTCGGGAGGGGGGATTGCCATGTATCGGTTTGCCGTGAAAGCCTTCCTGGTACTTTCAGTGCTGATCGCTGCCGTGGGATGTCGGACCGCTCCTCTCTACAATGTCACCAATCAATCTATCGTTACCTCCGGAGGGAAGTCCAAGAGCCTGGAAGAGGTCAGGACTGCAATCGTGGAGGCCGGGAAGGCGCGAGGCTGGATGATGAAAGATATTGAACCAGGACGTCTGGAGGGCGAACTGCGGGTACGCAGCCATGTCGCCGTCGTGGATATCAAATACTCAACGACGAGCTACAGTATCAACTATAAGGACAGTAAAGAGCTGCATTACGATGGCACCAAGATCCACCCTAACTATAACGGTTGGATCCAGAATCTGCAGCGGGAGATAGAGAAACGCCTCTGATGG
>CAZNWB010000080.1:0-11218 GCA_964576535.1 uncultured bacterium | reverse complement strand
GCGGTCCATTACCAGTGGATCTGCCGGGTGATGTCCTTTGGATCGGGGCAGTTCTATCGGCGACAGGCCCTGGCGAGAGCTGGGCTGAGCCAGGCGATGAAAGTCTTGGATGTCGCAACCGGCACCGGGCTGGTTGCCCGGGCGGCCGGGGACCTCGTCGCGAACCCCCGCCAGGTCGTAGGATTGGATCCCAGCCGCGGCATGTTGATGGAATCTCGGAAGTGGAAACCCTATGCCCTGGTCCAAGGCCTGGGAGAAACCCTGCCCTTCAGGAACGATTGTTTCGACTTCGTAAGCAATGGCTATGGCCTTCGGCATATCTTGGACCTTGAATACACGTTCCGGGAGTATCAACGTGTCCTGAAGCCCGGAGGTCGACTGTTACTCCTCGAGATCTCGCGACCGCGCTCCCGGATTGGCTTTCACTTGACCCGATTGTATCTGGGGAAGCTTGTACCCCTGATTACCCGGATCGGTACGGGAAGCAGAGATGCCACACTGCTCATGAAGCACTTCTGGGACACCATTGCGGATTCCGTTCCCCCCGAAGTGATTCTCGCGGCGCTGAATCGAAGCGGTCTCCGTGAGGTCGAACGCCGGGTATGCTTGGGCATATTCAGCGAGTATGTCGCTCTGAAGTAGCTCCTCGTCGCGGGGAGCGAGGTGGATCGAGACGAGGGAAGTCCCAGGCCTTCGGCCGCCGAACTCCAAGCCCAAGTGCCCGGTCTCGTTTCGGAAGCGACATTTCTGATTGGGGACATACGTGATGAGAAGACCAAGCCTGCAAGGCAAGGTGGCGGTGGTCACGGGAGGGACCCGGGGGATCGGGCGGGAGATCGCCCACGCCCTCGTGGGGGAGGGCGCCGATGTGGTCATCTGCGGGCGGGACAACGCGCAGGTCCAGCAGGTGGGTGCGGACCTCTCGCGGGGAGGCCCGGGCCGGTGCGGGGGCATTGCCTGTGACGTCCGGCGCTACGCCGAGGTCGAGGCGCTCATGCGCCACGCGGCCGAGACCTTCGGCGGCTTGGACATCCTGGTGAACAACGCGGGCGTCGCCGGCCAGGGGGCGGTGGCGGATCTTCCGCTGGAGAAGTGGCACGAGGTGCTCGACACGAATCTGACCGGGGTCTTCTACTGCTGCCGCGCCGCGATCCCCTGGATGCGCCGGCGAGCCGGGGGCTACATCATCAACGTCAGCAGTCTGGCCGGCGTGAACCCCATCCCGAACCTCAGTGCCTACAATGCCTCGAAGTTCGGGCTGGTCGGCTTCAGCGAGGCATTCATGCAGGAGATCCGGTATGACGGCATCCGCGTGAGCACCATCCTGCCGGGGAGCGTGGACACCCAGTTCGGCGGCCGAACGCCGGGACTCGAGGATTGGAAGCTCACTCCCTCGGACATCGCCGAGGTCGTGTTGCACCTTCTGGCCCACGACCCCCGGTCCCTTCCCAGCCGGGTGGAGATCCGGCCCTCCCAGCCGCCCAAGAAAGGCTGAATGCTAGAAGTGTTCGATGGTTCGGCGCACCCACGCCACGGCGGTGGGCATCCACCGCGGTGCCGTGGGTCCCGGTCGTTCGGTGGTTCTCTCGGACCTGGAACAACCGAACCACCGAATCCGCCGGAGGCGGAAACGACCGAACGCTCTACAGGTGGCCCGGAGGGGCACCACTTATGTCAGGTGGAACAGCGTGACTTCGGGTGGGGCGTTGAGGCGGATCGGAGTGGCTGTCGTGCCGATCCCCCGACTCACGTACAGGTGGGAGTCGCTGATCCGGTAGAGACCCTCGGGATAGGGACTAAAGGCGTGGGCGATACTGAGGTCCACGCCCAGGAAAGAGAGCTTGATCTGGCCGCCGTGCCAGTGGCCTGCCAGCGTCAACGGAATGCCGTGGCGAGCCGCCAGGGGAAAGATCTCCGGACGGTGCGAGAGCAAGAGCGTGGGGATGGACGGGTCGATGCCACGCAACGCCGCGTCCAGATCGGGACGACCGCTGCGAAGATCGTCAATGCCGGCGACGGCCAGCGGCCCTTGCTCGGTCTGGATCACCCGGTGCGCGTTGTCCAGAAGCGGGATATTATGCCGGCGGAAGACCGCGGAGACCTCGCGAGACTTGCCGAACCAGTGCTCGTGGTTGCCCAGCGTAGCGAAGGTGCCGTAGCGGGCCTGGACCCGGCCCACCTCCTCCAGACAGCCGGGGAGGAACGACATCGAATTGGAGATGTAGTCTCCGGTCAGGACGAAGAGATCCGGCCGCAGCCCGTTCACTAGGTCGACGTACCGCCGGATCTGCTCGCGGGTCATGTACAGGCCGGCGTGAATGTCCGTGAGCTGGACCACCCGCAGCCGGCGGCCGAACGGCAGGGACAGCTCCTGAACGCCGCTGGCCTTGCTGGCATACGCGGCCCCGTATCCTGAGAGGACCAGGGGCGCCGCGGCCAGGCTGCCCACCCCGGCGCGGAGGAATCGGCGCCGGCCAAGATCCACCGGGGCCGGCGCCCCCTCTCCCGACAGGCTGCGCCAGAGGCCCGCCAAGGCGCGGCCCAGACCACCCGCAGCGCGGACGAGGAACAACAGCAGTGCCGAGAAGAGCGAGCCGAAGTTCCACACCGCCACGGGATACAGTAACCCGACCTGCGCTAGCGCCGGCGGGTCGATCCAGGGCATGCGCGTGAGCATGATGTAGGCGTTCAGACAGAACAGGGCAATAATCACTGCACCGACGAGACGGATGGCCCGTGATTTGAACCGATCCGAACCGCGGGAAGACCGGATCGCCTGGCGGATCTGGACAAAGAGATAGCCCTGGGCGATTGCGGCGATGGTGAAGATGGTCAGGCGAAAGATGAGGAATCGTATCCCGAAGATCACGGGGTTTCTCCGCCTCGGAATCGGGGCCCAACAAACTTGGGAATACTAGGGGATCTGCGGAGGATGCGCAAGCGTCTTCGTCCTCTCGATGAAGCCTGCACGAGTGTGACTGACGAAGGTGCACGAGGAGAACGACTGGATGGTTTCCCTGATGGCCGTGACGAATCGGAAGGCGGCGGAGCGGATCCAGGCCCAGCTCCGCCAGCGCGGCATTCCTGCCGACCTGCAACAAGAGGATCCGTCCCAACTCGTCTCCTGCTGCCCCACGGCCCTCGTGTACATCCACATCCTAGTGGCAGAGACGGATCTGGCGCGGGCCCGAGAGATCCTCCAGGCCCGGCTGGAGGGGGCCTGAGGTGGCGAAGGGCTTATGGCATATGGCGTCTGGCATAGTCCGGACCGAAAGCCATAAGCAGTACAGGCCAAAACTGTCACTCGCTCGAGCGAAAGTGTGTCCGCTTCTCAGCGTGCTCGCTGCCCCGGGGTGCAAGCTGCTTAAGTTGCTCGCGGACCCACCTGGCCGGGCTCTCCGCCACGTGCTCGCCCGGGAGCGCGGGGTTCGATGTCCAGAGGACCAGGAATCGTTCGAGGTTTCGCCGCGCGAAGTCAAGATTTCTCCCTGGCCAGCTCGGCACACCGCCGAGCGCCGCCTGCGCCCCGCGCAGGCAGTAGAGGGCGGCGAAGAAATCAAACAGGTCGGCGCGCCCGAGCCTCATGTGCGCTTCGAGCGCCGCGTCGAGGCTCCCGAGGTCACGCCCATTCACCGCCTCAACCATCGCGCGGAAAACGGTCTGATATCCTCCCCTCACGTACCAGTCCGCCCTCGCGTCCATTTCAGTGCGGAGGAGCCTGAGCGTGAAGACCCTCTCGATGGGCCCAGGGAACTCAAGCACGGTCTCCTCCGAACCCTCGAGCAGGACTTGCCGCAAGATGCCTCCGCCCACCACGCTCAGGAGGACCGGTCCTCGCGACCGCGACGTGGCGGCCGAGGAGACAAGCCCCAGGCACGCCCGCACACCACCCGTTCTCGGGTGATGTGCGTGCACGTCCGAGACGCTCACGGCCGGGGTGAAAGGGGGCGTGCGGGTAAACGCGCAGTCGAGGAAGTCCTCCAGCTGTGCCGTGTACTCGAGGCCGCACGCCAGCGCCGGCTCCTGCGCGTGGCCGGTCCCCGGCACGAGCCAGATGCGCTTCCGGCCGGGCAACGCCTCATGAAGGTCGATGGCCGCCTCGAAGGGCAGGATCTCGTCCTTGACGCCATGCACGAGCAACACGGGCTTCGTGCCGAGGCGGGCAGCCAGGGATCCGGGGGACTTGCCCTCGAAGAGGTAGAATGCGGCGGCGACCCGCGCAAGCAGGCTCGCGATCGGCGACGGCAGCCGCAACTTCACGAGACGGTGGCGGCTCCGCTCCGCGAGGCTCCCGCTCAGTTCCCCGACCGCACGGATTCTCACGGGGCCGAAGCATCCCTCGGCAAAAAGCCCACGGAGCGCACACCGGATGTCGTACACGCCTTCGACGACGACGCCCACGGTGGCCGCCCCGGTCCTCCCGGCCGCCGCGAGAGCCGCACCGGCGCCGATCGAGAGTCCGAAGAGTGCGTTCGGCTCGCCCGTGCGGACGGTGATGAACTCGCAGGCGGCTTCCACATCCTGCACGATGGTGCGCAGGTCAGCCTCACCGTCGCTCCGCCCGAAGCCGCAGTAGTCGAAGCCGAGGACCGAGTATCCCGTGCACAGGCCGAGCCGTACGTATTCGAGGTGCGAGGACAAGTTACCCGAGTTACCCGGGCAGAAAACGACCGTACCGCGCTTCGTTCCCCGCAGGAGCCACCCGCGCAGCTTCACGCCTCTTTTCGACCAGAACTCGACATCCTCCGCCGCGAGCCCAAGCCCTTCGGGAGTCGCGTAGAGGAACCGGTCGGCGTGAAGAGTGTGCCTCGAGAGGAAGCGGGAGATCATGACCGGCCCTCGTCGTAGGACAAGTACGAACAGGGGCCCGGCGCATGGGTTAGGTGGACCGCCGGACACAAGCCAAGAGCTGAATAAAACCGGAGAATCTCATCCGGGATCCCCAATATCATCGCAAACGGTTTAGCCGCAGATGGCCGCATGCCGCCCCGCGTCAACCTTGTTGAACGAACGAGCCATCCCGTCGGGGCGCTCGTCCTCAGTCCAGCGGACCCGTCTAGAGGATCCAGAAGCCGCGCGGCGAGCATACCACAAGCGGCGAGATGGTCCCACACGCCGCGGCAGGAGATCCACACTTGCGTCCCGCGCATCGCCTCGCGTAGCCAAACTTGTTGCCGCGGGAAATGCAGCTTGTTACAATTCGCATGTCCGGCACCAGATCAAGAGCCGTACGCTCCCCAGCCGGCCCGGACGTAGGAGCCGCCGCGCGGCGGCCGCGCGAAAGACCCTATGCGGATCTGCGATCTAACGACGCTCTGGATCGACGGGGACACGTGCGGCGGCGTCAACACCTACCTCGCCGAGAAGGCGCGCTACCTTTCCCAACGCGGCGGCGCCGAGCACGTCATCGTGGTCCCGGGAGAGCACACTCGCAAGCAGCGCCTTTACGGCTCGACCCTCTACACGATCAAGAGCCCGCGCCTGCCGGCGAACCCGTCGCATCGCGTGCTCTGGAACCGCTCCGCCGTCACGAAGATCCTGCAGGACGAGCTGCCGAGCGTCGTCGAGGTCGACTGCGCCTATCTTCTTGGGAAGGTCGCCGGGGACACGCTTCGCTCAGGGAACGTGCCCGTCGTCGGTTTCTACCACGTGCACCTCCCAACGTTCATCGCGCGGCCCGCCGTGAGCCGGTTCGGATCGACGGTCTCCCGCGTCACCGAGCGCCTCGCCTGGGAGTACGTGCGCTACTGCAACCGCCACTCCGATCGCCTCATCGTGACCTCGCTCGACATTCACCAGCGGCTCACAGCCGAGGGTTTCACGAAGCTCGAGTACGTCCCCCTGGGCGTGAACCTTGACCTCTTTCGCCCCGAAGCCAACGGAAACGGCGACCCCGTGACACTCCTCTACGTAGGCCGACTCAGCCCTGAGAAGGACCTCCACGTCCTCATCAACGCGTTCAAGCTCCTCGCGTCGCGCGGCGACTATCGCTTGAACATCGTGGGAGAAGGTCCGCTCCGCGGCCGCCTGGAGCGTCAGGCGGCGGGTGACCCACGCATCGCCTTCCTGGGCTCGCTCGAGTACGGCGAGGTCCTAGCCAAGATCTACGCGAGCGCCGACGTGTTCACGCTGCCCTCTCCCAACGAGACGTTCAACCTCGCGGTGCTCGAGGCGCTCGCGTCGGGGATCCCGGTCGTCGGCGTGCGACAGGGAGGCCCGGTCAACCTCGTGCACCCCGGGTTCGGCGCGCTCGCCGAGCCGGGCGACGCCGCCGACCTCGCCGCGAAGGTCGAGAAGGTCATCGCCGAGAAGACCGAGGGCGTGCACACGTGCCGCGAGTACGTCGAGCAGAATTTCTCCTGGGAGAAGACATTCAAACGCTTGCTCTCGATCTACGGCGAGGTGATCGCCGTGCGGAACGGCCACGCAAGCGCCGCGAAGAACGGTCACTCGAACGGCAACGGAGAGGGGAATGGCCGCGGCAACCTCGCTGCCTCCCCGGGAGAACGCGAGAAGGCTTTCTGAGCGCTTACACCATATGCAGAGTCCGTTGCTCCCTGCGTGCTGCTGGCCGATGACCTTTCCGGTGGAACCGGGATCCTTGACGCAACTGCAGAGAGGACCGTTGAATGAAACCTGAGCCGGATGCGACCAAGGCCAGGGAGCTTCGACCGGGCGTGGCAGCCGTCATCCCCAATGGGGAGGGTCGGATCCTCCTCCAGCGCCGCTCGGACAACGGCCTCTGGGGACTGCCGGGGGGATCGGTGGAGATCGGGGAATCCGTCCGGGATGCGATCGTCCGGGAGGTGCGAGAGGAAACCGGCCTCAGCGTGGAGGTCGTTCGCCTCATCGGCGTCTACTCGGATCCGAGGGTCCAGATCGTCCACTACCCTGACGGCAACGTCGTGCACTACATCAGTACCCTCTTCGTCTGCCGGATAGTGGCAGGCGATCTGCGAACCTGCGAAGAGACGCTGGCCCTGGAATTCTTCGACCCGGCCGATCTACCCGACGACTTCCTGCCGATGCACCGCATCCGGATCCAGGACGCCCTGGCGAACAGTCCTGCCGCCTTCATCCGCTAGTTGCCACCTCCAAGCCGCCCCACCGCTTCGTGGCTCAGACCTTGAGGTCGTCAATTGGGGTCAGGCCTTTATAACTTTATTATTGGCTAAAAACAAAGTTTTAAAGGCCTGACCCTCTCCGGCTCCGCAGGGAGCAGCCTGTATTTGCGTTCATCTGCGGTTGCGGTGTTTCGACCTTCCTCGGCCTAGGCGACGGCCTCGATCCGCCCGGCCAGGTCAAAATCCTTGCCCGTGATCCCACCGGCGTCGTGGGTGGACAGGCTCAGCGTCACTCGGTTGTAGCTGATGGTCACGTCCGGGTGGTGCCCCGCCTTCTCCGCGAGCCCGGCCACCGCGTTCACGAAGAACATGGCTGCCTTGAAGTCCGGGAAGGTGTACTGCTTCTGGATCGCGTCCCCCACCTGCTTCCATCCCGTCAGACCGGCCAGCCGTCGTCGGACGGCGGCCGTGTTCATCTTCGCCATGATCGCCCCTCCTCAGTCAGGATATCCGTGCGCTCGAACCCCTGCCCACCCGGGTCCCTCCCGGGGTCTCGGGAATTCTACCCCGCGGACCCCGGATCACCAAGGGCCCGGGGCCGGGAGAGTACCATTTCCGGGACCACCACGGAACCCGAGACGCGAGGAATCGAAAGGTGGCCTTTTGGTTTGACAGACCATGGGTGCTATGGTACTCAATTCGCCTGATCATCCTGACGATCGGACAAGAGACGGGCGGTGGCGTGCCGCCCTCGAGGGTTGGCCGGCATGACTGAGGACTCGACCCAGGGGATCCCGTTACGGAGCCGCGAGCTGCACGAGCCGCTGGAGCGGACGGCGCACCGGGCCCTGCTGACCGTCGTAGGCGTGTCTCACGCCGACATGGGCAAGCCGCTGGTCGCCATCGTGAACTCCTGGAACGAGGTGGTCCCGGGCCACATTCACCTCCGCGCCCTGGGGGCGCTGGTGAAACAGGGCGTGCGGGAGGCCGGTGGGATCCCCATGGAGTTCGACACCATCGCCCTGTGTGACGGCCTGGCCCAGGGCCACGTGGGGATGAGCTTCTCCCTGCCCAGCCGCGAGGCCATCGCCGATACGGTCGAGATCATGCTCGAGGGCCACCGCTTCGATGCAGCCGTCATGCTCTCCAGCTGCGACAAGATCGAGCCGGCCCACCTGATGGCCGCCCTGCGGGTCAACATCCCGACGGTCATGCTGACGGGTGGCCCCATGGAGGCTGGGCGATACAAAGAACACACCGAGATCACCCTCTCCACCATGCGGGAGCTCGCGGGGCAGGTCAAGATCGGCAAGCTCACCCGGGAGGAGCTGACGGAGATCGAGAAGGCGGCGCTGCCCGGGCCCGGCTCCTGCTCCATGATGGGGACGGCCAACACCATGGGGTGCCTCATCGAGGCCATGGGGATGTCCCCGACAGGCTGTGGGACGATGCTGGCCGTTGACCCCCGCCGACCGGCCCTGGCGCGAGAGGCGGGGCGGCTGGTGATCGAGTGCCTGCGCCGGGGCCTGACGCCGCGGCAGATCGTGACCCGCCAGGCTCTCGAGAACGCCATGGCGCTGGACATGGCCCTGGGGGGGTCCACCAACAGCGTCCTCCACCTCCTGGCCATCGCCCACGAGGCGGGGATCCCCCTCACCCTGGACGAGTTCGACGCCATGGCCAGGCGGGTCCCCCACCTGTGCAACGTGAAGCCGTCGGGGACATTCTCCGTGGGCCGGCTGGACGAAGCGGGCGGCCTTCCCGCCCTCATGCAGGAGCTGCAGGCCTGCCTGCACCTGGACGTCCCGACGGTGACGGGCAAGACGCTCCGCCAGAACATCGCGGGGGCGACCGTCCTGAACCGGGAACTTATCCGGCCCCTCACCGATCCCCTGTTCCCCCAGGGAAGCCTGGCCATTCTGCGGGGCAGCCTGGCGCCCGACGGCGCGGTCGTGAAACAGACCGGCGTCCGGTTCAAGAACATGCTGGCCCACCGGGGGCCCGCCCGCGTCTTCGAGAACATGGAGGCGGCGGTGCGCGCCGTCATGGGCGACGTGGTGAAGACGGGCGACGTCGTGGTCGTCCGCAACGAGGGGCCCAAGGGCGGTCCAGGCATGCGGGAGATGCATCAGATCACGTCCATCATGGTGGGCATGGGCCTGGACGAGCACTGCGGGCTGGTGACCGATGGGCGGTTTTCGGGTTCGACGCGCGGCCCCTGCATCGGACACATCTCGCCCGAGGCGGTCGAGGGGGGCCCCATCGCCTTGGTGCAGGACGGGGACCTCATCGAATACGACATCCCTTCGCGCCGCCTGGACCTCCTGGTGTCGGAAGAGGAGCTGGCGCGGCGCCGCGCGGCCTGGAAGCCCCCCAAGCGCGATCTCCGGGGGATCCTGGCGCGCTACGCGCGACTGGCAGAGTCGGCATCCAAGGGCGCAATTCTACGTGAACCGCCTGGGTGAATAAAGGGTGGGTGAGGAATCATGAGCAAGGCAACCGAGGGCGGAGGCCGCGAGGGGCGGGGCGGCCGGCAGTCCGCCAGCATATTCCCGAACCGGTCGATCCCGCTCTATTACCAGCTGGAGAACATCCTGCGCTCCAAGATCGAGGGAGGCGAGGTCCTCCCCAAACACAAGCTGCCCACGGAGCAGGAGCTGTCCCGCGAGTACAAGATCAGCCGGGCCACCGTGCGGCAGGCCCTGGCCGCATTGGTGTCCGAAGGTCTCCTGTACCGGAAGCAGGGGAAGGGCACCTTCGTTACCGAGAAGGCTGCCCAGACGAAGTCGGTGAAGCTCACCGGGTTCACCGAAGACCTCTTCAGCGAGGGCCACCGGGCCGAGGTGCGGATTCTCGAGATCAAGACGGTCCCGGCCCCGGAGCGGGTGGCGGGCGTCCTTCGCGTCCCCACCGGGGAAGAGGTCGTACGCTTCAAGCGCCTCCGCTCGGTGGACGGATCCCCCTTCTCGTACGTCATCAACTACATGGTGCCGGAGATCGGCCAGCAGATCACCGAGAAGGAACTCCAGCACCACACCATGCTCCATCTCCTGGAGGAGAAGCTGGGGATCCTGCTGGGGACCATCCGCCACTCCTTGGAGTCGGTGAAGGCGGACGTGGAGGTGGCCTCGCTCCTGGGCGTGAGTGTTTTTGAGCCGGTCTTGTACATGGAGACCTCGGTCTATTCGGTCGAGGGCCGGGCGGTCGAGGCGGTAGATACCTACTTCCGCTCCGATCGGTACCGGTACACGGTGGAACTGATCCGCAGCCAGCAACTTCGAAAGGACCGGGGAAAGCGAACGCGATAGTCTTGACCATCTGCCGCGCACCATCCGGCAGGGGCACGGTTCGGTGGCCCACCGCCCGGGTGGGGTCCCAGGTCGCCTTGCCTGGGCCGGTGGACCTCTTTCCCCGCGGGCAGCTCCCTCCGATCAGTCCTGCCCCCTTGTATACGCCCGATCTCGGGCCGGTCTTCCCCTCGGCCGGCGTGCCCGACCGTGGTCTTGTCTGCCACCCTCTCCCTGGCCCGCCGACGATCCTCACAGCATCCTTTCCGCCACCGGGAGATGTGGGGAAGGCGCGTCCGGCAGGAGATGCTGTGTCGACGAAACTCGGGCTTCCTACGTCCAACCAGGCAGAGAACGCTGAGGAAAAAGTACACGCCCCTGGGAATTTTGCCAGCCCTCTGGATGCCCAAAATCTGTCAGTGGTAGGACAGAGTATGCGCAAATTTGTGGCGGAAAGTTCCTATCCTTCGCCCGGAGGCAACACTCTGGAGGACTAACGACCGATTTAGACACAAGACTTAGGCGGTCGAACCCATTAACCAGCCATGGTATATGACTTGCAATTTTTGCCAATCCCAACCCAGGATCATGATTTTACGCCAGGTCCATTCTCCATAATGTGCGACAAACCAGAGCGGACACTCCGCTCAGCGCAGAAGGAGTATGGCGGATGAGAGACCGGTCCAGGGGCGGCCCGAGTGAGAATGATCCGAAGTCGCCAGGCCTCACGCCGGAGGAGCTGGCCGCGCTCGATCCACAGGCCCTCCACCAAGAGCTGCAGGACATAGCACGACGGCTGGAGGGGGCATGCCAGCAGCTCGACCACGCCCACCAGCAGAACGAGCGCCTGGTGGCGGCCCTGGCCGC
>CAZNWB010000079.1:13208-14383 GCA_964576535.1 uncultured bacterium | reverse complement strand
GTTGACTTCACGGGAGAAATCACGTAGGGTAGCGCCAGCATACAGGCGCAGTCGGCGTGCGGGGCGCAGGGGGGCATTCATGGCTGAGGGGGCATCGCGAAAGTTGGTCGAGAGATCGGACCGGAAGGAGCGGGAGAAGGCCCTGGAGCTGGCCGTCTCCCAGATCGAGAAGCTCTACGGCAAGGGCGCCATCATGCGCATGGGGATCTCGGGCGCCCTCCTGCCGGTCTCGACCATCCCCACGGGCTCCCTGGAGCTGGATTACGCCCTGGGCGTGGGTGGCGTTCCCCGCGGCCGCGTCGTCGAGATCTTCGGTCCGGAATCCAGCGGCAAGACGACCCTGGCCCTCCACATCATCGCCGAGGCGCAGAAGAAGGGCGGCGCCGCGGCCTTCGTGGACGCCGAGCATGCCCTGGACGCCAACTACGCCAGACTCCTGGGGGTCAACATCGACGACCTCTTGATCTCCCAGCCGGACACCGGGGAGCAGGGGCTGGAGATCACGGAGGTCCTGGTGCGGAGCGGCGCCGTCGACGTGGTGGCGATCGATTCCGTGGCGGCCCTGGTACCGCGGGCGGAGATCGACGGGGAGATGGGGGACTCGCTGCCCGGCCTGCAGGCCCGCCTCATGTCGCAGGCGCTGCGCAAGCTCACGGCGGCCATCAGCAAGTCGCGGACCTGCGTCGTCTTCATCAACCAGCTGCGCGAGAAGATCGGCGTCATGTTCGGCAACCCCGAGACCACCACGGGCGGCCGGGCCCTGAAGTTCTACGCCTCGGTGCGCCTCGACATCCGGCGCATCTCGGCGATCAAGGACGGCGAAGAGGTCGTCGGCAGCCGGGTCAAGGTCAAGGTGGTCAAGAACAAGGTCGCGCCGCCGTTCCGCGAGGCGGAGTTCGACATCATCTTCGGGGAGGGGATCTCGCGCCAGGGAAGCCTCGTGGACCTGGGCGTGACCCACAAGGTCGTGGAGAAGAGCGGGGCGTGGTACGCCTATGGCGGCGAGCGGATCGGCCAGGGGCGCGAGAACGCCAAGCGCTTCCTCCAGGAGAATCCCACCATGGCCGACGAGATCGAGGCCAAGCTCCGGGCGGTCCTGGGCATGGCCGAGCCGGCCGACATGGAGGGCTAGATGGAGTTACCCGATCTGCTCAAGATCGCGGTGGAGCGGAAGG
>CAZNWB010000079.1:0-13198 GCA_964576535.1 uncultured bacterium | reverse complement strand
GAATCTTGGCATGCTCGACCGACGCGCGCAGATCCTGCTGAAAACGCTGATCGAGCGGGAAGGGTCCGACCTCCACATCAAGGTGGGGAGCCCGCCGGTCCTCCGCATCGACGACAAGCTGCTCCCCCTGATGGAGATGCCGCGCCTGGGCCAGGACGCCGTCGTGACCATGGCCGCCAGCGTCATGAACGCCAAGCAACGGGAGAAGTTCAAGGAGCGCTGCGAGATCGACCTGGCCTATAGCGTGCCGGGCCTGGGCCGGTTCCGGGCCAACGTGTTCCAGCAGCGGGGCACGGTGGGGATCGTCCTCCGCGTCATCCCCATCAAGATCCAGACCGTCGCCGAGCTGAACCTGCCCCCGGCCCTGGAGAAGATGTCCATGGAGCCCCGCGGTCTGGTCCTGGTCACCGGGACCACGGGCTCGGGCAAGTCTTCGACCCTGGCGGCCATGATCGACTTCATCAACGCCGGCCGCTCGGGGCACATCATCACCATCGAGGACCCCATCGAGTTCCTGCACCGGGACAAGAAGTCCCTGGTCAACCAGCGGGAGGTGGGGGTGGACACCCCGTCCTTCAGCGAGGCGCTCCGGAGCGCCCTGCGCCAGGATCCCGACATCATCCTGGTGGGCGAGATGCGGGACTACGAGACCATCTCCACCGCCATCCTGGCGGCCGAGACGGGCCATCTCGTCATGAGCACGCTGCACACCGTGGATGCCACCGAGACGGTCAACCGGATCATCTCGGTCTTCCCGCCGTACCAGCAGAAGCAGATCCGGCTGCAGCTCGGCGCGGTGATTAAGGGGATCGTCGCGCAGCGGCTGGTCCCGCGGGCCGACGGCAAGGGCCGCGTGCCCGCCGTAGAGGTCTGCATCGCCACTGCCACGATCCGGGAGTGCATTATCGATCCGGACAAGACCCGGAAGCTGGGTGAGGTGATCGCCGCCGGGGTGAGTCAGTACGCCATGCAGACCTTCGATCAGTCGTTGATGTCCCTCTACATGCGCGGTCTCATCACCTACGAGACGGCGCTTCAATGGTGCACCAATCCCGACGACTTTGCGCTGCGGGTGCGCGGGGTCGAGTCCAGCACGGATATCACGTGGCAGGGAATGCAGGAGGACGCTTCCAAGACGATCCCGGGGATCACGCGACTCTAGACGAATGCGGAACACCCACAGGGTTCCCGAATGCGAGATACGGAATACGGCGTGGTGAGGTGAGCCGGAGCTGGTGAAGCGGAAAGGGGGACGGGCGGGGGACAAGGCCGCTGACGAGCGCCCGGACCCGTGGGAAGTCGCGGTGAAGCTCCTGGCCATGCGGGCCTTGAGCAGCGAGGAGCTTCGGCGACGCCTGGCGCGGCGCGGGTATCCGCCGGATCAGGTCAGCCTGGTCCTGGCCAAACTGACAGCCTCTCGATACCTGGACGACGCGGAGTACGCGAGGGCCTGGGCTCGCTCCCGGGCCCATCGTCGTTCTCTGGGGCCGGCGCGGCTGGCGCGGGAACTGCGCGCCAGGGGGATCGCGGAGGCCGACATCGCCGGCACCCTGCGCGAGGTTTTCGCCGAGCGGGACGCGCGGGAGGTTGCCGAAGCGGCGGCTCTGCGGCGGCTTCCAGCACTCCAGGGGCTGCCCCCGGATGTGGCGCGCCGCCGACTGGCCGGCTATCTCACGCGGCGGGGCTTTGCCGCCGAGATCGTCATGGCCCTGTGCCGGAAGCACGTCCCCCACGGGGACGACGGGAATGACCAATGATCCAATGATCAATGGGGGAGACCGGCGGCCGTCCCCCGGCGAACAGCCGGGGGTAGAGAGATGCCCCCGCCGCAGACCTCGGCAGAATGAAGAATATCCAATGACGAATCACGAAGTCCGAATGACGAGCCGAGCGCGATGGCCGTGAAGCCGAAATCCGGGAACGATCTCCGCCAGGCCTTCCTGGACTACTTCAAGGGACAGGGCCACACCCAGGTGGAGAGTTCCCGCCTGGTCCCCAAGGCCGACCCAACGCTGCTCTTCACCAACGCCGGGATGGTCCAGTTCAAGGACGTCTTCACCGGCAAGGAGAAGCGACCCTACTCCCGGGCCGTCACGGTGCAGAAATGCGTCCGGGCCGGCGGCAAGCACAACGACCTGGAGAACGTCGGCCGCACCGCCCGCCATCACACCTTCTTCGAGATGCTGGGGAACTTCTCCTTCGGGGACTACTTCAAGGAGAAGGCCATCGACTACGGCTGGGAGTTCCTGACGGGGACGCTCGGCCTGCCGGCCGAACGGCTGTGGGTGACGATCCACGCCGGGGATGCCGCCATGGGCATCGGGCCCGACGACGAGGCCCGCGGGTTGTGGCGCCGGTACGTCCCGTCTGACCGGATCGTGGCCTGCTCCACCAAGGACAACTTCTGGGCCATGGGGGACACCGGTCCCTGCGGGCCCTGCTCGGAGATCGTCTACGACCAGGGGCCGGGCGTGGGGTGCGGCCGGCCCGCCTGCGCCGTGGGCTGTGACTGCGACCGGTACCTGGAATTGTGGAACCTGGTTTTCATGCAGTTCGAGCGGGGCGCCGACGGGAGGCTGACGCCCCTGCCCCTGCCGAGCATCGACACGGGGGCCGGGCTGGAGCGGATTGCGGCCATCCTGCAACGGGTCCCCAGCAACTTCGACACCGATCTCCTGCGCCCCATCATTAGCCTGGTGGAGGAGCTGGCCGGCAAGCGCTACGGCGCCGATCCGACCGCCGACGTGTCCATGCGGGTCGTCGCCGACCACGCCCGGGCGGCGACCTTCCTGGTGAGCGACGGGGTCCTGCCCAGCAACGAGGGACGCGGCTACGTCCTGCGCCGGATCCTGCGCCGGGGGCTGCGCCACGGGCGCCTCCTCGGACTGGAAGATCCCTTCATGGCGACCGTGACCGGGCGCGCGGTGGAGCTCATGCACGGGGCCTACCCGGAGCTGCTGGAGCACCGGGACTACGTGGCGCGGGTCACCCTGAACGAGGAGGAGCGATTCGGCCACACCCTGCGGGTCGGCCTCAAGATGGTGGAATCGCTCGTCGGCGATCTCCAGGCCCGCGGGCTTGAGGCGATTTCCGGCGCGGAGATCTTCCGGCTGTATGACACCTACGGGTTCCCAGTGGATCTGCTCCGCGATATTGCCGTCGAGCGGGGCCTGAGCCTGGATGAGGCCGGCTTCGAGCGGGAGATGGCTGACCAGCGGGCCAGGGCCCGGGAGTCGTGGGTCGGATCGGGAGAGATCGAGGTCCCCCCGCGCCTCAAAGATTTGACCGCGACGCTGCCACCGGTCGAGGCCCTCTGGTACCGCACCCTCGAGGCCGAGACCGTGGTGGTAGCGATCCTGGCAGGGGACGGCCAGCGGACGGTGCCCGTGCTGGAGGAAGGCCAGGCTGGTGACGTGTTCCTCAGCCGGACGCCGTTCTATCCGGAGGCGGGCGGCCAGGTGGGTGACGTCGGAACGCTCGTGGCCGACGGCACCACGGTGGAGGTTCAGGACACCCGGCGGCCGGTGCCCAGCCTGGTCCTACACCGGGTCCGGGTCAAGCGAGGTCGGTTGACGACCGGAGCGACCGTCCATGCCGTCGTGGACGCGTCGCGCCGGAAGGTGACGGCCAAGAACCACACCGCCACGCACCTCCTGCAGGCCGCTCTCCGGCAGGTCCTGGGGGATCATGTGAAGCAGGCCGGGTCCCTGGTGGCGCCGGATCGCCTGCGCTTCGACTTCACCCACTGGAGCCCGCTCACCAATCGCGAGGTGGACCGCATCGAGGAACTGGTCAACGCGCAGGTGTGGGAGAACCGGACCCTACAGATCGAGACCATGGACCTGGACCGGGCGCTGGCCCTGGGGGCCATGGCCCTCTTCGGCGAGAAGTACGGCGCGCGCGTCCGGGTGGTGATGGTGCCGGAGTTCAGCATCGAACTCTGCGCCGGAATCCACGTGGGGGCGACGGGCGAGATCGGCCTCTTCAAGATCGTGAGTCAGGGTGGCGTCGCCTCCGGCGTCCGCCGGATCGAGGCCTTCACCGGGCCGGGGGCCTTCCGTCACGTCAAGCAGGAGGAACAGGTCCTGACGGAGGCGGCCGAGCGGATCAAGGCGCGCCCCCTGGAGCTCTCGGAGAAGGTCGAAAAGCTCACGGGGGCAGCCCGGGAGATGGAGCGCGAGATTCAACGTCTCCAGGCACGGCTGGCCACAAAAGATGTCGAAAGCCTGCTGCAACAGGTTCAGGACGTCGACGGTGTGAAGGTGGTGACCGCACGAGTGGATGATCTGCGGGATATGAAGGCGATGCGAGAATTGGGCGATCGCCTCAGAGAGCGCTTGAAGAGTGGCGTCGTAGTGCTTGCCAGCGGCGAGGGCGACCGGGTTGCCTGGGTGACGATGGTCACCAAAGACCTCACGTCTAGGCTGCACGCTGGCCACCTGGCTCGGGAACTTGCTACGGCGACGGGCGGGAGCGGTGGCGGTCGCCCCGATGTGGCCGAGGCGGGAGGTAAGGATCCATCGCGGATCCGCGAGGCGCTGGAGAAGGTGCAGTATTTGGTGCGTGGCCAGCTTTCGAAGGGATGAGCAACTGCTATCCCTACGGGTCAATCGCACATGTTTTTCTTGAACGTCTCGGCGTTCCGGTGCTATAAGTGACTACTTTCTCTTTGGGGCCTGGCACGAGGCTGCCCATCGAGCGGGACGGCTTGGTTTTCATCCTGCCGACCCTGGGGCTCTGCGGGCTGCTCTTCCTGTTGCGGTATCCCACATCCGCCAGCGTCGCCCTGCTGCTGGCGGCGTTCCTGGCGTTCTTCTTCCGCGACCCGGAACGGATGATCCCGCAGGGGGAGCGGCTGATCCTGGCCCCGGCCGATGGCCGCATCGTGGCCGTCAAGCCCTTCACCGACTGGCAGGGGCCGTTCGGGGAGCCGCTCACCCGCGTGAGCATCTTTCTCTCGGTCCTCGACGTCCATGTCAACCGGGCGCCCCTCACGGCGGTCGTCAACGCCGTGACCCACACCCCGGGGCGGTTCATGGCGGCCTGGGGGGAGGCGGCCTCGGCCGAGAACGAGCAGACCCTGATCCACTTCGCGTCCCCCGATGGAGACGTGTGGGTGAAGCAGATCGCCGGGCTCCTGGCGCGCCGGATCGTGTGCCGCCTGAAGCCCGGCCAGAAGGTGGTGGCCGGCGACCGGATCGGGCTGATCCGGTTCGGCTCGCGGGTGGACTGCATCCTGCCGGCGACGGCCGAGCTGAAGGTGCGCCGGGGCCAGGCCGTCAAGGGGGGCAGCACCATCTTGGGGGTGATCCCTTGAGAAGCGGCCGGACGGGGGTCAGGCGGCGGATGCGGCGGGGGGTGTACCTGCTGCCCAGCATCCTGACGCTGGGGAATCTCTTCTGTGGCTTTTACGCCCTCATGGCGGTGTACAACGACGAGTACCTGGCGGCGGGCGTGGCCATCCTTGTCGCATTTGTCTTCGATGGCCTCGACGGTGGGTTGGCCCGGATGACGGGCGCAAGCAGCGACCTGGGCATCCAGCTGGACTCCCTGGCCGACCTGGTATCCTTTGGGGTGGCCCCGGGTCTTCTGGCCTACGTCTTCGCCCTGAAGCCCTTCGGCTGGATCGGGGGGCTCGCGGCCTTCGCCTTCGCCGCCTGCGGGGCCTTCCGCCTGGCCCGCTTCAACGTCCAGACCCGCAGTCTGGACAAGCGCTTCTTCGTCGGGCTGCCCATTCCGCCCGCAGCCGCGGTCGTGGCCACGTTCGTGCTGTTCATGCAGGAGTCCTCGGCGGTTGTCGTCTTCGGGCGAGAGCTGGTTCCGCCCCACGCGACGGCCGCCGGCGTCTTGCTGGGGATGTACGGGCTGGGTTTCCTGATGGTGAGTAAGATCCGCTACCGCAGCCTGAAGGGATTGGAGATGCGGAAGCGGCGGCCGTTCACCATCATGACGACGCTGCTCCTGGTGCTCCTGGTGGTGGCGTCGCACCCCAGCTTCTTCCTGTTTGTCTTCTTCGTCCTGTATGCGACGTCCGGCATCGTGCGCGCGGTGCCGGCCTGGCAGAAACGACATCCCGTAGAGACGACCGAGCAGCCCACGTCCGGTCCCCATTAGGGCGCGGCGGCTACCTGGAGGAATGCCGATATGGGTGATCGCATCCTGATCTTCGATACCACACTCCGGGACGGCGAGCAGTCGCCCGGATACAGCATGAACACCAAGGAAAAGCTTGAGATGGCCAAGCAGCTCACCCGCCTGGGCGTGGACGTCATCGAGGGGGGGTTCCCCATCGCCTCCGAGGACGACTTCGAGGCGGTCAAGACCATCGCCCAGCACCTGAAGGGCGGCCCGATCATCGCCGGCCTGTGCCGGGCCAAGGACATCGACATCGACCGAGGCTGGGAGGCGCTGAAGCACGCGGAGCGCCCCCGCATCCACACCTTCATCGCCACCTCCGAGATCCACATCAAGTACAAGCTGAAATCCACCCAGGCGGAGGTGCTGGAGGCCGCCGTGGCCGCGGTGAAGCGGGCCAAGCGTTACACCGAGGACGTGGAGTTCTCGGCCGAGGATGCCCACCGGACCGACCAGGACTTCCTCTGCCGGGTCGTGGAGGCCGCCATCCGGGCCGGGGCCACCACCATCAACGTCCCCGACACGGTGGGCTACGGCCTGCCATGGGAGTTCGGCGAGCGGATCCGGAACCTCATGAGTCGGGTACCGGGCATCGAGCGGGTCGTGGTGAGTGCGCACTGCCACAACGATCTCGGGGTCGCGGTGGCCAACTCGCTGGAGGCGATCCGGGCCGGTGCCCGCCAGGTGGAGTGCACCGTCAACGGCATCGGCGAGCGGGCGGGGAACGCCGCGTTGGAAGAGATTGTGATGGCCCTCCGCACCCGGAAGGACATGCTGGGCTACGAGACCGGCATCCGGACGGAGGAGATCTACCGCAGCTCCCGACTGCTCCAGTCCATCACCGGCATCAGCGTCCAGCCCAACAAGGCCATCGTGGGCGCCAACGCCTTCGCCCACGAGGCGGGGATCCACCAGCATGGGGTCCTGCAGAAGCCGCTGACCTACGAGATCATGACGCCGGAGTCGGTGGGCGTGCCCAAGAGCCGCCTGGTCCTGGGGAAGCACTCGGGCCGCCACGCCTTCAAGAAGCGGCTGGAGGAGCTGGGGATCGAACTCTCCGACGACGATCTGAACAAGGCCTTCGTCCGCTTCAAGACGCTCTGCGACCGGAAGAAGGAGGTGTTCGACGAGGACCTGCTGGCCCTGGTGGAAGAGGAGATCATGACCCCGACCGAGACCTACACCCTGGACCACCTGCAGTTTACCAGCGGGACCAACATCGTCCCCACGGCCACGGTGCGCCTCAAGGTCCAGGACGAGGTCTCCCAGGAATCGGGCTGGGGCGACGGGCCGGTGGATGCAGCCTACAAGGCCATTGACCTGATCACCAAGATCCCCGGGAAGCTCTTGGAGTACAACCTCCGCGCGGTGACCGGAGGCAAGGACGCCGTGGGCGAGGTGACGGTGGCGGTGGAGATGGATGGCCAGCGGGTCGTCGGCCGCGGCACCTCCACCGACGTCATCGAGGCCAGCGTGCGGGCGTACCTGCACGCCATCAACAAGGTGGTGGCCGCCGGCGGACGGAGGCCGGTCAGCGAACTGGAACGGGAGCGGCGCGCGGTCTAGTCTAGGAAAAGGCGGGATCATGCGCAGGGACGGCTATACGGTCGCGGTCGCAGGGGCGACGGGCGCGGTGGGGGAGGTCATGCTCCAGATGTTGGAGGAGCGGAAGTTCCCGGTCCGCCGGCTCAAGCTCCTGGCGTCGGAACGGTCGGTCGGCAAGACCCTGACGTTCCGCGGGGAGGAGATCAAGGTCGAGCAGCTCACCCCCGCCTCCTTCCAGGGGGTGGACGTCGCCCTCTTCTCGGCCGGCGCCAGCCGGAGCAAGGAATTCGCCCCGGCCGCCTGGAAGTCCGGCGCGGTCGTCGTGGACAACAGCTCCGCCTTCCGGATGGAGCCGGACATCCCGCTGGTCGTCCCCGAGATCAACCCGCACGCCATCGCCCAGTACAGGAAGCGCGGGATCATCGCCAACCCGAACTGCACCACCATCGTGGCCCTGATGGCCTTGGCGCCGCTCCACCACTACAGCCGCATCAAGCGGATCGTCGCCTCCAGCTACCAATCGGTCTCCGGCGCCGGGGCCAAGGCCATGGAGGAGTTGAAGCAGCAGGTGCGGGCCTGGGCCGCGGGAGAGCCAATGCCGGTGGCGGTGTTTCCCTACCAGATCGCCTTCAACCTATTGCCCCACATCGACGCCTTCCAGGAAAACGGCTACACCAGGGAGGAGTTGAAGCTGGTCAACGAGACCCGCAAGATCCTGGAGGACGAGGGGATTCTGGTCTCGCCGACCGCCGTCCGGGTGCCGGTCTTCACCGCCCACTCGGTGTCGGTCCATGTCGAAACGGAGCAGAAGATCTCGGCCGCCAAGGCGCGGGAGCTGTTCGCCGCCTTCTCGGGCCTCCAGGTGCTGGACGATCCCGCCAACCGGAAGTACCCCATGCCCCTCTTCGCGGCCGGCCAGGACGACTGCTTCGTGGGACGCATCCGGGAGGACCTGGCCGTGCCCAACGGCCTGAACTTCTGGGTGGTGGGGGACCAGCTCCGCAAGGGGGCGGCGCTCAACGCCGTGCAGATCGCCGAGGTGTTGATCGAACGCTACCTGTAGCGGACGCTTACAGCAGAGATAAGAGGCCTCCCTGTGCGACGTGGAGGCCTCTTTCTCTTTGGTCCCCTACCGTTGCGAGGCCGGAATAAGTACAAAAAGTATCCATCGTCCCCTATCCATCGAACTCACCGGAGCCGGGCAGGTGGGCAAGTTGGGTGCAGCGCGTGGTTGGGCAACCGAGCATGAACCTTACGACCTGCTTTCAAACTCCTGCCAGAACTCTTGGTGCTTTATCCCCTTGCCCGCCTGGATCTGCTTCTCGGCCTTTTGCAGGATGCGTTGCAGTCTGGGCGAATAGGCCATCAGGATGCGCTCCAGTTCCTCTTCGTCCTGCATCGCTAACAGAATCGCCACAGGCTTGCCTTTCTTGGTCACGACAACCGGGCCGGCTTTGCTCGCCTCAATAAAACCACTCAATTTAGCTTTGACATCCGCTACCGAGGCAATTCTCATAGCTCGATCTCCTCTCCGCCAACCCATAAACGCTCGCCTTCTTTTTCGCCAATCGCCAAGATGTTCACCTGCATGTCCTCTCGATTCACCCGGTAGAGCACCCGGAAGCGGTTCTGGAGGCCAAAGCGCACTTCCCAAGTGGCTGAGCGGCTCCGAAGATTACAGGCCGCTTCAAGGGTTTCCGGTTGCGCGTCTTCACGTCCGGTTCGAGCAGCAACTGTGTTTCGATTTCCTTGCGGATGAGCGAGTAGTATCTCGACTCGATAGCGCGAAGGTGACCCTTGGTGATCGGGGCGTAGATCAGGCTGAATTTCTGGCTGGCCGTCATCTTGACTATGATTCTAGTCAGATCTTGCGGCGGTGTCAAACGGCGAAAATGCTGTGAAGCTGGCTGGGCCTATGCGGCGAGGCCCTCAGACCTCGGCTGCCCAACGTAATCCGGGACGTTGTTGACTCAGTGGACTTCTGGTTGCTCTGCCCGCGCGACCGCCTTGGCAATCCCCGACGTCGAGATCCCGAGCTGCCGCGCCGCCTCGGCGAGGGAGAGGCCGAGTCGGGTGACCAAGTTCACCGCCAAGCCTCTCCGCACGGCCGCGATCCGACGACGACGGCTCCCCATCCGGAGCTCTTCGAGCCCGATGTGCTCCCGCCGGCAGCAGCGGCGAATGATCGCCTGAGCCTCCCGGAGTCGTTGTCCCCGAGCCCGTTGCGCCCGCTGCCGTGCATCGCCAGCGGCCAGCATCCGCTCCACGAACGGACCGGTGCCCAGGACGCGCTCATCCGCGAGGACGCGGTCCGCTCGCTGGCGGATAGCCCGGACCGCTCCCCACCCGCCCAGGGACCGGACCAGCCCCCCGCCCACCAACTCGGGCCGTCGGCCTTGCGGGATCCCCTCGTGTAGGAACGCGCGGTAGGCCCGGACCGCGGCGCGCTCGGTCCGCCCGAACCAGGCCAGGACGTAGGCGCGATCCTGCCACGGGGGCGTCCCGCGGCCCAGGAGCCCCGCATGGCCGCACCACGGATACCGGTCCAGCTGGGCCAGATCGGGCACGAGGCGCGCCCGTAGGGGATTGAGGTGCAGGTAGCGGACCAGCTCCCGGAAGTAGGCGTCCTCCTCGACCACGATGGACTTGTACCGGTTCTGGAAGAGGTGGCCGACGCGGCGATGGCGGCGGTTGTAGGCGAGGGCATAGCCGGTGAGGAGCCGACGCATGAACTGCGGGAGGCCCTGGGGCCCGCTCCGGAGCAGCAGGTGGGCATGGTTGGGCAGCAGCGCCCACGCATAGAGGGTGGTTCCGGTGGCCGCTGCGACCACGCCCAGTCGCGCCACGAACGCCTCCCGGTCGTCGCCATCGGCGACGATCTGCCTGCGCTCCAGTCCGCGGAGGATGACGTGGTGCAGGGTGCCGGGGGCATCGAGTCGCGCCTGCCGGGGCATCGCCGGTCTCGGCCTCCTCTCTGACGGGGGGGAGCGTAGCAGGATTAGTCCACTGAGTCAACAACGTCCCGCATTACGTCCCGCATTACGGAAGTAGGCGTCCTCCTCGACCACGATGGACTTGTACCGGTTCTGGAAGAGGTGGCCGACGCGGCGATGGCGGCGGTTGTAGGCGAGGGCATAGCCGGTGAGGAGCCGACGCATGAACTGCGGGAGGCCCTGGGGCCCGCTCCGGAGCAGCAGGTGGGCATGGTTGGGCAGCAGCGCCCACGCATAGAGGGTGGTTCCGGTGGCCGCTGCGACCACGCCCAGTCGCGCCACGAACGCCTCCCGGTCGTCGCCATCGGCGACGATCTGCCTGCGCTCCAGTCCGCGGAGGATGACGTGGTGCAGGGTGCCGGGGGCATCGAGTCGCGCCTGCCGGGGCATCGCCGGTCTCGGCCTCCTCTCTGACGGGGGGGAGCGTAGTAGGATTAGTCCACTGAGTCAACAACGTCCCGCATTACTGACGTCCCGCATTACGCATTACAGCACGCGGCGTCCCCGCGCCGCCCCCCCGATGCGCCGACTGCTAGGTGCCGCCGGGCCGGTGAGAGGCTACCATGGGGCACCCGGGCGGCTCTCGGTTACCAACTCAACGGCCTGGCTCGAAGGTGTCCACCACTCGGCGCGGCGAGCGCTCGCGTCGGCGCATCGCTGCCGCTCAGCCGCGAGCCCGCGCGCGCTCCCCTGTGGCGGCCCACGCCGCGTGTTGCGCGGCTCGTCGGCTGGAGCGGCTTGTTCGGCGCTCACTGCCGTCGGCCGCCGCGCCCGGAATGTGGAGCACGCGCCGTAGGGGCCGCTGATGCTGCCTACTGGACCACGTCATCCGTCCGGAGCATCAGCGAGGGCGGAATCGTCAGTCCCAGCGTCGCCGCCGTCTTGAGATTGACGGCGAGGTAGTACCTCGTCGGCTGTTGCGCCGGCAAGTCGGCCGGTTTCGCGCCCTTGAAGATTCGATCAATGTAGAGCGCGGCCTGACGGAACCCGTCCTCGAAGCTGGGCCCGTACGACATCAGCCCGCCCTCGTGGACGATGAAGCTCCACTCGTACATGGCGGGAATGCGGTGCGTTGCCGCGAACTCGACGAGTCGTTTACGGTTCATGACCGTGAGCGCATCCGCCACCAGGAACATGGCGTCTGGGCGGCGGCGCGTCATCGTAGAAAACGCGACGGCGAAATCATCGGGCTCGCGCACGCCGAGCGCCTGCACCTCCACGTGGAGGATCCGCGCCGCCTTCTCGATCTCGCGGTAACGGAGCGTCATGCCCTGATCGTTCGCGTTCCAGAGGACGGCGATCAGCGCCGCCTTCGGCACCGCTTCCTTCAGGAGCTCCATCCGCTTGGCGCTGCGCTGAACGGACTCGTCGGTCAATCCGGTGACGTTCCCGCCCGGACGCGCGAGGCTCGCGATCAACCCGGCAGCCACGGCGTCCCCCGCGGCGGGCGCCATGACGATCGGAATGGTCGAGCTCGCCTGCTTCGCCGCCTCCGCCGCCGGTCCCCCTTGCGCCACGATGATGTCGACCTTGAGCCGCACAAGCTCCGCCGCCAGGCCGGGGAGCCGCTCCGCCTTGCCTTCGGCAAAGCGTGCCTCGTACGCGACGTTCTGGCCCTCGACATAGCCGAGCCCTCGCAAACCCTCCCGGAGCAGGCCGGGCGGCCCACCGTCGGGCGTCCGCCCGCCCGCCGACAGGTGACCGACGCGAAATACCTTCTGGGGCGGCTGCGAGGCGGCCAGGAGGGGAGCGGCGAGCATGCCGAGCGCTACGGAAACGATGAACACGGACCGTACGACGAGCGACCGGAGACCTGGACGAGTGTGGTCAGGCATAAGGTTTATCTCCGACGACGAGTTTCGTTAAACCGCCATTCCCCGCAAGGCGACCTCAGAGCCGACGCCGAACGTTCCGGGTCAGGCGCGGCGCGCTTTGGCGCCGTCGCCTGTACCCGCTGGTTCGGTCGGCGACTTCCTTATGGCCTTCTCGATTTCTGTCCTTCGAGCCTGAAGCTCGTCCAGTCTCTTTTTCAGGTCGGCCATTTCTTTCTTGATCTTGCGCAACTCTGTCTGGTTCTTTCCGCTCGACAAACAATCCGCGCCAAGCTCTTCAGCGATGTACTGATCGAGTTGACTCCTTAAGACCCTAAGATATGGATTGCCCCATATCACTCCGTCTCGGTATTCAAGTTTGCCAGCACGGATGCCCTTCACAATAAAGGCCTGGCTCACTCCATATTCCTTCTTGGCCGTTATGTCGCTAAGGGTTGCCCCTTTGCGATTCCATTCACCGTATTCCGCCATATCTCATCTCTCTGACCGAACTATTGAGTATATGGGTCCGCATAAGAACGAAAAGCCGGAATGCCTGTCGGGATAACACGCGCGTTCATAGGCGGAGGTAGTGGGACGCAAGCCGTGAATTCTCGGGCCTCTCTGCCGCTTGATGTCATTTTATCGCAGCATCTTATTATTACTCAGTTAAGTTATGACGTGTCGGATCTCAGCCGAGATCCACACCAGGGA
>CAZNWB010000078.1:0-14523 GCA_964576535.1 uncultured bacterium | reverse complement strand
TATGATCTTGGCGAAGGTCGAGCGTTGTAAAGCAGCGTTAGTTACACACCACTAGCCCGCTGTTTCTCTGTGACTCATGGTCGTCGTCCCTGGGCCGCCCCCTGCACCTTGGCCAGGGCATCCCGCAGGTAGGCATCCAGGGCGCCCTGCGACGCGAATTCGGGTGTGGTATCCGGCACGCCCAGGTAGTAGATGGTCGCCGTCGGCCGCCGCGCCTGCCAGTCAGCGACCGTCCGGTACAGCAGAACGTCCCGGCGCGGGAAGTCCGCAAAGCTCCCCCGAAGGCTGCGGACGTCCAGCCATTCCCCCAGCGGCTGCCCGTCCAGGACCACCTCGCGCTTCTGCGTGAAGGGATCCACCGCCTCGATCCGCACGGCGGCAACGGGCTGGCCCCGGGGGACGATTCGAAGGATCACCTGGCTCTGATCCTCCACGGGCGCCTTCAGAATCCCCCAGGCGATGGCGACTCCCTCTCCCGCGAACACGGAGTTCTCGCCGTGCACTTCGTGCCCCTGCCCCGGCGCGACGGCCGCCCAGGCGAGGAGGAGCAACCCCAGGATGACCCCCCTCACCTTGCCCCGCCCCCCGCGTACCCTCTGGGTTCGGTCGCCTGTCACGTCGCGCCTCGGGGCAAGAGGGGGACGCCGGCCGGGGGCAGATGCAGACCCACCCGGTCGCCGGGCGAGAAGCGTCCGGCCTGGGCGGGGTCGTACCTGGTGACCTGAAGAACCTCGGCGCCGACCCGAACCACGTATTCCGTCTTTTCTCCCAGGAACGTCCGGGACACGATCGTGCCCGGAATGCCGCCCGGCGCCCCCGCGGGGCCGAGGACAATCACCTCGGGCCGCAGCACGAGACGCAGGGACTGCCCCGGCGCGATCCCCGCGGGAGGGGCGGCAAGACGGAGCCGCTGTCCGGCCACCTCCACTTCGACCCCCGCCGGATCCACCGACAGGGCCCGGCCCGTGAGCAGGTTCGTGCGACCGATGAACTGGGCCACGAACTCGGACCCCGGCTGGTGGTACAGGACCTCGGCCGTCCCCTCCTGCACGATCCGTCCCTGGTGCATCACCGCGATCCGGTCGGAGATGGCCATGGCCTCTTCCTGGTCGTGGGTCACGTAGACCGCGGTGATGGACAGGCGTTTCTGCAGGTCCCGCAGCTCTCCCCGCATGTGGATGCGCAGCTTGGCATCCAGGTTGGACAGCGGCTCGTCGAAGAGCAGCACCCGCGGGCGAATGACGATGGCGCGCGCCAGCGCCACGCGCTGCTGCTCCCCGCCCGAGAGCTGGTTGGGGAACTGCTGGTCGTACCCCTGCAGCCCGACCAGCGCGAGGACCTCGGCCACCTCCCGGGAGATCTCGCCGCCGGATCTCGCCTGCACCCGCAGGCCGTAGGCCACGTTCTCGAAGACCGAGAGGTGGGGGAAAAGCGCATAGTTCTGGAAGACGAAGCCGATGTTTCGCTGGTTCGCCATGAGGCCGGTGACGTCCTGCTCGCCGATGAAGATCCGGCCCGCGTCCGGCTGCTCGAAGCCGGCGATCATCCGTAGGCTGGTGGTCTTCCCGCAGCCGGACGGCCCCAGCAGGGTCAGAAGCTCGGCCGGCTGGACCGTGAGGCTCACGTCCCGGACCGCATACACCTCGCCCTTCACCCGGTGGGCGAAGCGCTTGGACACGCCCTCGAGTCGAATGCCGATTGCGCTCACGCTAGCCTCCGAGAATGCTCGTCATCTCCACGGCGCCCCGGGCCCGGAATCGGCGCAGGCATACGCCGATCAGCGCCATCACCACGAAGACGATGACGACCACCAGGACCGAAAAGGCGGCCGCGGGTCCCAGCGACAGCTCCGTGATGTTCTCCAGGATGCGGACCGTGATGAGGGTCCAGTTGATGGACACCAGGAAGATCGTGGCGCTGATGGCGGTCATGGAGCGGATGAAGACCACCCCCAGCCCCGCGAAGAACGCCGGGAGGATGAGGGGCAGGGTGATCCGCCGGAACGTGGTCCCGCTCTTGGCGCCCAGCCCCTCCGACGCCTCCTCGATGCTGGGGTCGATCTGCTGGAGGAGGGCCACGGTGGTCCGGATGCCCGTGGGGCTGTAGCGGAAGACGTAACAAGCCACGAGGATCAGGGCGGTTCCCGTCAGGACCACCGGCGGATCGTTGAAGGCAATGAGGTAGGCGATCCCGACGATGGTCCCGGGCAGCGAGTAGTTGATCATGGACACGATCTCCATCGCCTGCCGCCCCGGGAAGACCTTCTTGGCCACCAGGTACCCCAGGAGGATCCCGTACACCCCGCCCAGGGGCATCCCGGCGCCCGCGATGATCAGGGTGTCGTGGATCGCCTTGAGCCCATCGGTGAGCACGACCTGGTAGTGATGCCACGTCCAGGCATGGTTCGCACCCAGCGCCACCACCACGGAGGCGTAGAAAAGCAGGGCGTAGAAGTACAGGACGCCCGCCGCCACCAGCAGGCACAGTGCCAGCATGGGAACGCGGGCCCACGGGGCCAGGCTCTTGATGGCGGTCTGGGCCCCCACCTTGCCGGTGATGGTGACGTAGGACTTCCGGCCGACCCAGTAGCGCTGGAGGAGGTACACCCCCAGGGCCGGCACCAGCAGGACGAAGGACAGGACGGCCCCGCCCTTCAGGTCGAAGAGACCGGTGATCTGGAGGTACGCCTGGGTGGGCAGGACCGGAAAGGAATTGCCGGCCAGGATCAGCGGCGTGGCAAAGTCGGCCAGCGACGCCGCAAACAGGAGGAGGAAGGCGTTGGCCAATCCCGGCACGGTCAGGGGCAGCGTCACGGTCCGGAACACGCGCCAGCGGGAACTCCCCAAGCTGAAGGCCATGTCCTCGACGTTGGGGTCGATGCCGGCCAGGACCGGCTTCAGCGTGAGGTAGGCGATGGGAAAGTACGTCAGGGTCTCGGAGAAGAGCGTGCTGTGCAGGCCATAGACCGTGAATCCCTTGATGCCGAGCAGGTGGTACGTGATCAGTCCCCGCGGCCCGAACGAGAAGATCATGGCGATGGCGGTGGTGAAGGGCGGGGAGATCAGGGGCAAGAGCGAGGCCGCATCCAGGATCGTGGTCCACCGCCGGGACAGATTGGCCCGCACCGCGGCAAAGGCGTAGAGGAACCCGAGGACCGTCCCGCAGAGGCCGACCAGCGCCGCCAGGAGCAGACTGTTCCAGAAGGCCTGCCGGTGATTCACATCCTGGAGGATGACCGCCAGGTTCGCCAGGGTGAGCTGCCCCCCGTCGAGGAAGGTCCGGGCCAGGAGCCTTGCCAGCGGGAACAGGATGAACAGGGCCAGCAGCGCCCACAGGACGAGGACCGTGGCGAAGAGGGTCGGGTCCCGGAGCGTCCGGCGCCAACCATTGGACCAGGTGCCAGCGATGCCGGTCACGAACGGGTCTCCAAAAAACGAGGGGACCAACAGGTCGCCTTCGCGCCCGTCGGTCCCCCTCGCGAAAGAAGCCTTCAGCGATCAGCGGTCGGCATTCCGCATCTCCAGCGGAGGACAGTATGCAGCCCTGCTTTCCTATTCCTTCAGGTTCAGGACCTCGTTGATCCAGCGCTCCACGATGCGCTTCCGGTTGGCGCCCGCGTAGGCATCGTCAATGGGAAAGATCTTCGCGCCCTTCAGGACCTCGGCCAGGCTGGCCTCGGTCTTCACCTCGGGGTGGGCAGGGACGAAGTTGATCTTGTACTGGGCAAAGAGCGACTGCATGGCCGGGGAGCTCGCCCAGTCAATCAGCTTCTTTCCCAGCTCGGGGTTCTTGGCCCCCTTGATGAGGGCAATGGCCTCAGCCGAGGTTCCAATCCCCTCCTTGGGAAAGCTGACGGCCACGTCGTACCCCTTCGCCTTGGTGTCCAGGGCGTCCACGATGAAGAAGATCCCGGCCCCGGCCTGACCCAGGCCCACCGGCAGCGTGCCGCCGCCGCCGCTCTTGGTATAGAGCTGCACGTTCCGCCGCTTTTTCTTCAGGTAGTCGAAGGCCTTCTCCTCGTCCCGGCCATACACCTCCAGGATGGAGAAGATCCGGGTCACGGCCGTCCCCGAGGTGCGGGCGTCGGCCATCTGGAGCATGTTCTTGTAGGCCGGGTCCAGCAGGTCGTTCCACGAGGCCGGCGGCTTGAGCTTGTGCTCCGTGAGGAACTTGTTGTTGCTCATGAAGACCAGCGGATCGTCCGCGATGGCCACCCACTGACCCTCGGCGTGCTTGAACCGGGCCGGCAGGACGGAGAAGGCCGGGGGCTTGTAGGGCTCGAAGATGCCCTCCTTGATGCCGGCGGCGTGGGTCTCCACCGGTCCGCCGAAGAGGACGTCCACCTGCGGGTTGTTCTTCTCGGCGATGACCCGGGCCAGGGCCTCGCCCGAGGAGAAGCGCACGAAGTTCACCTTGATCCCCGTGGCCTTCTCGAACTCCTGGAACATGGGCCGGGCCCAGTTCTCCGGCCAGATGGAGTAGGCGTTGACCGTGTCGGCCGCCAACGAGGGGGCGATACACAGCGGGAAGGCCGCCATCAGCAGGAGTGCGGTCAGCATCCACCGGCAGCGCATGGGTGATCTCCTTCCATATTCTGGGATGCACACGGCGGAAGACCGGTGTATCCAGGCCCGTGCGGGGTCGCGGGACAGTGTGTTCCGTGGACGCTATCAAATGCGGGGGGCGATGTCAACGCGCCAGCCCGCGGTTCGCAGGGGCTAGTACACGAGGCACACAACCGATGTCAGGAGGAGCAGGGGGACGATCAGGATGAGGCCCCAACGCAGGAGGGCGGGGCGGGGCACGCCGGGCGCGACGGTCGGGCGGGGCCCCAGGGAATGGATGAGCGTGAGGATGCCCACATAGGCAAAGCCAAGGGTGTAGAGCACCAGGAATGGCCCGATCAGAAATCGGCCGCGGCCGAGGAACAGGTACACGCCGAACGCAGAATAGGCCGAGAGCGCCAGTTCTCCCACGGCGGTCCAGGAGAACCGGTCGCGGTAGCGGTTGGTCCGCCAGGAGCCTTCGCGCGACTGGATGGCGAACTTCGGGGTCCGGACGAAATCGCCGCCCCGGCGGAAGAGCCCTTCCAGGACGGCCTGGGTGTTGCTGAGGGCGATGCCCGTCCCCAGGAGCATCAGCGAGGGGAGGTACGGAAGGCGCCGGCGCCAGTCCGGGTACAGGACCCGCTGCGAGTACGTGTACAGGGCGGAGGGGCCGAAGGTCGCCAGGCAGAAAAAGGCCGTGGAGGCGAAGAGGCTGTACCACGAGGCGAAGAACCAGTCCAGGTACAGCAGGATCGGCGAGGCGATCGCCACCAGGAGCATCAAGGGGTGCGCCAGGTAATGGGTGAGGTGGATGACCGCCTGGTACTTCCTGAACCAGGACCCCGGCGCCCGCAGGATGGCGGGGATCAACTTGCGCGCCGTCTGGATGGAGCCCTTGGCCCAGCGCCGCTGCTGGGACTTGAATCCCTGGATCTGCACCGGCAGCTCGGCCGGGCACACGACGTCGGGAAGGAAGACCAGGCGCCAGCCCTTGAGCTGGGCGCGGTAGCTCAGGTCCAGGTCCTCGGTCAGGGTGTCGGCCTGCCAGCCCCCGGCCTCATGGATCGCGCGCGTGCGCCAGATGCCGGCGGTCCCGTTGAAGTTCAGGTACAGGCCCGCCCAGGCGCGCGACCCTTGCTCCACCCCGAAATGACCGTCAATGCCGAAGGCCTGGCCGGTGGTGAGCAGGGAGTAGTCGCGGTTGAGGTGCCCCCAGCGGGTCTGGACCATGCCCACGCCCGGATCATTGAAGAAGGGGGTGGTCCGGCGCAGGAAATCTGGCTCCGGCACGAAATCCGCGTCGAAGATCGCCACGAACTCGCCGCGACAGACCGCCAGGCCGTCCTTCAGGGCCCGCGCCTTGTATCCCGTCCGCACCGTCCGGTGCAGGTGGACTATGTCGAAGCCCGCCGCCCGGTAACCCTGGACGAGCCGGCTGACGATCTCCCGCGTGTCGTCCGTGGAGTCATCCAGGACCTGAATCTCAAGGCGGTCCGGGGGCCAGTCCAGCCGCGTCGCCGCCTGGAGCAGGCGCTCCACGACGTAGCGCTCGTTGAAGATCGGCAGTTGCACGGTCACCACGGGCAACGCCGCCGGATCCATCCGGGCCTGCGCCCGGATGCTGCGTTCCACGGCTTGGGCGGCCCGCCGGTGCCGCCGGTGGAGCAGGATCAGGATGTAGCTGTTGATCCCGTACAGGAACAACCCGAAGAGGCAGGCGAGATAGAAGGCGGCCAGCACGTACGTGACCAGTATCATGGGATGTCCCGCACGAGTCCCAGGGTTGCTGCCGGCAGGGCGCGGGTGGGGGAGCGGCGCCACTGCCAGCCGAGCAGCAAGACGAAGGGCAGATATTCCAGCCCTCCGATCAGGAGCCGGGTGGCCGGCGTCACTATATAGAAGATGTAGCTCACGCTGATGGCGCCGGTCAGGTAGATCCATGCCGGTCGGGGTTGGATCGTCAAGAGGGGGAGAAGCCAGAGCAGATACCAGGGATGCAGTGTCGGGGTCAGGAGGGTCAGGGCAGTGGCCACCACCCAGATCCGGGCCAGCAGGGCGTTCAGGCCGTCCGTCTCGGTGCGGAACAGCCAGAGGAGCGTGGCAGCCATGGCCGCGCCGCCCATCCAGGACGCCCAGACCAAGGGTGCCGGGCTGATCCGGCCGAGCACCAGGGAGGCGAGGCCCATCAGAGACGGGTTGAAGGTCTCGCCTGGATCGGAGAGGAACTGCGGAAGATGCCCCAGCGCCTTGAGTCCCGCCCCGGCAAGGAATGGAAGATAGGCGAGACCGATCGTAGCCGCGCAGGCGAGAAGCAGCGGCCAGCGCCTCCGACCGAGAAAGGCGGGAAGCAGAACGACGGGAAAGATCTTCACCAGGGTCGCGGCGCCCAGGGCGATCCCTGCAGCGGCGTTCCGGTGTCCCCGCCAGGCCAGGACTGCCAGCAGGATGAAGGGGACCGCCAGCGCATCCACGTGTCCCGAGCTGGCGATCTCGAACACGGTCAGCGGCTGCCAGGCGTACAGGATGACCCGCCCTCGCGGAAGCCCGAGCGCCCCCAGAAGGTAGACCAGGATCGCAAGGGTCGCCAGGTCGCCCAGCAGCATGAGCGCCTTCATGGCGGTCACGCTCTCTCCCGCCACGGCCCGGACCGCGCGGAACGCCGCCTGGGCCAGGGGGGGATAGATCGTGCGAGCGAACGGCCGGTTCTGCTGCTGGTACAGGGGATCTTTCTTGACCTCCTCGCTGTCGAAGTCCGCCGGCCGGGAGAGGTAGGGATTGACGCCCGCCGCCTGGACCCGGGCGTCCCAGATGTAGCGGAAGATGTCGCTGGAGAGGACCGGCGGCGCCGGCAAGAGGAGCAGGCGGAAGAGCAGGGCGAACCCCAGGATGATCCCCAGCGTGGCCGAATCGTCCGCCCCGGCCCGGAAGACCCACCAGCCTGCAATCAGGGCGAGGAGAAGTAACGGGAAGAAGTGGAGCAGGTAGATCCCCAGGAAGTCCACCTGGGGGAATCCCCAGCGAAGGAAGGCCGGGCGTCCGGTGATGCGGACCATCACCGACAGATATCCCAGCAGCGACAGGAGGCCGATGGCGATGAGACCGAGGCGCAGCCGAGATGAGCTGGCAACTAGGCAACTAGGCAATTTGGCAACCTGGGGTTCCCAGTTGCCTGATTGCCAAATTTCCACTTCGGACTCTTGGCGTCATGGCGGTTCAAAGTTTTCTGGATCGCGGCTAGGTCAACAAGCCGAGGACGCGCGCCCACAGCCGGCCGGCAAGGGCCGGCCTGTGCAGGCGCCGGGACAGCCATCCATCCAGCCCGAGTGTCCGGCCCGGATGGCCGCTCAGGAAGAGGAGGGCATAGCCCAGGAGCATGAGGTAACTCCACGGCCATTCGCCGGGATGGCGGGCGAGACCCACCAGCAGGTTCGCGGACATGGCGAGGGCCAGAAAGGCCCCCAGCCGGCTCACGACTCCGACCAGATGCGAGAATCCGATGAACAACTCGGTAAGAAGGGTGAGCCATGCGAAGAACAAGAAGTTCGGGAGGACCACGGATTCCACGAAGAACTTGTGGGGCGAAAGGAAGGAGTACTTCACCATCTCGCTGGTCCAGTAGTACAGGCCATCCTTGCGGGCCAGGCCGAAGTCCGGCGGGACCTTCCATGTCGTCTGCTGCAGCCAGAGGATGCCGTACGCGATGCGCAGGGCCCCGAGAACATACAGCGTGCCGGGGCCCGACCACTTTGGCTCGAACTTCACGACCGCTCTCCCTCCACCCATCCCGCCCTGAGGCCCTGGAGGAACGCCCAGGTCTCGCGTGCCGTGGTCCCGTTGCCCTCCAGGTCGCGGGTCAGCCGGCCGAGGTCCTTTCCCGTATCCACGTCGTACCACGGCGGAAGCAAGTGCACCCGGAGGCCGGCACCCGCGGCCGCGCGCAGCGTCTGGCCCAGGACAACCTGCGTGCTCCACGCAATCCTCTGAAAGATGGCCGGCGCCGACTGTCGCAGACCCACGAGGTAGTACCCCCCGTCCTCGGCCGGGCCGAACACGGCATCGGTGTCGCGGTCGGTCATGCGCTCGACCGCCTCCATCAGGCACGGGTCCGGCAGGCTCGGCGTGTCACTGTCGACGATCACCACGCCCGGATGCCCCACGGCGAGGAGGTGGGTCGAGAGGTGATGGAGTCGCTCGCCGAGGTCCCGTCCCTCCTGGGGGACCAGGGAGAAGGTCCCGCCGGAAAGATCTCGGAAAAAGGATCCGGCTTCGGGCGGGGTGAACGCCAGGTACGGGGTGGCGGCCGCGATGCGCCGGACCTGGGCCATCTTGTCCAGGAGAAAGCAGCGATACAGATCCCTGGCCTGTTCCGGGGTGAGGGGCGGGCACAGGCGCGTCTTCACCCGCCCAGGGGCGGGCTGCTTGACCATGATGGCGAGGGCAACTCTCATGGCATGGCCGTGGAACGTGTAAGGGGTGGCGTGTAACGTGTGCCGTGGAACGATCGGACCGCGTTCTCGCGTTACACGGTACACGGTAAACGTTACACAGTTTTCAGTAGGACCAGAGTCGTCCGCACCCCCGGCAGGGATCCGGGGCCGCGTGGGATTCGAACTGCGTCCGGAACCGCTGGTAGCGTTCCCCGTTCCAGATCTCGGCGAAGGATTGGGTCAAGGCGTTCCCCAGGATCAGCCCCGCATAATCCTTGGCGGTCCAGGGGGAGATGCAGCAGGGGAGGACGTTGCCGTTGGCGGTGACGTAGCTCAGCTTCCAGGGTCGCTGGCATCCGGCCCAGGGCCGCTCCCGCTCCTCGGGGGTCAGGCTCGCCTCCGGCGTGTTGTCGCCCGAGGCCTTGAGCGCGATCCCCTGCTCCCGGCAGAGCTGCGCCGCCTCGGCCAGGACCTGGGTCTCCAGGGCGGTCAAGGACCCGTAGAGGGACTGCTCCTGGACCGCCATTCCCTGGCCATAGTAGATCAGGCGCTGGACGTTCACCTCGGCCGCGCCGATCTTCCCGGCCAGGCGGATGAAATCCGGGAGCTCGCGCACGTTCTCCTTCATGGTCGTGAACCACAGCGAGACCTTCGGCGTGACGGCACCCAACTCGCGCTGGAGAGCCACGAGGGCCGAGGTGTTCTCCACCACCCGGTGGAACATGGGCACGCCCCGGATGGCCCGGAACGTCTCCGGCGTGGCCGCGTCCATGGAGACCCGCAGTTCATCCAGGCCGCTCTGGATGAGTCCCCGCCGCTTCTTGTCCGTGAGGCCGATGGCGTCGGAGTTGAAGACGACGGTGACACCCCGGCCCTTGAGAAAGGCGATCATCTCGAAGAGCTGGGGGTTGAGCAGCGGCTCGCCGATCCCGTGCAGCAGCACCCGCTGGAGGTGCGGGAGCTGGTCCACGATCCGGGTCAGCTCGTCCAGGGTCAGGTCCTTGGGCGGCTCCAGCGTCTGGAACGTCCGGATGCAGGTCTGGCACAGGGAGTCGCAGCGGTTGGTGGTCTCGAGGTAGAGGATCGTCGGCAGCTCGGGCACGATGGCCGGGCGGCCACCGGGTACCCGACAAGGCACCCCTTGGGTGGGGCGGGCGTGATCGGTCATGACGCGGTTCCCGCGTGGCCGTCCACGCGCAGGATCGTCGTGCAGGCCGAGCCGGACTTGACCAGGGCCCTCCCCTGCGCCATCCGCGCCGTGAGGCGAGTGGGATCCTGCCGGATGATGGGGCAGTACGGGTCGGGCGCCGTGATGTCCCCGGCCAGAAGCCGCCGCCCCACGCACCCGCCCGCGCAAGTGGTCTCGTGGACGCATCCCCGGCAGGCCGCAGGTAGGAGGCGCGCGGCGCAGAAGTTCTCGGTCTGGAGAATGGCCTCCTTCAATTCCCACAGCCGCTCCAGGGGCAGGCCGTCCCCGCGCCAGTACACGCAGGGGATGACGCGGCGCAGGGGCGTCACCCGGATGGTCCGGCGCCCGCAGGCACAGCCCGCCAGGCTGTTGAGACCCAGCATGGCGTTCACGATGGGCTCTGTCGTGCCGACAAGCCCGGCCACCTCGAAGAGGCGCCGCCACCCCTCCCAGAATTCGGCGTAACTCATGGAGAAGGCGTCGGATTTCACCGGCTGGTACACGTTGACCCGGAAGTTCGCCCCGCAGTCCTGGGCCAGGCGGGCCACCTCGGGCAGCCGCCGGAAGTTGGTCCGCATCATCACGGCGACGATCGTCACCTCGACCCCCAGCGACCGGCAGCGTTGCATCGCCTGCATGGCCATGTCCCACGCGCCCGGCCCGCGGAAGGCGTCCTGTTCCGGCTGGGTGGGAAAATCGAAGGAGAACTCGACCTCGGTGAGCGATTTCAAGAGGGCATTGGGCATCACCTCGACCGTGTAGCCGTTGGTGGTCAGGCTGGTCTTGATGCCGCGTCCGAGCAGGTACTCGGTGATGATGTTGAACTGGGGATGGATTCCATTCTCCCCGGTGCCGAGGTTGGCGGAGGCGATGGGCACGCTCTCGCAAGTGCGCTGCACATCCTCCAGGGACAGGCGGAAGGCGCCGCCGGTCGGCCGGTAGCAGTGCGCGCAGGCGAGATTGCACTCGTTGGTGAGACCTAACCCGAGGGAGTAGGCCATGGCCACTCTCTCCAGTGTGAGGTTCGTCAATCGGACCCCGGCAACATCATGCTACCGAAACACGGCAGGGCACGTCAGGGTATGCTTCTATCCCACAGGGGTCAACATCAAAGCTGACGCGGCTCACCGGATCACCTGCTGCGGCTTGGGCTCGTGGGGATACGAGAGAATGTCCGAGGTATTGCACTGGTGGTCGGCCACCACGAAGTGCCAGTCCCGGGGATTGATGGGCGCCTGGGGGGTGTCCACTTCGAGCTGGTAGACGCCGTTCGGGTAGTTGGACTTGGGGCTCCAGACCCACCGGGGCGGATCCAGCGCGTAGGCCCGCCCCGTCGCGGCGTTGACGGCCAGGACCTGGGGGCCCAGGATGCCGTTCGGGTCGGCCACGTCCATCTTCACGAAGGTCACCTTGCCCTGCCGGGCCTCCACCGGGAAGAATCCAACCTGCTTGATAAGGGGATCATTGGCGCGGGTCGGCTCGGGCACGAGGGCCACGTTCACCTCGAGGGTCTTGCCGGTCTCGACCCTGACCGCCTGGGGGTCGTAGAAGTAGCCGCTGGAGTACACGTGGAGGCCGTATTGCCCGCCGGAGGCCACCTCGATCCTGAACCGGCCCTGGGCGTCCACGAGCGCGCCGCGGTCCCAGACATTGTTATGAATCTCTCCCTTCTCGAGCAGCGCGAGCCCCCGCACGGGCCTCCCGTCCTTGCTCTTCACGGTGCCGGAGATGACGGTCTGCCCGGTGGCGGGCTGTGCCAGCGCCAGGATCCCGCCGCAAACCGAGACAGCGAGTGAGACGGCGAGGAACACTCGGATCATGGACGCTCCTTTCGTGCGTGATCGAGATTTACCCCGGTCCTCTCCGTGGCGAGCCGGGACGCCAGGTACGCCATGAGGTCGGCGACCGCCTGCCCGTCCCAGGGGAGTCGGGGCTCCCTGGTGTGGCCTTCCAGGTACGCTTCCATCGACTGCGGCGTCCCCTGCGCGAGACGAGGAAACCGGCGAAGTGCCGCGGCCGACTCATCCGGGCCATGGCAGGCCCGACAGCGGTCGGCGAACTCTTGCTCGCCCCGGGTCACGCTGGCGGCCAGGGCCCGGAGCCGCTCAGGCAATGGCGGCCGGTCGGGGGTCACGCCGGGGGTGACCGGGAGATCGCGCCCGAGCGCCGTGAGGTAGGCGGTAATGGCGGTGGCGGCTGGGAGCGGATCGGAGACACGGTAGTGCCGTTCTACCGCTTCGGCGTTGGCCTGGAGCAAGGTCATGACGCGCGCGGCGGGGAGCGGCAGCGGCCTGAACTTGGGGAAGCTGGGCGCCCAGCCGCGGACGGCCCCCGCATCCCAGTGACAGGTCGCGCAGGCCACGGGGTTCCCCGGATCGGGGGACTGCGCCCACAGACGCTCGCCCTCGACGAGGGGAAGCCCGGCGTCGTCGCCCGCGGCGGCCACCGCGAGCCAGAGCACCCCCAACACGAGGGCCGCCGCTCCGATCTGTGTCCGCCCGCGCCGGTATCTCGAGCCCAAGAGCCAGGCGGGTATCGAGCCCCCGGAGGCGCTCTTGGCGGGACAGGGCTCCAACCACAGCGCGACGCGTGAGCCCCGTCGGAGAGAGGCTTCCGCGTTGACACCGAAAGCGGCCGGGTCGATCCATTCTGCTGGACAGCCCGGAGGGAGAGGCGGAAGGCGCCGCTGGTAGCGCGGTCGCAAAGAGCACACGCCACGTTGCAATCTGGGAAGGCCAAGCCCGAGAGAGTACGCCATGGCAATTCTTGCAACCTGGGCCGGCAGTCCGACCGAAGCGAACCCTCCGGATCGAGCGAGGGAACGCGGCGGATGATAGGCCGGGGAAGTAAATCGGGTCAAGGTGAAAGTAGACTGCTCCACTCCGATATAGCCCACCTATTGGATGCATAGACAATCAGGACCGATTCACGATGTCACGAGCCTCACAGTCCGGATCTTCGTCGGGTCAATTGACCGGTCGTACTCCGCATGCTAGATTCCCCGATCAATGCTCTGACCGCTGGTTCGCGGCCGGCTGCGAGGCTGACGGTTGAACGTTACAACGTGATCCGCTGGCACAGTCCACCATTCCCAGAGGGTCTCCTCCCCCTTGAGGGGGGAGGAATGAGGTGGGGGTGGGGCTTCAAGCATCCCCGAGGGGGACACCAAGAAGGAGGTAGCCAGTCTCGTGAAAACGGTGATCGCTGGTGCCGGGGCCCTGGGGAGCGTGATCGGGGGCTACGTTGCCCAGGCGGGTGGTGACGTCACGCTCATCGGCCGAAAGGCCCACGTGGAGGCCATCCGGGCCCGGGGGCTCGAGATCGACGGCGTGCGCGGGCGTCACGTCGTCCGGGATGTCCGGGCCGTCGTGGATCCCCGCGAAGCGGGGGCGGCCGACCTCCTGATCCTGTGCGTGAAGAGCCAGGATACGCCGGAGGCCCTGGCGGCCCTCGCCCACCTGCGGGGCAGGATCGGCGCGGCCATATCGGTCCAGAACGGCGGCCGGAAGGACGAGGAGCTGGCGGAGGCCTTTGGCCAGAAAGCGGTCGTCGGGGCGATGACGCTGATCGGGGCCTCGATGCCCGGACCCGGGCGCGTGCTCCACACGGGGAACGGCGGGACCTGGATCGGGGAGCTGGACGGACGGCCGTCGGCCCGGGGAGAGGCCATCGCGGACCTCTTCCGGAAGGCGGGCCTTCCCGTCGAGGTGCATGCGAACATCCGGAGTGCCACGTGGTGCAAGCTCAACCAGATGGTGCCCGCGGCGGCCCTCTCATGCGTGACCCGCCTGTCCCTGCACCAGATCTACCTGGACCGGGGCCTGGCCACGCTGTTCGTCGAGCTCAGCCGGGAGGTCGCGCAGATCGCCGAACGGACGCGCATCCCCTTGGAGGACTTCCGGGGCTTCGCGGTGAAGACGGTGTGCAGCCTCTCCTTCGAAGAGGCGGTCGAGTCGGTAATGGCGCGAGGACGCGCGATGCTGGAGCAGGGGGTGACCCAGGTCAGGATCTCGACCCTCCAGGACCTGGAGCGGGGGAAGGTCACCGAGGCCGACCACACCATCGGGCACGTCGTGCGCCTGGCGGCAACGCTGGGACTGGCCGTCCCCAAGGTCGAGCTTCTGTATCGGCTGATCCAGGGGATCGAGCGGACCCAGCAGGCCTCCAGGCCCCCAAATGTTCCTGAATGATTGTCTTTAGGAAATCTGCGTAATCTGCTAAATCTGAGGATAAATATGAAGTATATTGTCTGATGGTTTTGAATCGGCGGACCAGATGACCAGGGATTTCCGACAGTGCCTGCGGGAGCGGGTCCTGATCTTCGACGGTGCCATGGGCACCTCGATCCAGGACCGTAATC
>CAZNWB010000077.1:13058-14539 GCA_964576535.1 uncultured bacterium | reverse complement strand
GCCACCGGCTCATAACCGGACGGTCGCAGGTTCGAGTCCTGCTGGGCCCACCAGCCTGCCATCGTATTTGCGTGCAAAGCACGCCTGGTCAGCGCCATCCCGCTGTTAAGCGGGAACGGTCGCAGGTTCGAGTCCTGCTGGGCCCACCAGCCTGCCATCGTATTTGCGTGCAAAGCACGCCTGGTCAGCGCCATCCCGCTTCTTAAGCGGGTAATTTCTCCGGCGCCTTCGCGATGGGGGGATGGCGGGTGTCCGATGCATCGCCGCGCGCGGGGCTCGAGGTTCAGCCACGCATGACGACCGTGACTCGATTGGTGCTGGCGGGACTCATCGCCGCCTCGGGCGCCGGCTGCGGCCTGGTCTACACCGATGTCCGCGTGCCCCGCGCCTACCGCTCCGCGACGCCGAGCGATGTCAGGCCCGACCCATCGGACAGGAGCGTCTCCGGGGAGGCGTGCTACCAGAGCCTGCTCCACCTCGTGGCATGGGGGGACGCGAGCTATGCGACGGCGACCAGCCGGGCGCTGGGTGCGGACCAGGACGCCACGCTCTACGATGTCAAAGCTGACGTGAAGGCCACGAGCCTGCTCTTCGGCCTCTACAGTCGGGTCTGCACCGTGGTGACAGGGAGGCTGGGACGCCCGTGAGCCGTCGGGTGCTCCAGGCCTGCCTCCTGGCCGCCGCGCTTTCCCAATCGGCGACCTTCGCCCAGAGCGAATCATATGAGGCCGACCCCGGCCTCATCCAGGTGCGAGGTCTCATCGTCTTCTTCCACGCCGGGGGTCCCTTATCCTACGTTACCCTGACCCCGAAGGACTTGCCCCCCGGCGCCGTCCTTACCGGACCGGTGAAGGGGCGCGGGTGCCAGCACGGAATCTCCACGCCGATCGTCGGCCTCTCCTCCGTTCCGCGGATGTCGGTCGCCGGAGGGGAAGGCGGCTATGAGAAGGCCCTGCAGGACATTCGTGATCGGCATCCCGACCTCAAAGGAATCTATGACGTGAAGATCGACGACCATGTGGTGAACATCCTGACCGTTTATCAGCGGCAGTGCATGGAGGTCACGGCCAAGGGATTCAAGTAGTTGAGGCTCGGGGAGTCACCCCACCAGAGATGGGAACTACCAACCGATCGAGCCCTCTTGGGAGTACCACAATCAAGTCAAAACAAAACCCCGCGTGACACAGAGTCACGCGGGGTTTTGTTTTGAGCAGGAGTTCGTCGGGGCGAGGATCGTGCGTCCCTAGCGGGCTTCCTCCTCCCTCGGCCGCTCCGCGACGATTCGTCTGGGGTCCAGTATCTCTACGGGGATCTCGGGCAGTGCCTCGCCCGGTGCGGGGACCATCGAGATTGCTTCACCGGCGGCTTCCCATTCCTTGGCAGGCTGTTCCCCCGGAGTGAGCTTGGCCCCCCGCAGGTCGGCCTTCTGAAGATCCGCCCCCCGCAGGTCGGCCATCCACAGGTCCGCCTCAGAGAGGTCG
>CAZNWB010000077.1:6367-12958 GCA_964576535.1 uncultured bacterium | reverse complement strand
CCTGGAGCTTCGCCCCCGTCAACCGGGCCCACGCCAGCCGGGCCCCGGTGAGATCCGCCCGCTGAAGATCCGCCCCCCGCAGGTCGGCCATCCACAGGTCCGCCTCAGAGAGGTCGGCCCCCTGCAGCGTGGCGCCCTGGAGCTTCGCCCCCGTCAACCGGGCCCACGCCAGCCGGGCCCCGGTGAGATCTGCTCTCTGAAGGTCAGCGCCCCGCAGATCGGCCCCCCGCAGGTCAGCCCCTTGAAGATTGATAGTTCTTTGGGGCGCCTTGTCTTCCCGAGGTGCCGGTGGCGGTGTGGGAGATGGAACGCGGACGGACGGCATGGCCCTGTCCCGCGAGGCTGGCTGGCTGTTGTCCTTGGGACGCATGGGCGTCGGTTGAGGCACTGGCGCCACGAGGTTCGAGATTTGACTCGTGCCTGGCGACGGAGGTGAGAGATCAGGAGGCACACTTTCTGCCTGCGGCATCGGGGATTCCGTAGGGGGTCGAGGCGTGGCAGGCTGGACGGTCTCTTCGATCACCTGCGGCTGGCCATCGCTCCTGTCCCCGCTGGGGAACCGTTGAGGCACGCTCACCCGTAGACCAAGGATTGAGCTCACAACAGACGGAGGGAGCGAAAGATCCGCTGCCGCCCCAGCCTGGGCGGATTCGGTCGAAGAGCCAGTTATCCAAGCGGCCACTGCCTCGTTCGGCAGAGGCATCTGTGGTCCTTGCTGGGACGGGAGCAGTCCGAGAGATACCAATTCACTCTCTCGCAGACCTGCCGCTCCAGAAAGCAACGTGGACGCTTGCTCCCCACCTGGGTCGGTCTTCGGCGCAGCAGGTCCAGCGATCCCTGCCACGGTCTCCCGGGCGAAGGTCCATCTCACGGTCGTATGCGCTGCCGTGAGATAGAGAAGAGACGAGAGCAGCACGCTCCCGAGAATCAGAAGGCCGCCGAGGGCCCAGCGACTTCCTGCGAGCCGCTCAGGACCCGGGACCGAGATCTGGTTGGCCGGAATGGCATTCGCCTTTCCATGCTGGCGCATCGCGACCCCTTTGTCTGGAACCTCTCCGTTGGGGACTTTCGTCCGGTCTTCGGGAGCCTTGGCTGCGGGCTGTGTCAATCGGCTGCCAGCCGTCTGTTGATGCACATCATCCACGAAGGCTGAGAGGGTCTTGGCCACTGTCTCTTTGAGCTCGACGAATTCAAGCCCCGTCCGATACACGATCTGCCCTTCACCTCCGGTCGCCGGTACGACCTGAGCAACGGAGGAGCGGACTGCTCGGGCCAACACCTCCAGTTCAAGACCCTGAACCGGGAGGAAGAGGCGATAGACCTCACCCACCCGCACGCCGACGGTGTGCTCCACAAGTGCACCCGAGCGACTGATCTCAAGCAGCTCGGCGGCCCTGAGGTGAAGCTGGACCGGGGCCCGCTCTTGAATGAGGACTCGGGTTCCCCGGCGCTGGATGGCGTAGGTGTCCAGCGAGGGCGGGGAGGTCTCGGCTGCGGGTGTTTCGACCTTGGCGGGAATTCCCTTAGAGACTGGATCGTTCGTGGCCATCTGAGCCGCCCTCCTCAACAATACCTACGTCTCCGCTGGAGGACACACCTTCTTAGGCGTTCACGGCGCCGGCAGGGATGTCGGGTGCACAGCTAGGTCTCTCGTCTGCCTGGCATGTCCCTGGGTTCGCTGCGGATGAATCCAGTCCGGTTCAACCGATCGTCATGGGAACAAGTCTACTTAGGGCGGATTTCGCAAAGGTATCCATACTCACCCACCGGAAACTATGCCTGTGGCGTCCGTACTTGGGCGCCGTTCTCATGAGGTCGGCTCCCACGATTTCCGCACGCCCCCGGAGTACCGTTCCCTCAACCTCCCCAAAGATCTCGACCTGTCTGAAACGGGGGAAGTGTTCGTCGAGCCACACCTGTGCCCCGCCGACGCTCAGATTCGTGATTTCGCCGGCCACCCACTTGCCGGGCCAGAACGTGGTCGGATCCAGCAGGCGACATTCGACAGGAATCCTCACATGCACTCGGGGGTTTTGGCGAGAATCCGTCCGAGCCGGTGGGCCTGCGACAGGTGGGGTGGTGGATTGCCAAGTTTCCACGCCCCTCGTTTCGGGAACGGAGATCAGGTCCCGCCTGATAAAGACCTCCGTAACCTCCGTCATGGCGCGGAGAAGCTCAGGGAGCAAGCTGACAGGCAGGACGAGCGCTCTCCCGCCAGGGAGACCGCCGGCATTGCCGGGAGCAGCCCGAGGGTGGATCCGAAGTTCCACATGCGGCTCCCCGCGAATCTGCATGAGGGATATCTTGAGGTCCTCAAGCGAATTGAGGGGCACCTGGCCGAGCGTTTCTGTCATGGGCAGCTTTCTCGGCCCGGTGCATTCCCCCCACCGGCGACTGTCAGGCGACGTGGTTTCCCACGCCTCTGAATGACACCATCTGGAGACGGCGCCGAAACGCTGCAACCACCCCACGTGGCATCCATAGCGTCAGCGTCCCCGCCACGCCAACGGGACAGTAAGAATACCAGATCCGATCGTTGAGCGCCAGCCGATCATGGTATGCCCGGCCAACGGCTTGGTCGCAGACATGGATCTGACGGGTTGCCAATGGACCGGCCAATATCCTAAGCCGGGAGCAAAGTCGGGAAAGTTTGCAAGGTTTGTTCCTATCGCGCCGGAAGCTGAAGGGGCGGTCCTGTTCCGGTCCGGACTTCGTTACTTCCCTAGAGGTACTCCAATGGTGTTGAATCGCATGTTGTCCGTCCTCACGGTACGTTGGAGCCATACAGGCGGAATACGGTCCGCCATACAGCCTCGGAGCGGATGAGGCAAGGCTCCTGAAAGGTCTTGGAAAATAAGCACAAAAAGCAGTTGAAAGCAGGTGGAAAAAAGCAGACACCCCCTTCGTGACCCTGCGGGGATTGGGAGTGCATCGGTGAATCGGCGGGACCTTGATCGTGAACCGATTCACGGAGCGGAGATTCCAAGCCTGGCTGACACGGGCCATCCAAAGGGATCTACGGGTAAGGCTTTTTCAGTATGGAGTGCAAGCCTTGCATGGGTCCCAAGGGGATCTGGTGCTCGAGGCACGACCCCTTTCTGGCTACGGTCCTGCCCCGGGTACCGACGGCCTTCCTGTGAGAAGAGGTATTGCGTAACGTGTCAATATCCCTCTTCACGGTCAACAGAGCGGGGAGCGCGAATCGACCCAGCAGGGATCTGCCATCTGGGCTGGAAAGCGGGTGCGAGTCCCCGAGAGACTGATGGGCTAACCCGGCAACACACGCTTCGTTCGGAATGGGCGTGGCTATTGGCCATGGGAGCCGTGGGGACTTTGTGGTCCCGGTCTGGATCATAGGAAGCCTCGGGCGTCAACGACGACGGATGGCTGACAGATGTCTCCGACCCATCCGCCTGCCGGCGCATCGTTGACAGCAGGAGCCCGGCGAGCGTGTGACGCGCCCATCACAGGCTCTTGGATGCATCCCAGCACAGAACCCGCCATTGACCCTCCGTGGCATCTGTGCCATACTATTTCGCCCGATTGCGGGAACCGCCGGGCGGGGTGTAGAGGAATGTGGAATGGACTGGAAAAGCTGATCGAGCTGCAGCGACTGGATCAGGCCGTCGCCAAGGTGGAGGTGGAGAGCCAGGCGATCCCGCAGGAGATCCAGGCGTTGGAGGTCCGGCTGACCGGCGCGCGGACCGGGCTGGAGGCGGCCAGGAGCCGGTCGGAGCAGCTTCAGAAGGAACGACGGGCGAAAGAGCGCGAGCTGGACGAGGCAGGACTCAATCTCAAGAAGAAACAGGCCCGCCTCTTCGAGATCAAGACGAACGAGGAATACTCCGCCGTCCTCCGCGAGATCGACGCCCTGAAAGAAAAATCCTCCAAGCTGGAAGAAGAGATCCTGTTGCTCTTCGACCGCGGGGACGAGGCCGCCAAGGCTGTGACCGCGGCCGAAAGGGAGTTCAAGGCAGCCGAAGCGGTCTCCCAGCGGGAGCGCGCGGAGAAGGAGGCACAACTTACCAAGCTGCAGCGGGAATTGGCGGACCTCCGGGAGGCCCGCAAGGGTCAGGCCAGCCGACTGGACAGCAGCCTGCTCCAGCAGTATACCCGCCTGGCCAGAACCCGCGGCATGGCCGTCGTGACGGTCAAGAACGGATCCTGCTCTGGCTGTGGCATCGCCATGACCCCGCAGACCTACAGCGAGGTTCGCCGCAACGACCGAATGTACACCTGTACCTCCTGCAACCGTATCCTCCACTACGCCGGGTAGCGGCGTGGATCTCGCCGACCTTCTCTCCCGTCTTCGTCGCCTGAGCCATGCCCTCCCAGGCGCCGGCGTCTTGCACCTGCCGCCTGGCCTCTCCGCGGCCGAGGCGATTCAGAGCATCCGCGCCGCCGTGAAGACCTTGGAGCCACGTGCGGCCCCCCGGGGGAAGCGGGTGGAGTCGCCCGGAAGCAGCCGGATCCATATTGATGGGGCGGCCCGCGGCAACCCGGGTCCGGCCGGCGTCGGCGTCCTCATCACCGGTCCGGATGGGAAGGTCGTGGAGCAGATCCACCGATCCATTGGTGAGGCGACCAACAACGTGGCCGAGTACCGTGCCCTCCTGCTGGCGTTGGATCGGGCCCGGGCGCTGGGATGCAACGAGATCGAGGTATACTCGGACTCGGAACTCCTGGTGCGCCAGCTCCAGGGACGCTATCAGGTCAAGCATCCCGTCCTGCGGGGACTGCACGCAAAGGCCAGGGACCTCATCGCCGGCTTCCGGCGCTTCACCATTACGCACGTTCCCCGGGAGGAGAATGCGGAGGCGGATGCTCTGGCCAATCGCGGCATCGAGGAGGCCCTTCGGGCGGTCCGCCGGGGAGCGAGGTCAGGCCCGGGGGCTCCACGGTCGGGAGGGACGGGGTGAGCCGGTTCGCCTGGCGCCAGCCGGTGAGAATCGCAGAGGCGATCCCCAGCACGTTTCAGCGCCTGGGCCTCGAGGGCCGATTTCGTCAGGGCAAGATCTGGGCGGTGTGGCCCGCGGTCGTGGGGCAGCAGATTGCCCGCCGTGCGCAGCCGCATGGCTTGTGGCAGGGGCGTTTGATCATCCACGTCACGGATCCCGTGTGGTTGCACCACCTGAGCATGATGCGCCACCGGGTGATGGCTGCTCTCAACGAGAAACTCGGCGGATCGGTGGTGCGAGATTTGGTTCTCCGAATCGGGGAGGTGCCGGCAATGCCCGTGCACCCCGCCGCGTCGTCCCGTGGAGTTCAGGCCCCGCCGCCAGACCCCGCCCTCCATGCGCGAGTGGAGGGGTTGATGGCCCCCCTTGGAGATGTGCCCTTCCGTGAAGCGCTTTGCCAGCTTCTCCTGCGTGCCCTACGGCCAACCTGACTGATCCTGCCGGGTAAAAGCGCCACACTACGTTGCAGACACACCACAGAAAACGCCGTTTCACTGGAACGGGCGATACGTCCATCCGAAATGGTCTGAAAACCCATGTGTTTTCAGCAGGTTAACATTGTATCGGCTTCCGAGAAACTGGTATCTCCCTTGCAAAAATTGAACGCCGATTCGGGGTATGGGTCGGAGGGCAATTCTGCCCGCGCTGGGAAGGGAAGGAAAAGGAGAGCACCTTGAGCCATCAGCGAACCCTGGAGCGGCCGGTCCGGTGCGAAGGCATCGGATTGCACACAGGGGAAAAGGTCTCGATGACCCTGTACCCGGCGCCTGCCAATCGAGGGGTGGTCTTTCGTCGGACGGATCTTCCGGCGGCCCCCACGATCGAGGCCCGGCCCGAGAACGTGGTGGACACCCAGAACGCCACCACCATTGCGAAGGGTGGCGTCTCGGTCAAGACGATCGAGCATTTGATGTCCGCCTTTGCCGGCATGGGCGTGGACAATGTCCAGGTCGACCTGTTCGGCCCCGAGATCCCGATCCTGGACGGAAGCGCAGCCCCCTTCGTGGACCTAATCCGTTCCGCGGGTCTCCGCCGGCAGTTTGCTCCCAAGACGTTTCTGAAGATCCGGCAGCCCATCGCGGTGGAACTGGGGACCCGCAGCCTTCGGGTTGTGCCTTCACAGCGGCTGAAGGTGATCTACACGATGTGCTTCGACCACCCGCTGCTCGGCGAGCAGACGGTGGCCATGGAGGTCGGCCGCGACCGGTACGCGCGCGAGGTGGCCCCGGGCCGCACGTATGGCTTTCTCAGAGACGTGGATACGCTCAGGCGCATGGGCCTGGCCAAGGGTGGCTCGCTGGAAAACGCCCTGGTGATCGGTGAAGAAGGCGTCCTCAACGGCCCCCTCCGCTTTCCGGACGAACTCGTCCGCCACAAGATCGTGGACCTTCTGGGAGACCTGTACTTGCTGGGCAAGCCCCTGGTGGGGACGATCATCGCTCACAGTGCCGGCCACCAGCTCCACTTGGAGCTCGTCCGCCGGATCCAGGAGCGTCTGGAAGCGGAGGCCGAACCCTTCAGCCTCTCCACCGCCGCCGTGGAGCAGTGGGTCTCCCCGCTGCTTCCCGCCTCCCGCCCCCTGAAAGCCGCCGTCATCTGACCCCGCGTCCCGTCCCGCCATGGCGGGATTTTG
>CAZNWB010000077.1:0-6267 GCA_964576535.1 uncultured bacterium | reverse complement strand
GGGATTTTGCCTTGCCTTGACCTTCCCCCATCCCCTATACTCTCCGGGGAAACTCTCCCGGAGGGCGAAGCATTTCCGAGCTTCTTCTTGCGCCTGCTGTCTGGGGATGGGCGAGGCACCTACGGTCGCTTGGCGTGGTCCCCCCCGGTACACCTTCTGGCGGAATCCTGCGCCCTCGCCCAAAGCGATGACGGATTTGCCATTGACCGACGCAGCGGCACGCACCCGCCGGAATCGTATTATTCTGGTCTCGGTCCTGGTCTTGGTCGTGGGTCTGACCACGGTCCAGGTCCTCATCCAGCAACTCCGCTTTCCCACCCCCATCGCTTCCAACATCCTCATCTTCGCCCTGGTCAACGTCAACATCGTCCTCCTGCTCCTGCTGGTACTCCTGGTCTTTCGCAGCCTGTTCAAGGTGTACCTGGAGCGGCGGGAGAACGTCCTGGGCTCGAAGTTCCGGGTCAAGCTGGCGGTGGCCTTCGTGAGCCTGGCTCTGCTCCCGGCGGGCCTGCTGTTCCTGGTGGCCAGCAACCTGATCACCACCAGCGTGGACAGCTGGTTCAACATCAAGGTGGAGGAATCGCTGGACAAGGCGTTGGAGATCGCACAGGCCTACACCCGCAGGACTCAGGAGGGGACCCTGAGCCGGGCGCGCCACATGGCGGCACGGCTGGGGGAGGCGCTTGCCGGCGGCGAGGTGGGGGCGGCGCGCCGGGCGGGGGGCGAGACGTTTCGCGAGTTAGGGCTGGACGGGGCGCAGCTCTTCAACCGCCAGCGGGTGGAGCTGGCGCAGTGGCGCGGCTCGAAGGTTCCGCTCGAGGCCATGCTGGCACCCGGCTCGCGGCTGATCCGCCAGGGGCTGGACGGCGAGACGTTCGTCACCATCCAATCCATGCCGGAGGGTGATCTCATCCGGGCCATTGCCCCGGTGGTGCGGCCGGGGACGCCCCAGGAGATCCTGGGCGTGGTGGCCGTCACCGCCTGGATGCCCGAGGGCCTGGTGAGCAAGGCGGCGGAGATCGGCATCGGGGTCAGAGAATACCAGCAGCTCCGGATGCTGAAGAACCCCATCAAGGGCATCTACCTGATGCTCTTCCTCACGGTCACCCTGGTGATCATCTTCGGGGCCATCTGGGTAGCGGTGTATCTGGCCCGGGGGATCACGGGTCCGATCCAGGAATTGGTCGAGGGCACGCGCAAGGTGGCGGCCGGCGACCTGAGCTTCAAGGTGCAGGTCAAAGCCGATGACGAGATCGGCATGCTGGTGGAATCGTTCAACCGGATGACGGATGACGTGGCCCGGAGCAAGGTGGCCCTCACCCAGGCCTATCAAGAGCTGCAGGCTTCCAACGTGGAGCTGGATCGCCGTCGCGGCACCATGGAGACCGTCCTGGAGACGATTGCCGCGGGCGTCCTGTCCCTGGATGCCGAGGGCCAGCTGAACACCGTGAACCGGGCGGCGGCCCGCATGCTGGGCCGGCCGGCGGAGGCACTCCTCCATCGTCCGTACCCCGAGGTGTTTCCCGGGGAGGCGCTGGCACCGCTGCGCCGCCTGGTGGCCCGCCTGGTGAAGGACGGTCAGGAGACCACGGACCAGCAGGTCTCCCTCACCTTGAACGGTCGGCCCGCATCCCTGGTGGTCACGGTCAGCGGCCTGCGTAGCCCGGAGGGGGAGACGCAAGGCGCCGTGGTCGTGCTGGATGATGTCTCGGAACTGCTTCGGGCCCAGCAGGCCATGGCCTGGCGCGAGGTGGCGCGCCGCATCGCCCACGAGATCAAGAATCCCCTGACCCCGATCCAGCTCTCGGCGCAGCGGCTGCAGAAGAAATTTGCCGACCGATCCCCCGACGCGGGGCAGGTCCTGGACGAGTGCACCCGGACCATCATCCAGGAGGTGGAGGGACTGCGGAACCTGGTGGACGAGTTCTCTCGCTACGCGCGGATGCCCAGTGCCCATCCGCGGCCCGGAGACCTGCATGCCGTGGTGCGGCAGGTGGCGCAGTTGTACGCGGGTGTGCACCCCGGGATCACGCTGCGCACCGAGCTGGATCCCGCCCTGCCGCCGGTCAAGCTGGATCCGGATCACATGAAGCGGGCCCTGATCAACCTGGTGGACAACGCCGTGGCCGCCATCCCGGACGAAGGGGAGATCGTGATCCGGACACAGCACCTCACGGCGCTGGGTCGCGTCCTGCTGGAGGTGGCGGATACCGGCCAGGGCTTCCCGCCGGAGGACCGGGATCGCATCTTCCTCCCGTACTACTCGACGAAGCGCCCGACAGGGGGCCTGGGGCTGGCCATCGTCAACCGGATCGTCCTGGAACATGGCGGGCAAATACGCGTGGAGGAAAATCAGCCGAAAGGCGCCAGGTTGATCATCGAGCTGCCGGCACTGGCGCCGGTGGCCGCCTAACCTCCGGGAAGGGCGTTCGACCGTTCGAGTGTCCCCGCTCCGCCACCTCCGCCCCGCTGCGCAGACCGGAGCGAGGGCGGTCCGGGGCGGAGTCGGCTGTTCGGTTGTTCACGGAAAAGGGAACGACCGAACGCTCGAACGACCGAACTACCGAACGCGGTTGGCCGCCGCTATGCGGCGGGTGAGAGTAAGCATGAGCCACGAGGAAATCCTGGTCGTTGACGACGAGAAGAACATCCGGGGTTCCCTGGAAGGGATCCTGATGGACGAAGGGTACCGTGTGCGCGCGGCGGCCACAGGAGAGGAACTCCTCAAGCACGTGGGGCAAGCGGTGCCCGACCTGGTGATCCTGGATGTGTGGCTGCCGGGGATGGACGGCCTCCAGGCCCTGGAGGAACTGAAACGGCTCCACCCCGAGCTGCCGGTCATCATGATCTCCGGCCACAGCACGGTGGAGGCGGCGGTCAAGGCCACCAAGCTCGGGGCATACGATTTCATCGAGAAGCCGCTGAGCCTGGAAAAGACCGTTTTGGCGGTACGCAACGCCCTGGACCGGCAGCGCCTGGAACTCGAGAACCGGGCGCTCCGTCAGACGCTGGAGGAACGGTACGAAATCGTGGGGGAGAGCCCGGACATCCAGGCCCTGCGCGTCCAGATCCAGTCCGCGGCGCCCAGCCACGGGCGGGCCCTGATCCGGGGGGAGAGCGGGACGGGCAAAGAGCTGATCGCCCGGGCGATCCACCGGCAGAGCCTTCGCAAGGAGAAGCCGTTCGTCGAGGTCAACTGCGCCGCCATCCCGGACGAGCTGATCGAGAGCGAACTCTTCGGCCACGAGAAGGGGGCCTTCACGGGGGCGACTACGAAGCGCCGCGGGAAGTTCGAGCTGGCCGACGGAGGGACTATCTTCCTGGACGAGGTCGGCGACATGAGCCTGAAGACCCAGGCCAAGGTGCTGAGGGTCCTGCAGGAGCAGACCTTCGAGCGGGTCGGCGGCACGGAAATCATCACGGTGGACGTCCGGGTGATCGCCGCCTCCAACAAGCCGCTGGAGGAGGAAATCCAGAACGGCAACTTCCGGGAAGACCTGTTTTACCGATTGAACGTGATCCCCTTCGAGATCCCCCCCTTGCGGGAGCGGAGAGAGGACATCCCGCTCCTGGCGAACTACTTTCTCCTCCTCTTTTCCCAGGAATACGGAAAACGAAAAAAGACGTTGAGCCCGGCGGCCATGGATCTCTTGGTGCAGCACCCCTGGCCGGGCAACGTCCGGGAGCTCCGCAACGTGATGGAGCGCATGGTGATCATGGTGCATGGCGACACGATCCAGGACGCCGACGTCGCACCCTCGCTGCGGGTGCGACCAGGGGTAGTATCCGAGGCGGCGGCCGAGCCGGAGGTGTCGTGGGACGGTCCGCTGCGGGAGGCCCGCGAACGCTTCGAGCGGCAATACATCCTGCGCCGGTTGAAGGAGGGGCATTGGAACATCTCCCGGACGGCCGATCGCATGGGCATCGAGCGCAGCAACCTCCACCGCAAGATGAAAGCGTACGGGATCGAGCCCCCGAGAGGCTAGAGCCGAGAACGAGATGCCGACAGCGATAGCGATAGGGACAGCGATGATGACCGGACCTGCCAGGTGGATCCGTGCACAGGAAAATGAGTGAGGAGATGGGGGGCGAGCGGGGGGTGATCTTTGATTTCGATGGCGTGCTGGTGGATAGCGAGCCCCTGCACGTGCGGGCTTTCCAGGACGTCCTGGCGGTATACGGGCGACCGTTGACCGAAGCGGACTATTATGCGAACTACATCGTGTACTCGGACCGGGAGGTTCTCGAGCGGTTACTGCCGGCCGGAGAGGTGCTCGAGGCGGCCCTGGCGGCCAAGGTCCGTCGCTACCAGGAGTTGATGGAGGGAGGGGTCCCCGTCTTTCAGGACTGCCTGGCACTTCTGGCCCGCACCGATGGATGGCGTGTGGGCCTGGCCACGGGTTCGATCCGCCACGAGGTGGAGCGGGTCCTCCAATCGCTTTGCATTCGCGGCCGGTTCGCCACCATCGTGACGCGGGAAGACTGTGAAAGGGGCAAGCCCGATCCGGAGCCGTTCCTGCGCGCCGCCCGGGGGCTGGCCCTCCATCCCCGCCGGTGCGTCGCGATCGAGGACACGCCCGGGGGCATCCGGGCCGCAAAGGCCGCCGGCATGGCCTGCGTCGCCGTGACCCATTCCTGCCCGCGGGAAAGCCTGGCGGAGGCAGACTTGGTCGTGGACGATCTCTCCATTGTGCGCCTGGCCGCGGTGCTTCCGGATGGAGACGACATTGGCTGATCCCTTGCTGCTCGCCGATCCGATCCGCCGCCGGCTCCGGGCGGTGCTGGCCCCCCTGCGGGTCGTGTACGGGGCCATGTTCGGCTCGATCCTGGTGTACTGGATTGTTGTCCAGGTGATCCGAAAGGTCGGCCACATCCCTCGGGGGCGGGATGTATTTGCCGCCGTGGATTGGCTTCGCTACCCGCTGTACGTCCTGGGACTGGCAGCCTGCGCCGGGGTGGTCGTGACGCGTCGCCGCCTCTTCGACCCCGACGGCGTGATCCGTCGCGCCCAGGGCCGGAATCTTCCCGAGCTGCTCTCCATCCTGTCCTCGAATCAGGTCCTGGTCTTTGCCGTGGGGGAGATTCCGGTCATCCTGGGGTTGGCCCTGTACTTCGTGGGGGGCTATCTGGTGGACTTTTATGTTCTGGCGGGCCTGTCGGTCGTGGGATTAGCCTTTGCCTTCCCCTTGGCCCGGGAGTGGGAGGAGTTGCTCAAGCGCGTCCGCACCTTCCGCCCGGAGTTGTTCGCCGATCCCGCCTCCTCCGGGTAGGACCCCATACTGGCATTTCAAAATGAAAAACTGACAACCGACAACCGGGCATCTGACGGACTTGACCGGTTGTCAGTTGTCCGTTGTCAGTTTTACATTGGATTTTTCCAGCACCGGCTGGGTGGCTGGTTCGGACCGGAGTGGTAGCGCGATACATGGAGAGACCGATGGATCCTCCGGCGGGCCTAACCATGCGAACGGGCGAGGACATGAGTCGCCAGAAGGTCCGAGTCGCCCTGACATCGGTCATCGCGGCCGTGGGCCTCACTGCCACCAAGGGTGTGGTCGGCTGGCAGACGGGGAGCCTGGGGATCCTGTCCGAGGCTGCCCACTCCGGCCTGGACCTGGTGGCAGCCCTCATCACCCTTTTCGCCGTCCGGGTGGCCGACCGCCCAGCCGATCTGGATCACCACTACGGCCACGGGAAAGTGGAGAACCTCTCTGCCCTGATAGAGACCGCCCTGCTCCTTCTGACCTGCCTCTGGATCATCTACGAAGCGCTGGAGCGCCTGTTCTGGAAGCCTGTGGAGATCCAACCGAGTTGGATCGCCTTCGCCGTGATGGCGGGATCCATTGTGGTGGATGTCTCCCGGTCCCGGGCCCTGTCCAGGGTGGCGGCAGCCTCCGGCAGCCAGGCCTTGGAAGCGGATGCGCTCCACTTCCAAACTGACGTCTGGGGGTCCCTGACGGTCCTGGGTGGTCTGGGTGCGGTCTGGGCGGGACGACGGTGGGGCATTCCGTGGTTATCCCTGGCGGATGCCCTGGCGGCCATCGCGGTTGCAGGGATCGTCCTGGTGGTGGGTGGCCGACTGGGGGTACGGGCTGTGGATGCCTTGCTGGACCGCGCCCCCGTCGAACTGGTGGGGCGGATTCGCACCGCCATCCGCGGCGTCCCAGGCGTCCAGGGCCCGGTGGATTTCCGGGCGCGGGTGGTGGGGCCCCGCGTCTTCGTGGATGCTGCCGTGCCCATCGATCGCCAGACCTCCTTCGAAGGCGC
>CAZNWB010000076.1:9234-15095 GCA_964576535.1 uncultured bacterium | reverse complement strand
TGGTGGGGATGGTGCGCCGCTCGAGCACCGAGAACTTCGAGCGGATCGAGCACCTCCGGGGCCAGGTGGAGATCCGCCAAGCGGACCTCCTGGATCAACTCTCGCTGATCAACCTGCTGCGCCAGGTGCGGCCCCGCGAGGTGTACAACCTGGCCGCCCAGTCCTTCGTCCCCACCTCGTGGGAGCAGCCGGTCCTCACGGGGGAGTTCACGGCCCTCGGGGTCACCCGGATGCTGGATGCAGTGCGGCTGGTGGACCGGGAGATCCGCTTCTACCAGGCGAGTTCCAGCGAGATGTTCGGCAAGATCCAGGAGTGCCCGCAGACCGAACGGACGCCGTTCTATCCGCGGAGTCCTTACGGAGTGGCCAAGGTCTACGGCCACTGGATCACGGTGAACTACCGGGAGAGCTACGGCATCTTTGCGTGCTCGGGGATCCTCTTCAACCACACCTCCCCCCGCCGGGGGAAGGAGTTCGTCACCCGCAAGGTGACCGACGGCGTCGCCCACATCAAGGCCGGGGGGGCTCAGCAGCTCCCCCTGGGGAACCTGGATGCCCGGCGCGACTGGGGCTATGCCGGGGATTACGTGGAGGCCATGTGGCGGATGCTGCAACAGCCCACCCCGGACGATTACGTGATCGCCACGGGCGAGACCCACTCGGTGCAGGAGCTGTGCGAGATCGCCTTCGCCCGGGCCGGCCTCCGCTGGCAGGACCACGTCAGCGTGGATCCCAAGCTAATGCGTCCGGCCGAGGTGGACCTGCTGCAAGGGGATGCCGCCAAGGCCAAGCGGGTCCTGGGATGGCAGCCCAGGGTCACCTTCCGGCAGCTCATCGAAATGATGGTGGATGCCGACCTCGCGCGGGTGGCACGCCTGGCGCCCTCCGCTCGGCAATGAAGAATTTCAAACGGACAACTGACAACGGACAATCGGGTCCAAGTTGGCCGGTTTGCCATTGTCGGTTGTCGGTTTTTCATTGGAGTTGTCGGTTGTCAGTTTTCCATTTTTCATTGGGAGGACCTTTGTGATGAATGTGAGCGTGATCGGGACAGGGTACGTGGGCCTGGTGACCGGGGCCTGCCTGGCGGAGATTGGGCATCACGTGGTCTGCATGGACGATGATGCATCCAAGATCGAGGTCCTGGACCGGGGGAGGATCCCGATCTACGAGCCGCACCTGGAGGGCATCGTGCGGCGGGGCCGGACCGCCGGGCGCCTGCACTTCACGGCCAATGTCCCCGAGGCGGTCCGGGACGCCGCGGTGATCTTCATCTGCGTCAACACGCCGCCTTTGCCCGACGGCGAGGCGGACCTGTCCTACGTGGAGCTGGCGACCCGGCGGATCGCCGAGCACGCCACCCGCAGCACCCTGATCACGGAGAAGTCCACGGTCCCGGTCCAGACCGGGGCCTGGATCGAGAAGACCCTGGCCGTCTACCGCAGGCGCCCGGGTGTCACGTTCGACGTCGCGTCGAACCCCGAGTTCACCCGGGAGGGGATGGCGGTGGAGGACTTCCTCCACCCGGACCGAATCGTGGTCGGGGTGTCGAACCCGCGGGCGGAGCAGACCCTGCGGGAGCTGTACGCCCCCATCGTGGAGGGGAAGTTCCGCTGTCCCATCCACGCCGACTGCCGGCAGGATCGGGCCGTGCCCTTCCTTGTCACGGACCTCCGCAGCGCCGAGCTGATCAAGCACGCCAGTAACGCCTTCCTGGCCCTGAAGATCTCCTTTGCCAACGCGCTTGCGGATGTCTGCGAGCGAGCGGGCGGCGACGTCCTCCGGGTGGTCGAGGGGGTGGGGCTGGACAAGCGGATCGGCCGGGCCTTCCTGAACGCCGGGATCGGGTTCGGGGGCTCCTGCTTCCCCAAGGACGTGAAGGCCTTCGTGAAGATTGCGGAGAAGAGCGGATACGACTTCGCGCTGCTCAAGGAGGTCGACCGGATCAACGAGCAGCGCCGCGACCTGGTGCTGGCGAAGCTGAAGCAAGCACTCTGGATCCTGCGCGGGAAGCGGGTCGGCCTCCTGGGGCTGGCCTTCAAGCCGCACACGGACGATATCCGCCAGGCCCCGGCCCTGGCCATCGCCCGCCGCCTCCTGGAGGAGGGGGCGGCCGTTCAGGGGTACGATCCTCAGGCGGCGACGAAGGCCGCGCAGGCGCTGCCCGAACTCACCCTGTGTGCGGACCCCTACGCGGCCGCGGCCCAGGCCGAGGCGGTAGTCCTCTGCACCGAGTGGCCCGAGTTTGCCGACCTGGACTGGGCCCGGGTGAAGACCCAGATGGTCCGGCCCCTGATCCTGGACGGGCGGAATGCCCTGGACCGGGAGCGGCTGATCTCCCTGGGCTTCGAGTACATTGGCATCGGGAGGTAAGGTCTCAATGAGCCGAGAGCCGAGAGGGGAGAGCCGAGCGGGGAGGGCGCAGGCATGAGTGGGCGTCCCCGATCCCTCGTGACCGGCGGAGCCGGATTCCTGGGCTCGCACCTGTGCGACCGATTGCTTCAGGAGGGGCACGAGGTCATCTGCATGGATAACCTCATCACCGGCGACATGGACAATGTCGCGCACCTCATCGGCCATGAGGCCTTCCGGTTCATCAAGCACGACGTGACCGAGTACGTCTATGTCGAGGGCCGGCTGGATTACATCCTCCACTTCGCGTCCCCCGCCAGTCCCGTGGACTATCAGCGCCTGCCCATTCAGACCCTGAAGGTGGGGTCCCTGGGCACCCACAAGGCTCTGGGCCTGGCCAAGGCCAAGGGGGCGCGGTTCCTCCTGGCCTCCACCTCGGAGGTGTACGGCGACCCGCAGGTCCACCCGCAGCCGGAGAGCTACTGGGGCCACGTCAACCCGGTGGGGCCGCGGGGGATGTACGACGAGGCCAAGCGCTTCGGCGAGGCCATGACCATGGCCTACCACCGCTACCACGGCGTGGAGACCCGGATCGCCCGGATCTTCAATACCTACGGGCCCCGCATGCGCCCGCACGACGGCCGGGTGGTCTCCAACTTCCTCATCCAGGCGCTGGCGGGGCGGCCCCTCACCGTCTACGGGGACGGACGCCAAACGCGGAGCTTCTGCTTCGTCTCGGACTTGGTGGACGGGCTGTTCCGGCTCCTCCGGTTCGCTGAGGTAGAGCCCGTCAATCTCGGGAATCCGGCGGAGCGGACCATCCGCGAGCTCGTCACCGCCATCGAGGCGATCCTGGGTCGTCCGCTGGAGGTCACGTACAACCCGCTGCCCCAGGACGATCCCCGCGTCCGCCAGCCAGACATCACCCGGGCGAAACAGCACCTCGGGTGGGAGCCCAGGGTGGACCTGGAGGCCGGCTTGCGCGAGACCCTGGCCTACTTTCGGAAGAAGGGGGTGGGCGCATGAATCGCACGTGTGATAGATCGATCTGGCCGGGGCTGGCGGGTCCTTCCGACCACCCGGTGCTTGCGTAAGGCCCTGGGGAGTGGTACTCTCTGGCTGCCCGACTGGGAGGTCGCTGATCGGAGAGGAGGGCGGGCAGATTTCGCTTGGGCGTATTGGGCTTACCCGGATAGACCGCTGGCGGCGGCAAGGGGGATGCTTCCCTTGCCGCCGTTGTGTTTTGGCGGAAAAAAGGTACGAGGCCGCATCCGTGCGGGGAGATGCCGATTGAATTCCGAAGGCAAATAGGATAGCGTAGCGGGCGTTTTGATGCGAGGGGTTGCGTCTGTGAACCGCGCGGCACTCAAGAAAACCTTGCAGCGCTTCTCCCGGTGCCACGTCCTGATCCTGGGGGACGTCATGCTGGACGAGTACATGTGGGGGACCGTCTCCCGCATCTCCCCGGAGGCCCCTGTGCCCGTGGTGGCGGTCCGGTCCGAAACGGTGAAGGTGGGTGGCGCCGGCAACGTGGCGACGAACGTCGCAGCCCTGGGTGGCCGGGCGAGCCTGATCGGGGTGGTCGGCAACGACGCGGCGGCGGAACGGCTCGGCCACGAGCTGGAACTGGCCGGCGTGAAGAGCGATGGCTTGATCGTGGACGCCTCACGGCCCACCACCATCAAGAGCCGGGTCGTGGCGGGAAGCCAGCATGTGGTCCGCTTCGACCGGGAGAGCGACGCGCCCGTCTCGCGGCCCATCCGAAGGCGGGTGGTCGCCGCGGTGCAAGAGCGATTGCCAAAGGCGGACGTGCTCCTGATCTCGGACTATGCCAAGGGACTCGTGGGGCCCGGCCTGGTCCGGGAGATTCTGGGGCTGGCCGCCCGCCACCGGACGCCGGTGGCGGTGGACCCCAAAGTGCAGCACCTCAATCTTTTTACGGGGGTCACGCTGGTGGCGCCGAACCACCACGAGGCCGCGGCCGCGACGCGTGTCTCGGTCCGGAGTGAGGCGGATCTGCTGCGGGTGGGGCAAATGCTCCTCCGCCGGCTGAAGGCGCGGGCCGTGCTCATTACTCGGGGGGAGCAGGGCATGTCCTTGTTCGAGGCCGGAAAACCGGTGGTGCACATCCCAACCGTCGCGCGCGAGGTGTACGACGTCACCGGGGCGGGGGACACGGTGATGGGAGCCCTCAGCTTGGCCCTGGCGGCGGAAGCGGACATGCACACGGCCGCGGTCCTCGCCAACTACGCCGCCGGGGTCGTGGTGGGCAAGCGGGGCACGGCGACGGTGACCCGGGCAGAATTGGAGCGGGCCCTCCAGGATGGACGGCTATAAATGCGGAACACCCAAGGGGTACCCGAATTGGGAATGCGGAATGGAGAACACACACCACGGACGCATGGGTCGCTCTTTCGTCGGGGATTCCACATTCGGGCACCCCTTGGGTGTTCCGAATTCCGCATTGGGCGAACGCCATGAGCCACGGGTCACACGGCGTTCGCCCGCGGGTGGTGGGGCTGATCCCGGCCCGGTATGCGTCGAAGCGCTTTCCGGGGAAGGCCCTCGTGGACCTCCTGGGCAAACCGCTCCTCCAGCACGTGGTGGAGCGGTCCAGCCAGGCCAGGACCCTGTCCGAGGTGATCGTCGCCACAGACGATGCGCGGATCGCCGATTCAGTTCGCGGGTTCGGGGGCAAGGTTCAGATGACCTCCCCTGCGCACCCGTCGGGGACCGATCGCATCGCCGAGGTTGCCCGGGACGTGGCCTGTGACCTGGTGGTGAATATCCAGGGGGATGAACCGCTGATCGATCCGGCCGACATCGATGCCGCGGCGGCCCCGCTCCTTGCGGACTGCACGATACCGATGGGGACGCTGGCTTGCCCGCTGGTCCTCGAGCAGGCGGGGGATCCCAACGCGGTCAAGGTCGTCGTCGGGATGGATGGATTCGCGCTGTACTTCTCCCGGGCGCCGATCCCCTACCTGCGGGACGGGCACGGGGGTGGGGCGAGCCCGTACCTGCTGCACATTGGCCTCTACGTGTACCGGCGGGAGGTCCTGCTGCGCCTGGCGGGCCTTCCGCCGACCCCCCTGGAGGAGCGGGAGCGGCTGGAGCAGCTCCGGGCCCTGGAGCACGGCATCCGGATCCGGGTGGTGCGGACGGACAAGCCCAGCCTGGGCGTGGACACGCCCGAGGACCTGGAGCGGGTCAGGCGAATGATGACCCAATGACCCAATGCGGAATGCGGAGTGCGGAATACGGAATGTCTGCCCGATACGGAACGTTCCGGGTTCCATTTCATTCCGCAATCCGCATTCGCCATTCCGCATTTGAGACGGAGGGTGCATGGCGACCAAGTTCATCTTCGTGACGGGCGGCGTCCTCTCCTCCCTGGGGAAGGGGTTGGCCTCCGCCTCCATCGGCTCCCTCCTGGAATGCCGGGGATTCCGGGTCACGCTGCTCAAGTGCGATCCCTACATCAACGTGGATCGCACTTGAGCAGCGTG
>CAZNWB010000076.1:0-9224 GCA_964576535.1 uncultured bacterium | reverse complement strand
CGTTCCAGCACGGGGAGGTCTTCGTGACCGATGACGGGGCGGAGACGGACCTGGACCTGGGCCACTACGAGCGGTTCACGGAAGCCCGCCTGACCAAGTACAACAACCTCACCACCGGGCAGATCTATTTTTCGGTGATCACCAAGGAGCGGCGGGGCGACTACCTGGGCGGGACGGTCCAGGTCATCCCCCACATCACGGACGAGATCAAGCGCGGCATCCTGCGGGTTGCCAAGGACGTGGACGTGGTCATCGTGGAGGTGGGCGGCACCGTGGGGGATATCGAGAGCCTGCCCTTCCTGGAGGCCATCCGCCAGCTCAAGGCGGACGTGGGGCGCGAGCACACGGTTTACGTGCACCTGACGCTAGTGCCCTACATCACGGCGGCGGGTGAGCTGAAGTCCAAGCCGACCCAGCACTCGGTCAAGGAGCTCCTGGAGATCGGAATCCAGCCCGACATCCTGCTGTGCCGCGCGGACCGCGAGCTGCCCAAGGACCTCAAGAAGAAGATCGCCCTCTTCTGCAACGTCTCGGAACGGGCCGTCATCACCGCCAAGGACGTCAGCACGATCTACGAGGTGCCGCTGGTCCTGCACCGCGAGGGACTGGACGAGATCGTGGTGCAGATGCTGGGCCTGCCGGAGGGCCCCCAGGACATCTCGGCGTGGGAGCGTGTGGTCCACACCCTCCGGCAGCCGGCCCGGCGGGTCACCATCGCCGTGGTGGGCAAGTATCTGGAACTCCGGGATGCCTACAAGAGCCTGACCGAGGCCATCACCCACGGCGGGATTGCCAACGAGTGCCAGGTTACCCTCAGAACGGTGGATGCGGAGAAGATCGAGCGGGACGGGCCCAAGGAGCACCTGCATGACGTGTCCGGCGTGCTGGTGCCCGGCGGCTTCGGCAGCCGCGGCATCGAGGGAAAGATCGCCGCCATCGCCTACGCCCGGGAGGAGCTGGTTCCCTTTTTCGGGATCTGCTTGGGGATGCAGTGCGCGGTGATCGAGTTCGCGCGGCACGTCTGCGGCCTCACGGGCGCCAATAGCCGGGAGTTCGATCCGCATACGCCTCACCCGGTGATTGACCTCCTGCCGGACCAGCGGGGGATCACCAATCTGGGGGGGACCATGCGCCTGGGGGCGTACCCGTGCCGACTGGTGAAGCCCTCCCGGGCCAGCGACGCCTATGACGCCCAGGAGATCTCGGAGCGCCACCGGCACCGCTACGAGGTGAACAACGAGTACCGGGAGAGCCTGGAGCGCGATGGCCTCTTGTTCAGCGGATTCTCGCCGGATGGCACCCTGGTGGAGATCATCGAGCTGTCGTACCACCCCTGGTTCGTGGGGGGTCAGTTCCACCCCGAGTTCAAGTCGCATCCGAAGCGCCCCCATCCCCTGTTCCGGGAGTTCATCCGCGCGGCACTGGCCTACCAGGAAAGTGTCAGAGGAGGGCAGCAATCATAGCCTGACACGTATTTCGAATGGTCGAGTGGAGACGATGAAGCGGATCCTGGTGACGAATTTTCATCCCCACCGTGGGGGAGGTGGGGGGCACACAAGCTATGTAAGGACGATTCTGCAAAGCAACCTCCGGGTTGAATTTGCCCTCGCCGTGGCAGCGCCCGAAGGGTCAGGGGTCTGGGAGACAGGTGTCACCCTGGGTGTGCCCACCTTTGTGTGCGATTTTCCTGGCAACATCAAAGAGGTCCTGCACGTCGTCCGGGCCATGCGCCGGTTTGAACAGATCTACCGGGAATGGAGTCCGGATCTCGTTCACGTCAATGGTTCCCGCGACCAGGGCATCGTGGTTTTCTGGAAAAAATTCTATCGCCGAGGGATTCCCTGCGTGCGCGCCCACCTCGCGGTGCGCTGCATCCCCGACAATTCCTTCAACCGGTGGTCGTACCAGCGAATGGTCCAGGGCCACGTCTACGTGGGACACAGCGCAAAAAACATTTCCTGGGCCGACGGCTTCCTCAGGCCGCGCAACGCGCGGGTGATCCCGGTGGGTGTGGATGTCGACTTCTGGAAGCCCAGTTCCAAAGACCCCTCCTCCCTGGAGAAGTACGGGCTCGCCCCGACGGATTTCGTCTTCGGTTCCCACGCGGGAATGGGCCGCCACAAGCGGACCGACCTGTTCCTTCGAGGCGCGGCCCTGGCTCTGCGCCAGGGAACGCGGCCCTTCAAGGTCTTGCTGCGGGGGAAGGACGATGAAGTGTATGCGAGCCAGCAACTGGCGGCCGCGCTCGGTCTCCAGGATATCATCTACGTGAGGCATGAGCCGGACCCGCGTGGGTACCTTTCCTTGATCGACGTCGGCTTTATCCTCAGCGAGTCGATCGAGGCCATCTCCTTTGCCGCCCGGGAATTGATGGCCATGGGCAAACCCCTGATCAGTTCGAACTATGCGGGCCTGGTGGAGAACGTGGATGATGGCCTCAACGGCCGGGTGGTAGAATGCGGTGACGTGGAAGGGGTTGCCGAGGTCATCGCCTGGTTCTTGCGGCTGGACGCGGATTCGCTGAGGCGGTTGGGTCGAAATGCCCGCGAGAAGGCGGAGCAGGTGTTCACCGTTGAAAGGCAGGTTCAGGGCCTTTCGCGATTTTACCGAGACATCCTGCTGGATCGGCATACGACCCTCAGCTCTACATGATGGCGGATTTCGAATGTCGCATGTCGAATCGGTCCGTCAAGATTCGCCATTCGAGGTTCCGAGGAAGGTCTGAATGGTTGCCGAGGTACGGGTGGGTTCGGTTGGGATCGGCGGCGGAAACCCGCTGATCCTCATCGCCGGACCCTGTGTCATCCAGGACGAGAGCCACCTCCTCCGCGTCGGAGAGGAATTGCTTTCAATCTGTGGGGGGGCACGCGTTCCCCTGGTCCTGAAGGCCTCCTTTGACAAGGCGAATCGGAGCTCGCACATGTCCTACCGGGGCCCCGGATTGGCCGAAGGCCTCAGGATCCTGGCGCGGGTCAAGGAGAAGCTTGGGCTCCCGATCCTCTCCGACATTCACGAGACCGCCCAGGTCCCGGCCGCGGCCGAGGTGCTGGACCTCCTGCAGATCCCGGCCTTCCTGTGCCGGCAGACCGACCTCCTGCTGGCGGCAGGCCGGACAGGGAAGCCGGTGAACGTGAAGAAAGGCCAATTTCTTGCCCCCGAAGACATGCGGAACGCGGTGGAGAAGATCCGGTCCACGGGGAACGGCCAAGTCCTCGTGACCGAGCGGGGATCCAGCTTCGGCTATCACAACTTGGTGGTGGACATGCGGGGACTCGCCATCATGCGCGGCCTGGGGGTGCCGGTGATCTTCGACGCCACCCACAGCGTCCAGTTGCCCGGCGGGGCCGGGGCGGCCTCGTCGGGTCAGCGGGAATTCGTGGCGCCGCTTGCCAGGGCCGCGGTGGCGGCCGGATGCGACGGCCTGTTCCTGGAGGTCCATCCCGACCCGGACCGGGCCCCGTCGGATGGTCCGAACATGCTCCCGCTTGATGCGCTCCCCTCGCTGCTCGCCGAGGTGACGGCGATCCAGCGTGCGCTGGGCCGCCCGGTATAACATGCCCCAGTACCTGCGCCTCCTGCGATATGCCTGGCCATACCGGTGGCGGATCGCCCTGGCCCTCCTGTGCGCCGTTCTGTCCTCCCTCCTGAATGCCATATCGGTGGGCAGCCTCCAGCCGGTCTTCGACGGCCTGTTCGGCCATGGGACAGGGCTCAGCCTTCCCCCGCTCATCGCTGGGGCCTTGGGGGACCTCCCCGCCAGGATAACTGCGTATGTCGAAGCCAACAAGCTGGGTGCCCTGACCTTTCTGGCGGGATTCGTGCTCGTCGTGTTCATCCTCAAGGGGGCGCTGGACTTCGTGGACTCCTATACCATGAAGTGGATGGCGGAGCGCATCCAGGCCAATCTCCGGCAGGAGATCTACTCGCACCTCCATACCCTCTCCCTCTCTTACTTCACCCGCACCCATACCGGCGAGGTCATGGCCCGCACCACCAACGACGTCGGCATCGCGGGGGGCAGCGTCACTGGCCTGTTCCGGAACTCCATTCAAGAGCCCTTGACCATGCTCAGCATGGTCACGCTGCTCTTTCTCATCAACTGGCAACTCGCCCTCCTCTCCTTGGTGGTGTTTCCCGCGGCCCTCTTTCCCATCGTCCTGTTCGGCCGGAGGATGCGGAAGCGGGGCGGACAGGTTCTGCAGCGCTACACCGAACTCTCCATCCTGCTCCAGGAAACGATTGCCGCCATCCGCATCGTGAAGGCGTTCGGCATGGAGGATTACGAGCGTGAGCGCTTCCGGAGCCAGAACGAGCGGGTTCTCAAGTCCTTGATGCACATCGGCTTGGTCGGCTGCCTCGCCCGCCCGGTGATGGAGACTCTGGGCGCGCTTGGCGTGGTCCTGGCCATCTGGGTGGGAGGCTACTTTGTGATCTCGGGGCGCCTTACGCCTGGCGGATTCGTGGCCTTCCTGGCAGCTCTCGGATCACTCTACCAACCAGTCAAGCGGCTCAGCGATGTGAATAACATTATCCAGCAAGGGATCGCTGGCCTTACGCGGATCTTCGAGCTTCTGGACACCAAATCGGAGGTGCCTGAGGATCCGCAGGCCGTCCCGTTGGCTCCGGTCCGCGACCGGATCGAGTTCGTCGGCGTGCGCTTCGCCTACGAACCTGGACAGCCGGTGCTGGAGGAGGTCACCTTCGAGGCCAAGCCGGGTGAACTCATCGCCATCGTCGGCCCCAGCGGGGCGGGGAAGACGACCCTCGTGAACCTGATCCCGCGCTTTTACGACCCGACGGATGGCGCCGTCCTCATCGACGGGGTGGATATCCGCCGGGTCACCCTGCGCTCCCTGCGGGCCCAGATGGGGATCGTGACCCAAGAGACGATCCTCTTCGATGATTCCGTGCACAACAACATCGCCTACGGGCGCCGGGACGTCTCCGCTGCCCTGGTGCAAGAGGCGGCCCGACTGGCCAACGCCCACGAGTTTGTCGAGGCCCTCCCCGAGGGGTACGACACCCGGATCGGGGAGCGCGGGGTCCGGCTTTCGGGAGGCCAGCGCCAGCGGATCGCCATCGCCCGGGCTGTCCTCAAGGATCCCCCCATCCTGATCCTGGACGAGGCAACCTCGTCGCTGGACGCCGAGTCGGAGCGACTGGTACAAGACGCCCTGGACCGCGTCATGGAGCACCGGACGACCTTCGTCATCGCCCACCGGCTCTCCACGATCCTGCGAGCCGACCGGGTCCTGGTGCTGAAGGACGGGACGATCGTGGAGACGGGGACCCACAGCACCCTTTTAGCCCGGCGGGGGGTCTACGCCCACCTGTACGAGGCCCAGCTGCGGGGGGTCGAGGTGGTGCCATGATGGGAGAGCGGATTGGCCTCTCGGTGGCCATTATCACCCTGGATGAGGAGACCAACATCGGCCCCTGCCTGGAGAGTGTGAAGTGGGCGGACGAGGTGGTCGTCTGCGATTCCGGCAGCCGGGATCGCACTGTGGAGATCGCTGCGGGATACGGGGCCCGAATCTTCCAGGATGAGTGGCTCGGGTTCGCCGCTCACAAGAACCTGGCCGTGTCCCGGTGCAGCCAGCCCTGGATATTGGTCCTGGACGCCGACGAGCGCGTACCCCCGCCGCTCCGGGAGGAGATCGAGGCGATTCTGCGGTCCGACGCCGCGGTTGACGGGTATAGCCTGGGGCGGAAGAACTTCTTCCTGGGCGCGTGGATCCGACACGGGGGGTGGTCCCCGGACCAATCCATCCGGCTGTTCCGGCGGGGCCGGGGCCGCTTCCGGCCGCGGGAGGTGCACGAGGTGGTGGAAGTCTCGGGCCGCATCGGCGCCCTGCAGCATCCTCTGGAGCACTACACCTACGCGTCGATCAGCGACTTCCTCCGCCGCATGGAGCGGTACGCCGCGCTCGCGGCCGGCGAGCTCTTTGCGGCCGGTCACCGCTGCGGGGTCGTGGACCTCACCCTGAGGCCGGCCTGGACCTTCCTCCGGATGTACCTCCTACGGCGAGGCTTCCTGGACGGCTGGCGGGGGTTACTCCTGGCCGGGCTCTACGCCTCCTATACCTTCGCCAAGTACGCGCAGCTCTGGGAGCGGCAGCGCGGACCCGCCGCCGGGTGAGGCGGGCAAGGCGGCCATGAAGATCCTGCTGGCGATCCCCGGCCACCTGCGAACCGTGCCCATGGATGGCTATTGTGTGGCCGCACTACGCCACCTGGGGCACGAGGTGATCGTGTTCGACTGCCGGCCTGCCCCCCACGACAGGATCCGCGGCCTGCTGCGCCGTGTCCTGGGTGTGGAGGACGGGGAATCACCGGCCATCAACGCCCGGCTGCAGCGCATGGCCCGGCGGGAGCGCCCGGAGCTGTTCCTCAGCCTCTTCGGCTTTGACGTGAGCCCGGAAACGATCCAGGTCCTGCGGGGGCTGGGGATCGTGACGGCGTGCTGGTGGCTCAACGATCCGTTCCAACTTTCCCGGTCCCTGCGCCAGGCCCCGTGGTACGACTTCTACTTCACGAACTCGCGGGGGAGCCTGGCGGATTACGCCGCGGCCGGGGTGTCCCGGGTCTTCTTCCTTCCCCAGGCGGCAGATCCGGCGGTTCACCGGAGAGCGGTGCTTCCGACGGACGAGGCGGCACGGTACCGGAGCGATGTTTGCTTCGCCGGCGACTGGAGGCCCCTGCGCGAGGAGTGGATTGGCCGGCTCCTCGACGAGTTCAACGTCCGGGTGTGGGGACCGTGGGGCAAGAAGCTCAGCGCCGATTCCCCGATCCACCGGGTGCTCACCGACGGGTTCTTCACGCCCAGGGAGATGGTGAAAGCCTTTGCCGGAGCCAAGGTGGTGCTGAACCTCCACAGCTGGTTCGGAAAGTGGCCCTATGGCGTGAACCCGCGGCTGTTCGAGGCGGCGGGGGTCGGCGCGTGCCAACTGGTGGACCGGAAGGAGGAGATCCCCGACCTGTACCGGGTCCCGGAGGAGGTCGTCTGCTTCGAGTCCTTCGAGGAATGCCAGGCGCTCCTGCGGTTCTACCTCGCGCGGGATGCCGAGCGCGAAGCCCTTGGCGCCCGGGCCGCGGCCCGGACACACCGGGAGCACACCTATGAGGCACGGATGCGAACTGTCCTCGGGCTCGTCGGGGACGGCAGGGCCTCGGGGCCGCCTGGGAATTCGGCGATCGGGCAATCAGGCAACCCCGCCTCAAGCGGGGCAATCAGGCAATCTGGCGATCAGGCACTCTGAAATCCACGTCAGTTGTTTCCGGATTGCCGGATTCCCCAGTTGCCTGTCTTGAGTAGGGATGCACGATGAGCGCTAAGATGGCGTCGGGGGCATCCCGCCGGGTGCTGCTCGTCAAGCTCCGCCACATCGGCGATGCGCTGTTGGGGACGGCGGTGGCCACCGGCCTCAAGGCATGGGCGCCAGAGTGCCGCGTGACGTATCTCGTTCCCGCGGGGTCCGAGGAATTGCTTGCCCTCTGTCCGGATGTGGACGTCGTCCTTACCGTGGAGCGGAGGGCATCACGGAACGGCCTCGTCGAATACCTTGCCGGCCAGTGGGAGCTCCTGCGGACGCTCCGGCGGGGTGACTACGACCTCGCTCTGGACTTGGGCGGAGGCGATCGGTCGGCCTTCTTGGCCTGGTGGTCGGGCGCGCCCGCGCGGATCGGGACGGCGCCGACGCATGAGCGGGGCCGGCATCGCACGCGCCTGTACACCCGGATGGTGACCCGGGACGTCTTGGCCCACACCGTCCAGCAGGACCTGGAGGTCCTTCGGGCCGCCGGGATCGCGGCGAAGACGGCGTCCATTCGGTTGCGCATCCCCGGGGGGCTGGCACACCAGGCCGCGGCCCGTCTGGAAGCGGCCGGGATCGAACGAACACGCCCCCTGGTGGTGCTCCACCCTACCTCGCGCTGGGCGTTCAAGGCCTGGCCCGAGGCAAAGGTCGCTGGCTGCGTGAGGCGCCTGCGGGCCGAGGGGATCCAGGTGGTCCTGACGTGCGGTCCGGACGGGGAGGAGCGGCGGCGGTTGGTCCGGATCGTTGAGGAAGTCCAGGCACCCGTGGCTCAGTTCCCCGGGACCCTGACACTGCCCGAGTTAGCGGCGGTTCTTGCCTCGGCGCAGGCTTTCGTGGGAGTGGATTCTGCGCCCGCGCATCTCGCGGCGGCCCTCGGGGTCCCGTCGGTGACCCTCTTCGGGCCCACGGGCGCCTACAACTGGGGGCCGTGGGTGCCGACGGCGTCGCGGACACCCTATCCCGCCACGGCGGGTATCCAGGCGGCCGGGCCGCACCTCGTCATCCAACGGGATTGGCTCTGTGTCCCCTGCGGCATGGCGGGATGTCTCTTCTCGAAGCGGAGCGACTGCCTGGAGGACATTGGTGTGGAAGAGGTCTTCGGGGCGGTGATGGCCTGTCTGAGTCAGGGGGCTGCGGTCGGTGCGGCCCGTTAACGTTCTCCGGGTGGTCATCGGCCTCAACCAGGGCGGCGTTCAGCAAGGGGTCTTGAACCTGTTCCGGAGCCTGGATCGGGAGCGGTTCCGCCCCATCGCCTGCGCGCTGGAGAACGATGGCGCCATCGGGCGGGAGATCGCAGCAGCCGGCTTCGAGGTGATCGTCCTGGGGCATCGGGACAAGGGGCTGGGGATCCGGATCGTGCGCGACCTCGTCCGGCTGATCCGGGAACGGAACATCCAGATCGTGCACGGATCCTCCTACCACCCCAGCCTGTATGCTCGGGTCGCGGGTCTGCTGGCGGGTGCCCCGATCCTGATCAGCCACGAGCACGTGGTATTCCAGCGGCGGCGGCTGAAGCGGCGCCTGTACAGCAACCTCCTTGGGCGGATGACCGACGCCCACATCGCGGTGAGCCAGGCGGTGCGGGAGCAGGTCCTGGCCTGGTACGGCCTGGACCCGAGCCGGGTACAGGTCGTCCATAACGGCGTGGACGTCGAGCGGTTCCGGCACGGGATCTCCCGGGAGGAGGCCAAGCGGCGGCTGGGGCTGCCCCCGGACACCTTCACGGTGATGACGACCAGCCGCCTGGACCCGGAAAATGGCCACCGCTTCCTCTTCGAGGCCATGAGTCCCCTCCTGCCTGGGCGAAAGCTCTGCCTAGTGCTGGTGGGAACGGGCCGGGCTGAGGCGGAGGTGCGGGCCGCAGCGGAGCGGTCCGGGGTTGCGTCGGTGACGACCTTTACCGGGTTG
>CAZNWB010000075.1:7631-15953 GCA_964576535.1 uncultured bacterium | reverse complement strand
GCTACCACCCGTGACGAGTGCCACCCGCCCGGTCAGATCCTCCATCTGGACCTTCCTGTGAGGAGCCAAGGATGAGAGGTGAAATCCCGCGGCGACAGCTTTGCCAATGTTCACCTCTTGACCTGCGCCAGCTTACGGGGGTCTACCCTGGTAATCCCCTCGATAGCATCGAAGTGGCCGTCGGCACTGATGAGGTGTGTCAGGCCATTATTCAGCATGGTCGCCGCATGGACGGCATCGCGGCTTTTGATGCTGGCCCCGTACCGGGCAACCAAGTCGAAGGCCAGTTGCATGTCCGCCAGGGTGACCGGCAGCACATCCCCACCCACCTGGTCCACGGCCAGCCGGGCCAGGTGGAGACCCCGTTGGGTTTCCCCGAGGGCACGATAACGATAGAGAATTTCCTGCAGGACCTCAGCGCTGGTTACGACCTCCAGCTCCTCCTTTGCTACGCGCCTGAGCAGGGCAACGCAGGGAGATTTCAGGGAATGCTGCCGCCCGGCGGCGTACATGAAGATATTCGTGTCCAGGAAATACTTCACCGCCTCCGGCCCCCGCCGTGGGTTCGCTCGATCTCCTTCTCCATCTCTGACCATTCGCCCACGGGGAGGTCCATGGCGGCGATCTCCTCGAAGGCCTTCTGCTTGGCGGTCCGTCGGGCCTTCTTCAGGACCTGCTCCACAACAGCCTCCCGCAGGAACACACTCAGCGGCTTCCCCTGCGCCTTCGCTAGCGCCAGGAGCGCCTTATGCTGGTTATCGTCCAAGAGGACTTGAATTTTATGGACAAGGGTCGGCATCTGCTCAGTCTCCTCCGCTCTGTTTCATACTCTCGATACGAGAGTATCTCATCCTGCCCACCCCGTCAAGTACGCTCAGATGGATGCGACAGTTGGTCCGTGCTTCGTCAGGGCACACGGCATAGGCGCTTTGCGAGTTCGCAGGCAGGCCCGCCGCGGTTCTCGAAGGGGAACGTACTCATCGTTGGTCGATTCCCAGGAAGCCCTATGACATGGTCGAGAGTGATGAATGGCATGCGCCCCTTTACCGTTGACGAGGGATTCTCGCGAGGGCTATGCTGGCGTCCAGGCAATCAGCGAGGTGAACTATGGCCCCTGTGCTTCTGGATGGCGAACGACTGAGCCTGAGTGACGTGGAGCGGGTGGCGAGGCACGGCGAGGCCGTGGCGCTGGATCCGGCTGCCCTGCCCAAGGTAGAAGCGTCCCGCCGCGTGATCGAAGCCGCGCTGACCGCTGAGCGGCCAATCTATGGGGTCAGCACCGGCTTTGGCCCCCTGAGCGACGTCTTCGTCGGTGCCGCCGACCGGGAGGCGTTGCAGCGGAACCTCCTCCGCAGTCACGCGATCGGCATCGGCGAGCCAATCCGCGAAGCGGAGACCCGGGCCACCATCCTTCTCCGGGCAAACGTCCTGGCCAAAGGATACTCGGGCGTCCGGCCGGAGATCGTTGACCTGCTGTGCGAGCTGCTCAACCGTGGGGTGCATCCCATTATCCCGGAGCGGGGCTCGGTCGGGGCCAGTGGGGACCTGGCCCCGCTGGCGCATCTGGCGCTGGTCCTGATTGGCGAGGGAGAGGCCACCTATCGCGGAGAACGGCTGGCTGGCGCCGAGGCGCTCCGGCACGCGGGGTTGAACCCCGTGACCCTCAAGGCCAAAGAAGGGTTGGCGCTGATCAACGGCACCTGCGGCATGACGGGAATCGGCGCATTGGCCCTCACCCGGGCGGAGCGGCTCGCGAAGCTCGCGGACGTGGCGGGTGCCATGACGCTCGAAGCCCTGCGCGGCTCCCAGGTTCCCTTTGACGAGCGCGTGCAGGCGGTCCGCCCCCATCCGGGACAAGCCGCCTCGGCAAGGAACCTTCGGCTTCTGCTCCAGGACTCCGAGGTCATGGTCTCCCACAAGGATTGCGGGAAGATCCAGGACAGTTACACCCTTCGCTGCATCCCGCAGGTCCACGGCGCGGTACGGGAAGCCCTCACCTTTGCCCGAGCCACCCTCACTCGGGAGCTGAACTCGGCCACGGACAATCCGCTGGTGTTTCCCGAGTCGGGGGACATCCTTCCGGGGGGTAACTTCCATGGGCACCCCGTCGGCCTTGCCCTGGACTTTGCCTCCGTCGCCCTGGCGGGATTGTGCGGCATGGCAGAGCGCCGGATCGAGCGCCTGGTCAATCCCCACCTCAGCGAGCTGCCGCCGTTCCTCGTGAAGGCGAGCGGGCTCCACTCCGGATTCATGGTTGCGCAGATCTCGGCCGCTTCCCTGGTGTCCGAGGCGAAGCTGCTGGCCTCACCTGCCACCGTGGATTCGATACCCACCTCCGGCAGCAAAGAAGATTTCGTCAGCATGGGCTGGCTGGCGGCTATCAAGGCCGCGCAGATTGTGGATCGGTTGGCCACCATTCTGGCCTTGGAGTTTCTCTGTGCCTCGCAGGGCCTGGACTTCCTCTTGCCGCTGAAGCCCGGACGCGGGGTGCGCAAGGTGTACGAGGTGGTTCGCAGTCGCGTGACCCATCTCACGGAAGACCGCGTCCTGCGATACGACCTCGACCGGGTGCTGCCCCTTCTGGAAGATGGCACCCTGGTGGCCGCCGTGGAGGAGGCCGTCGGGCCCCTCGCCTGACCCCACGTGGCAACGGTTCCTACGTGAGACACATCCCCGGCGACCACTGTCAATCCCGCAGCAGGCTGCGGGCGATCAGGTTGCGCTGGATTTCGGACGTCCCCTCGAAGATGCGAAGGATCCGCGCATCCCGCCAGTAGCGTTCCAGCGGCATCTCGCGGGAATAGCCATACCCTCCGTGCATCTGCAGCGCGGCGTCGGCGATGCGGCCAGCCGCCTCCGAGGCGAACAGCTTGGCCACCGCCGCTTCGAGGCTGAACCGCTGCCCCGAATCCCGGCGCCTTGCCGCCCGATAGGTGAGCAGCCTCGACGCCTCGAGATCGACGTACATGTCCGCCAGCATCCACTGGAGGCCCTGATAGTGCGCCAGGGGCTGCCCGCCGACCCGGCGCTGGAGGAGCCACGCGCGGGCGGACTCGAAGGCGGCTCGGGCGATGCCGAGGGCCATGGCCGCGATCTCGACCCGGCCGCGATCCAGCACGGCCATGGCCGTGCGGAAGCCCGCACCCTCGTCCCCGAGCAGGTGATCGGCGGGAACGGTGCACTCCTCGAGCCGCAGCTCGACGATGTGGCTCGCGCGGATCCCGAGGACCGGCTCGGGCTTCTCGGCGGTAAGTCCCGGTGCGCCGCGCGGCACGTAGAACGTGCTGATCCCATGATGGCCCGCCGCAGGGTCCGTTTTCGCGAAAATGATCACGAAATCGGCGACGCCTCCGTTGGTGATGAAGTGCTTCGTGCCGTGAATGCGCCAGCCCTCGGCGCTCCGCATGGCGCGGGTCGTTATCTCGGCGGGATTGGACCCCGCGCCGGGCTCGGTGAGGGCGAAGGCGCCAAGACGCTCCCCTTGCGCCGCACCCGGAAGCCAGCGCCGCCTCTGTTCCTCGCTGCCGCCAAGAAGAATCGAGTCGGTCGCAAGAAAATGGGCGGTGAGGGAGGAACAGGTGGCCGCGCACGCCGCCGCGATCTCCTCCACCATGGCTGAGACCGCCGGGCTGCTCGCGCCGCTACCCCCGTAGGCCTCGGGCAGATTCGCGCCTAGGAAGCCCAGCTCGGCCAGCGAACGCAGGTTGTCGTGGGGAAATTCCTCGGCTGCGTCGAGGGCCGCTGCCCGCGGGGCGAGCATCTCGGTCGCGACGCGCCGCGCGGCGGCGGCAAAGGCGGCCTCGTCTGGCGAAAGGTCCAGGTCCATCATCCGGCTCCCGCACGTGAGGGGAATCTACGAATCACTCCGGCTCGTTCAAGCGCCGCGATCTCCTCCGCCGTCAGGTGGAGCCAGCCCGTCAGTACGCTGGTGCTATCCTCACCCAGGCCAGGTTCGGCCCTTGGCGCGGCGGGCGAGCTTCCGGAGAATCGAACCGGCTGGGTGGTAAATTCCACCTCACCGAAGAGCGGGTGCCGCAGGCTGCGGAGCAGACCGCGCGCCCGCACGTGGTCGCTGGCAGCCGCCTGAGCCATATCCCAAATCGGCCCCACGGGGATCCCGGCGGCCTCGCAGGCGGCGCAGACCTCGGCGACGCTCTGGCCCCGCGTCCACGCTTCGATCGCCTCGCGCACAACCGGCTCATGCTCGGTTCGGTCGGTGTCGGTTGCGAAACGCTCGTCCGTCGCCAGATCGGGCCGTCGCATCAGCTCGGCAAGCCTGCGGAACAGGGGATCGTTCGCCACCGCGATCACGACCAGCCCGTCCGACGCATGGTATGTATCGAAGGGAGTGGACACCGGATGGCGGTTGCCCACCCGGGAGGGCGCCTGCCCCGTGGCGATGTAGCGCGCCACGGAGGTCACCTCCAGCGCGAACAGCGAATCGAACATCGCCACATCCAGGTGTTGGCCGCGTCCGGTCCGCTCCCGGGCGAACAAGGCGATCGCGATCGCCCACGCCCCGAACAGCCCGGCGACGATGTCCCCGAGGGATTCGCCGACGCGGGTGGGCGGACCGTCCGGCCAGCCGGTGACGCTCATCAGTCCGCTCATGGCCTGCACGATCAGGTCATAGGCAGGGCGATGGGCGAGCGGGCCGGCCTGCCCGAAGCCGGAGATGCTCAGGTAGATGAGCCGCGGATTGAGCGCCGAGAGTTGCCCGTAGTCCACCCCGAGCTTCTGCGCCACGCCCGGGCGGAAGTTCTCCACCACCACGTCGGCCCGCCCCGCGAGGCGGTGGAGCAGTTCCCGGCCGCCGGGAGCCTTCAGGTCGAGGCAGAGGCTCTGCTTGGCGCGGTTGTTGAGCGCGAAATATACGCTCTCGCCCCCTTTGAAGGGTCCGAGATGCCGTGCGTCGTCCCCTCCCGGCGGCTCCAGCTTGACCACCTCGGCGCCGAGGTCCGCGAGGAGCGCCGTACAGTAGGGCCCCGCAAGCACCCGGGACAAATCGAGGATCCGGACTCCAGTCAGCAGGTTCATTGGGTCATAGCGCGCTGAGACGGAGACGCCGGACTGGGTCAGCCTGAAACGCCCATCGCCGCCGTCTTGATGGCCTCGACGCGAATCTCCTCGGTCAGCCTCGCCTTGTAGGCGGAAAACCCGGGTGTGGTCTTTACGGTATAGTACCGCGGGTGCGGGAACTCGATGCGGAGTTCGCACTTGATACTCCCAGGTCGAGCGGTCATCACCACGACGCGGTTGGCCATGAAGATCGCCTCGTCGATATCGTGGGTGACGAACAGCACCGTTTTCCTGTCCGCCTCCCAGATGCCGAGCAGCAACTCCTGCATCAGCGCCCGCGTCTGGTTATCCAGCGCGCCAAAGGGTTCGTCGAGCAGGAGAATCTTGGGATCGTTGGCGAGGGCGCGTGCCAACGCCGTGCGCTGCTGCATCCCGCCCGACAGCATCTTCGGGAGATGATTTTCGAAGCCGTGCAAACCCATCTTGCCGATGAAGTAGCCGCTGATTTCGCGCTGTTGTGCCTCCGGCATTCCCTTTTCCCGCAGCCCGAAACAGATGTTCTCGCGCACGGTGAGCCAGGGAAAAAGCGTATAGGACTGAAAGACCATGCCGCGGTCCGGTCCCGGTCGGGCGACGGGCTGACCGTCCAGCACCACGGACCCGGAGGTAGGCGAATCCAGGCCAGCCACAATGCGGAGGAGGGTGGACTTGCCGCAGCCCGATGGCCCGAGAATCGTGATGAAGTCGTTATCTTCCACCGTGAGCGTAATCGGTTCCAGGGCCCGGGTCGGGTTCCCGTTCCGCACGGCCGGAAAGGTCCGACTGACAGCGCTGATGACGAGCGTGGACAATCCGGACGCCTCTGGGTTAGGCCAGACTCCAGGGGAAAAGATGCTGGTTCACAAACTTGAGCAGGAAGTCGGAAATCAAGCCGATCACCCCGATCACGATAATGCCAAACACGATCTGCCCCGTATTGAGCAGCGCCTGGCTGTCGGTGATCATGTGGCCCACACCGGACGAGGACCCGATGAGTTCGGCGACAATCACGTAGGTCCAGGCCCAGCCGAGGACCAAGCGCAGGGTTTCCGCGATGTCGGGCGCGCTTCCGGGAAGCAGCACACGCCGAACGATTCCGCTATCGCTCGCTCCCAACGTGTAGGCCGCCTCCACCAGATCGCGCCGGATACCGCCCACGGTCACAGCAACCATCAGCACGATCTGAAAAAAGGACCCAATGAAGATGACCATCATCTTCTGGGTTTCGCCGATACCTGCCCACAGAATGAGCAACGGGATGAACGCAGATGCCGGCAGATACCGCGCGAAGGAGACGAAGGGTTCGAAAAAGGCTTCGATGGGTTTGTAAGCCCCCATGGCGATCCCGAGCGGCACGGCCATCACGGCGGCGATGATGAAACCACCGACCACGCGCCACACTGTGATGCCAATGTCATTGATGAAGCCGTGCACGGCGAGCAGGTTCCAGCCCTCGTGCAGCATGGTGAAGGGGTCCGCCAGGAAGGTCTTCGACACATACCCGCCGAGCGTGGCGACTCCCCAGGCAAGAAAGAAGAGGACGAAGAACGCGATGCCCAGGACGACTCGGCGCCGGGGCGGAATGGGTTTCAGCGGCGGCATCATGTCGGCGAGTCCAATTCGCTGGCCACCGGAGGCCACGGATGGAGAAGCAGAAGGGGCCGCGCGAGAACGATCCCGCTACGGCCCCCCGATGTGCGGAGTTACTTGAGAAAGCTGGTGTCGATGATGCTGTTGATGTCCGGCACGGACTTGATGATCCCGACCTCCAGCAGCAGGGCCGCAGCCTCCTGGCTGAACTGTTGGATCTCGCCGGCGAAGAATTTCTTGTTCGCCTCGCGGTCCTGCCAGCGCAGGTACGAGGCCGATCTCGCGAACTGCTCACCGGTCTGTTTCACAACGCTCCCCATGATGTCATGGGACTTGGCCGGTTCCTTCTTGATCATCTCGAGCGCCTCGAAGTAGCTGTTGACCATCGCCTGGACGGCCTTGGGGTTTTCCTTGATGAACTTCGGCGTGCAACCGAAGGTGTCCATGATCATCGGATAGTCGAGGGTCGTGGCGATAATCTTCCCGGCCTCCGGTTTCTCCCGGATCGTGGACAAGTACGGCTCGTAGGTCATGGCGGCATCATTCTGCCCCGTGACGAACGCTTGCGCCGCGGCCGCCGGCTCAAGATTCACGACCCGGACGTCCTTGACCGAGAGCCCGTTTTTCTTCAGGAACCAGGCGAGGGTAAAGTACGGCGCCGTGCCGGGCGAGGATGCGGCGACCGTCTTGCCCTTCAGATCGGAGATCTTGTTGATCTCCTTGCGCACCGCCATGCCGTCTGCGCCGTACGACTTGTCGAGCTGCACCACCTGCATGATCGGCACGCCATTGGCATTCCACGCGACAAAGGTCTCAACGGTGGTCGCCGCGCACTGCACGTCACCCGATGCGATGGCAAGGTGGCGGTCCTTTTGCGGGATGAACTTGATCGTGGCATCCACGCCGTTCTTCTTGTAAATCCCGGCCTTCTCGGCCAGCGACAGCGGCGCAAAGCCGGTCCATCCGCTCGAGCCGATAGTCACCTTCGGGAGATCCTGTGCCTGCGCGATGTGGGAGTGCAACCCAAGCGCCAATACGAGGGCGATGACCGTGAAGGCATGTTTCATGAGGTCCTCCTTTCGGCAACCAATACGCTGCCTGTGTCGGCGCCTGCCCTGCCGACAAGTAAAGCCGCCACGGATTTCCACGGAATGGAGCGGGACGATACCATGCATCCGCGGACACAGTCAACCCCGATCCGAAATGCCGAGGACAGCCAGGAGTCTGTCAGTGGGCGGCGGGAGCGGGCGCGGGCAATGGTGTGCATCCGTTGCCACGCCTCCTCTGGAGGCCTTCAGAATCTGTCCCCACGGGGGTGAACGCTCGGAGACCGTTCGGATCGGGGTCAAGTGACCGCACGCTGGCTGTCGGCGCCTCCCGGACCAGGTGTTCCGTGGCCTCATGCGCAGCATGGGCGAACAGACGTTTCAGACAATCCGAGAGTTGCACCCTCAGGGCGCCCCCGTCCCACTTGTGGAAGCGAATGCCCGTATGGTACTTTCCGTACGCATAGCTCGGCATCTGAACCACCCAAGAACGTTTGGCTGTTCGGCAGTTCGGTTGTTCGGCGGTTCTCTGGGAACAACCGAACCGTCGAACCATCGAACGACCGAACGCCCTGGAGCACTGCAGAGGCCATGCTGAAAGAGACACGAGCCGTTATCACCGTTCTGG
>CAZNWB010000075.1:5471-7531 GCA_964576535.1 uncultured bacterium | reverse complement strand
GCCTGGCTGTGGATTCTCGGCTTGGCCCTGATCCCGAGCCTGGGTGGCTACGCCCTCTATACCTTTGGCCTGCGCGACCTGCAGGCCAGCCAGGCCAGTATCATCGCCACGTGGGAGGTCGTGACGGCCGCCTTCCTCGGCTGGTTTCTCTTCGGCGAGCACCTGGCGGCCGTCCAATACTTCGGCGCGGCCTTGGTGTGCTTCGGCATCGGCTGGATCCAGCGGGCCTAGGCCTGACCGCGTGCTGCAAATTTGAGAGCTGGATACCACCGTCAGCGTGGGTGGCCCCAAGCCGAGACGATTGCGCGGCGAACGGGCGAGGCGTATACTTTATTACGTGCGGAAGTGCTGCCGTGCTGCAGTCAGAGCTATGCACCCTTAACAGCAACACTGCAGCACAGCAACACAGCAGCACTGGCGAGATTCATGACAGGAGGAGTCGCCATGATCCGCAATCAGCCGCCGCAGGACTCCATCCGGGCGCCCAGGGGCCCGACCCTCTCGTGCAAGGGTTGGCACCAGGAGGCGGCGATGCGCATGCTCATGAACAACCTGGATCCCGAGGTGGCCGAGCGGCCGCAGGACCTGGTGGTGTACGGCGGCACCGGGAAGGCCGCCCGGAACTGGGAGTCCTACTACCGGATCGTCGAGAGTCTCAAACAACTGGAAAACGACGAAACCCTGCTCGTCCAGTCCGGGAAGCCCGTCGGGATCTTCCGGACGCATCCCTTCTCCCCGCGCGTCCTGATCAGCAATGCCATGCTGGTCCCCGCCTGGGGCAATTGGGAGAAGTTCCGCGAGCTGGAGGAGTTGGGCCTCACCATGTACGGCCAGATGACGGCCGGAAGCTGGATCTACATCGGATCGCAGGGAATCCTCCAGGGCACCTTCGAGACGTTCGCCGAGGCCGCCCGGAAGCACTTCGACGGGAGCTTGAAGGGCCAGCTAGTCCTGACCGCCGGCCTGGGCGGCATGGGCGGGGCCCAGCCTCTGGCCGTCACCATGAACGACGGCGTGATCCTGGCGGTGGAGGTGGATCCCCAGCGAATCGAGAAGCGGGTCAAGACCGGCTACTGCGAGGTCATGACCTCGAACCTGGACGAGGCGCTGGATCTCGCGCTCACCGCCAAGCGCCGGGGCATCCCGAAATCCATCGGGCTGGTCGGCAACGCCGCCGAGGTGCACCCCGAGATCCTCAGGCGCGGCATCCTGCCCGACCTCATGACGGACCAGACCTCCGCTCACGACGCCCTGAACGGCTATGTTCCCGCCGGGCTGACCCTGGAGCAGGCGCGCGATCTCCGGGCGAAGAATCCCCAGGAGTACATCCAGCGCGCCATGGACTCCATGGCCCTGCATGTCCAGACCATGCTGGACTTCCAGAAGCGGGGCGTCATCGTCTTCGACTATGGCAACAACATTCGGGCCCAGGCCCTGGCCCGCGGGGTGACGAACGCCTTCGACTTCCCCGGCTTCGTCCCCGCCTTCATCCGGCCGCTCTTCTGCAGCGGACGCGGGCCCTTCCGCTGGGCGGTGCTGTCGGGCAATCCGGCCGACATCGCCCGCATTGACGACGTGGTGCTGCGCGAGTTCAAGGATAACGCCCCGCTGACTCGCTGGATCAGCCTGGCGCGCGAGAAGGTCCACTTCCAGGGGCTTCCCGCCCGAATCTGCTGGCTGGGCTATGGCGAGCGGGACCGCCTGGGCGTGCTGGTGAACCGGATGGTGAAATCGGGCGAACTCCAGGCACCCGTGGTGTTCGGCCGTGACCACCTGGACGCCGGGTCGGTGGCCTCCCCCAACCGCGAGACCGAGGCCATGCGGGACGGCAGCGACGCCATCGCCGACTGGCCCATCCTGAATGCCCTGCTCAACACCGCCGCCGGGGCCTCGTGGGTGTCCGTCCATCACGGCGGCGGCGTGGGAATCGGCTACTCCATTCACGCCGGCATGGTCATCGTGGCCGACGGCGCGGCCGAGACCGAACTTCGCCTTCAGCGGGTGCTGACTACCGACCCCGGCACCGGCATCATGCGCCATGCCGACGCCGGCTATCCCGA
>CAZNWB010000075.1:0-5371 GCA_964576535.1 uncultured bacterium | reverse complement strand
CGACGGGGCGAGGAGATGCGGGACCTCGGCATCATCCGGCAGGGGGCCCTGGCCGCCCGGCGGGGGAAGATTGTCTGGGTGGGGCCCACCAGCGAGCTGCTCAACACGGTCCGGCCCATGGCCTTTTCCAAGCTTATTGATGCCTACGGCAAGACCGTCATGCCGGGTTTCGTGGACCCGCACACGCACCTCGTCTTTGCGGGCAGCCGCGAGAACGAGTTCGCCATGCGGATCCAGGGCAACACCTACCAGGAGATTGCCGCGGCCGGCGGCGGGATCAATGCCACGGTGGCCGCCACCCGCAAGGCCAGCAAGCAGGAACTCAAGTTCCTGGCCAAAAAGTCCCTGAACAGGATGCTGAGCCTGGGCACCACCACGGTGGAGGCCAAGAGCGGTTACGGGCTGGACCTGGAAACCGAGCTGAAGATGCTGGAGGTCATCCGGGAGCTCAACGAGGCGGGCCCGACGACGGTCATCCCCACCTTCATGGGGGCCCACGAGGTTCCTCCGGAGTTCCGCCAGAACCCCGAGGCCTACGTGGACCTGGTCATCACCCGGATGATTCCGGAGGTGGCGCAGCGCAAGCTGGCCCGCTTCTGCGATGTCTTCTGCGAGACGGGGGTCTTTTCCGTGGAGCAGTCAGAGCGGATCCTCCGCGCGGCGCAGAGCGCCGGCCTGGCGCCGCGGGTCCACGCGGACGAGCTGACCGATCTCGGCGGCGCGGCGATGGCCGCCCGGATCAAGGCGCGGACGGCCGATCACCTGCTGTTCGCCAGTGACGATGGCATCCGCCAGATGGCCGAGGCGGGGGTCATCGCCGTGCTCCTTCCCGGCACGGCGTATTTCCTTCACCTGCAGCGGTACGCCCGGGCCCGGGACATGATCGGCGCAGGGGTTCCGGTCGCGCTGGCCACCGATTTCAACCCCGGCTCCTGCATGACCGAGTCCATGCCGCTCATCCTGAACATGGCCTGCACCCAGATGCGGATGCTGCCCGCCGAGGCCATTACCGGCGCGACCATCAATGCCGCCTGGGCCATTGGGGAGGAGGACCGTGCGGGGAGTCTCGAGCCCGGCAAGCAGGCAGACGTCCTGATCCTGGACGCCCCCAGCCACGAGCACCTCTGTTACCACTTCGGCGTGAATTTGGTGGAGACGGTGGTCAAGAACGGGAAGGTCGTGGTCGAAGGGGGCCACCGCGTCCGCTGACGCGCTGTCGATTCGTCGATCAGTCAAGTCGTCGATTGGTCAAGACGTGCGAGGCGTTCTGACCAGTTAACCACTTGACCAATTGACAAGTCGACCATGTGACCCCTTTCGCCGCCGGGCGTTACGGCGATCACCGCCGCTACCGCCCCTGCATCCCCGACATGCCACCCCCACCTGACGTGCCGGGCGAGGTACCCGGCATCCCGGACCGACCTCTGAGGCCAGAGAGACCCCCTTGCCCGCCCATGCCGGAGAGGTTGCCCAGGCTGGAGCGCCCGCTCATGTCGGACAGGCTTCCCGCCCCGGGTATCCCGCTGGCGCTCGACCGCTTCCCGGTCCCCGTCATCCCAGCCATGCCGGGCACGCCGGAGGATCTACCGGTCATCCCCGAATTCCCCTTCATGCCAGACACGCTCGACGAGGATCCGGCCATTCCGCCCATGCCGGACCCGCCGGACTGTGGCCCCGACATCCCACCCATGCCCGGGGTGCCGGGCTTCCGTATCCCCGAAATGCCGAGGCCGGCCTGTCCGCCCATGCCGGTCATGCCCCCGCCCCCGGGCATGCCGCTCCCGCCCCGTGGGCTGACCATGCCCGCCATGCCCCCCGGACTCGACGCCGGGGGCCGCTTTGTTGGCTTGCCGGGCTTCGGGCCCATGCCCGACATCCCGCCCTGCTGGCCCCACGCCGGCGTGGCGAAGGCCGCGAGGGCAATGCTGAGGGTGAAAAACGTCAACCACCGTCGCGCGCGCTGCATCGTCGCTTCCCTTTCTTCGAGTCGACTCACACTCACCGCACTCGCCCGGTGGCCTGGAGCCACATGGCGCGGGCAGTCTGGTGGTCCGCGAGCGCGGCCACGACATTGAACCGCGCCCGAGTCAGCGCGGTCTGCGCGTCGAGCACCTCCACCTGGATCCCGCGGCCGCTCGTGTACCGCTCCCGCACGATGCGGAACTGTTCTTCCGCCTGGGCCAAGCCCTTCCGGCTGGCCTCGATGTTCTGTTCGGCCGCCTGGAGTATCAGCGCCGCTTGATTCGCCGCCTTCGCGATCTGCTGGCGAGCCAGCACCGCCTGCTCCTTTGCCTGGTCCTGGCGCGCGCGGGCCGTCTGGATGGCGTTCTCGCGCATGAATCCGTCGAAGAGGGGAATGGTGAGGACGAGCCCGGCCGAATAGCCTTCCGGCGTTTCCGTCATCTCGTCGCCCCGATTGCGCATCCGCTGCCAGTCGTACATCCACGTCGCCGACAGATCGGGCAGGTACCGCCCGTAGGCGGCGCGGACGTCTGACTGGGCCGCCTCGGCCCGCTTCTCGGACGCACGGATCTCGGGATGCCGGGCCATCCCATCGCGGACGCCCTCCTCGACGGACACCCGCTCGGGCACGAACTGCAACGGCTCCGAAGCCGTGATCGGCGAGGCGAGGTCCACCCCGAGCGTCGTCTTCAAGGCGATGAGGGCCAGCGCGGCCTGGTTGCGCGCCACCGTGTCGAGTTGGATGGCGTTCGCCAGCTCCGCCTCGTCGCGCAGGACATTGAAGCGCGCGGTCCGCCCGGCCTCGAACTCCTCGCGGCTCACGCGCAGCCGCTCTTCCGTCTGCCGGACGAGATCGCCCGTAACGCGGGCGTTCTCCTGCTCGCGCATCACGGCAATGTAGTCGAGCCGGGCTTGCATGGCCACATCCAGCTCGGTGCCCTCGCGCATCAGCGCGGTCGCCTCCGCTCGGGAGCGCGCCGCCTTGTAGCCGTAATACGTACGCCCGCCGGAGAAGAGCGGCCACATGACGCTGAGGTTCAGATCCTGGGTCCGGTTGGTGCCGGTGAAGAGGTAGTTCCGCGCCATCGTGTCGCCGGCCGACGTGTAGATGTTCGGCGTCATGTTCTGGTTGACCAGGTAGCCGTTGGCCGAGGCCTGCGGGAAGAAGCCGGAGGTGGCCTCCCGTTGCATGGACCGCATGGCTCGCTGGTCGGCCGCGGCCGCCTTGATCCTCCGGCTGTGCTCGAGGGCCAGGCTGACCGTTTGGTCCATCGTGACGGGGCCTTCGATCCGGGGCAGGGACTCCTCTGCCCCAGCCGCCCGCGGCGCGGGCGCGAGAGCGACCCCGAGGAGAACCATTGCTAGCGCGAGGGGCCAGCGGAGCCAACGGGTCGCTGCGTGGTTGGGAAGTCGCATGTGCATCTGTACGGTTGGCACGGGAATCCTCACTTGGCTTCGAGGGTGAATTTCGAGGAGGTGGGTCCGCCCTGGGGCTGTGCGGCCGTCACCTCGACCGTCCATCCCCCGGCCATACCGAGTTTGAGCGTAGCCTCGTACACCCCCGCCTCCTTTGCGGCACGCGCCGCCGTCTTGGGTACGGCCATTCCCGACATCCCGGCGCTCACCTCGACCTTCGCGTCGGACACGGGAGCGCCCGTCGCGTCCTTCACCTCGATGCGCAGCCGGGCGTTCCCCGAAGAAAGCTTGACAGGGTTGGTGGAGAGATTGATCTGCAGGATACCCGCGGCCGGCGCGGGCCCTACTGCCTGGGCCACTTTAGTCTCTGCCCTTTGGCCCGGCATGTCTTTCATGTCCGAGGCTTTCCCCGATTCCTTCGCCTTGGCTGGCGCCGCGCCTATGCCTGGGATACCCTTGTGGGCGTCTGCCCCCTCTTGCGGGGACGGCTTCGACGAGGACACATCGCTCACCCGTGCGCCCGCATAGAGCCCCTCGTGACCCTTGGCGACAATGCGCTCACCACCGACCAGCCCCGTCAAGATCTCCACTCGCTCAGGATTCTCCAGCCCGGTGGTCACCTCAATGGGTTCCGCCCGGTCCTCCTTGACAACCCACACAGTAGCCTTGCCCCCCATCCGCGCAACAGCCCCTTGCGGGGCGCTTAGGGCATCGGCGCGCCCTCCGGTCACGAATTGCATCTGCACGTACTGCCCGGACAGGAGGCGCCGGTCGGCGTTCTCGACCACTGCCTCCACCACGCCGGTGCGGGCTCCTTGGTCAACGAAGGGGAACACCGAGGTGACAAGCGCGCTGATTGGAGGCTGGACGCTGGCCGTGGTCGTCACGATGACCGGGGACCCCACCCTGATCGAGGCCAGGTCTTTCTCCCCCACGTTCGCCTGCAGCCGCACCTTGTCCGTCTGGACGATCTTCAGGACCGGCATGCCGGGCTGCACGAGGACACCGGGCGCCACCAACCGCTTGACGACGTAGCCGGACGTCGTGGCGCGGATGTTCACATAGTCACGCACCACCTGGGCGGTCTTGGCCTGTGCCTGACCCTGGGCAACCATCGCGTCGGCTGCCTCCTGCCTGCGCAGCGCGGACGTTTCCATGGCCTTCGTCTGCTCCAACCTGGCCCGCGCAGCCTGCACCTTGGCCTGGGCGGCCACCGCCATGGCCCGCGAGCTCTCGGCATCTTGCTTTGCAACGGCCCCCTTGGTCAGCAGTTGCTCGTCTCGCGCGGCCACCAACTGCTGATAGCCGGACTCCGCCTCGGCCACGGCCACTTCTCTCTCCATCTGGGCGATGCCGTAGCGGACCGCCGCGACGTCGGCCTCCATCTGGCTGCGGTTCGCCAGCGCGTTGGCGGCCATCGCCTCGGCCTCCAGCACGCGCGAGGTCAGCTCCAAGTTGTCGAGCCGCGCGACCACCTGTCCGGCACGCACGAAGTCGCCGGGATAGACCGACATCTCCACGATCAGTCCGGTGACCCGGGGGTAGATGTCCTCCTCGTTGAACGGCACCACGCTGCCCGTGTAGGTCACCGCACCGGTGATCCTGCCGCGTTCCGCGATGGCCGCCGTCACCGGGAACGGGGTGTTGCCGGCGGTGACCCGCATGTTCATGTCCATGGTCGGCCGGCCGGATGCCACATTCGCGTAGTAGGCCCACACCCCGGCCGCCACCACGGCCAAGACCACGCTTGTCTTGACAATCGCATTCTTCACCATCGTGAGACTCATCGGATACCTCCAGGCGGTTCGGGTGAAGTCCCCCGGGACAATTCCTGACGCTGGGTCGTAGTCAATATTCGGGCCGCGACCTCGGCGTGAATCCGGCGCCGCTCCCTCACACTCGCGCTCAAATCACTGGCCTCTGCCGATCGGCGTTGAATTTCCTGAAGGCTTGTCCTTCCCCCTGCCTGGGCCTCTTTCATGAAGCGGGAGAA
>CAZNWB010000074.1:0-16676 GCA_964576535.1 uncultured bacterium | reverse complement strand
TGGTCATGCTCGACTGGGATCCGGCAGGAGAGGTTTCCGTCATAACGATGGCTGCCCGCAGAAGAGATGGCTCACTACCCAAACTGCGGGGCAGCCTCCTTCTGCAAGAATCCCTGTACGGGAATTCTACACTTTGAAGGGCTGATTTGAAATGGCCCCCCAGAAAGGACCTCGATTCTCCGGGCTTGCAGAATCCTCTTAGCATGCTATCTTCTGATTCCCGCTGGAACCATTCCCGCCCGAGGAGCGTTATCAATGCCGAACGCCATGCGACGAGATACGTGTATCCGGAGACATCTGGCATGCCTCCCCGACGGCGGGAACGTTCTCCTATTCTGCCTTGTCCTTTTGGTCCCCGCGACAGTCTCTGAGACTGCAACACCGTTGTCAGACCTTGTAGCCAAAGGGAAATACGTCTTCGGGGCCGCAGGCGGGTGCGGCTGCCATACCGAGCCGAAGGGACCGGTGAATGCGGGCGGCCGCCGATTTGATGGGCCGTTTGGAACAGTGTACTCCTCCAACATCACACCGGACCGGCAGACCGGAATCGGCGGATGGACTGACGATCAGATCATCACGGCCATTCGCCTGGGCCGCCGACCTAACGGCGAGCGCCTGATCCCGGTCCACCCGTACCCGATCTTCAACGGGATGGCGGAGGAAGACCTGCGAGCCCTCGTGGCGTATCTGCGATCTGTCCCGCCTGTGAGCCGTCCAAACCAACCCAAGAATATCACCGTGCCACTCTTCGAAAGCGTGTTCTTGCCGGCCTGGCTAGCTGCCTTTGCTCCCAGAGAGACGCCGCCGCCCACCGCGCCGACATCCGGGGTGGCCCGGGGGGAATACCTGGTGCGGGCCGTGAGTCACTGCGGCGAATGCCATACGCCGAGGGGCGTGACGCATGCGACGGATAATTCGCGCTTCCTGGCCGGAAACCCGAAAGGCCTGGATGGTGATCCAGTACCAAACATCACGCCGGATGGGGATACCGGGCTGAAGTGGTCCGAGGAGCAGATCGCCACCTTTCTCGGCTCCGGGAACAAACCCGATGGGGATATGGCTGGCGGCCTGATGGGCGAGGTGATCCAGGGAACGTCTGCAGGGTACAAGGATCTGACCAAGGAAGACCGGCTCGCCATCGCGCGGTATCTGAAAACACTTCCCCCGATCCGCCACAAGATCGGGAACTAGAGCTGGACCCGTCACCAGGTTCGGGAGGTGACCCTGCCCCCAGGCCTGCTCATCATGCGTAACGGCTTACCCCTGATGAAGGAGGAGATCCAGATGAAGTCACGAACCCTCCTGTATTTCCTTGCAAGCCTCATGTTGTCTCTTGCGCCGGTTCCGGCCGCTGCACAGCAGATGACCCTTAAGGTTTTGCCAAGCCCCTCGCGTGCCACCTTCAAGACTGAAGCGCTATTGGAGACCGTCATCGGCAATACTGCCGGACCGGCCATCAGCGGGACTCTGATGGGGGACCTGACCAAGCCACAGGCGGCCACTGGAACCATCAGGATTGACCTCACCACGCTCAAGACGGGGATCGAGAAGCGCGACGCGGATATGCGGAGCAAGGACTATCTCGATACCGAAAATGAGGCGAACCGGTACGCGGTGTTCGAGCTGAAGCGCGCAGATGTCTCCGGGACCCTGGAGCCCGGCGAGGAAGTGCCTGCAAGGCTCACGGGGATCCTCACCATAAAGCAGAAGCCGGTCGAGATCACCGCGGACGCGCGCATCACGTACGTGAAACTCACGCCCGAACAGCTCGAGGTACAGAAGCGCTTCGGTTTCACGAGCGACAACATCCGCCTCAAGGCGAAATTCAACACCTCCTTTACGAATCACGGGATGCAGATCCCAGAGCTCCTGTTCATGAAGCTGTCCAACGACATCCAGATCGAGACCGATTTGACGTTCGCTCGGCAATAGTCCCAGATCTCGATCGGCCAGGTCTCTGATCGTCGAGAAGCTCTATTGGCTCCCTTCGAGGGTCAACCGGTAAAGGAGGCCACATGAACAGACACCTGAATCTGCGGACATGGTTCATCGTCGGAAGCCTGGCAACCCTGGTTCTTGTCAGCCTCGCCGCAGCCCAAACCGCCCCCAAAGTGGGCTCGGGTGACATCGTGGCCGATCGCAAACGTCTCATGCAACTGAACGGGGCGAGCTTCGGAGACCTCCAGGCGAAGGCGAAGGCCGGAAACATCGAGGCCATCGCGGTCAACGCTGAGACGATTGCGCTAAACGCCATGCACATCCCGACCCTTTTCCCCGCGGGGTCAGCAACGGGGAATTCCCGGGCGCGGGCAGACATCTGGCAGAAGCGGGCCGACTTCGAGAACGCTGCAAAGAACCTCCAGGCGCTGGCCGAAAAGCTCCGGGATGCCGCCCGGGCCAAGGACGCCACTGCCGTGGAGGCCATGGTGAAGGACTTCGGCAGGCAAGGGTGTGGCAAGTGCCACCTTCCAGCAGCGGACGGCACGATCTTTGGCCCTCACTTCAGGGGTTTTGAGTAGCTCCACGACACATCCATAGCACAGGGCGCCCTCCTCGGGCGCCCTTCTTTTCCCGGAGTCCTGGGGGCCAAAAAGACCGGCTCCCCGGGGGCAAAAAAATCCTCAGGACCAGGACCCCAACAATGATCGGAAGGCCGATCCACCTCCGATGAATGGAGAAGGGAGGGAGAAGAACCCGACCACGGAGAGGCGAACATGATCAAGGTGATTAAATCCGAAGACCGATATCACGCCGATTTCGGGTGGCTGTCCACCTATTGGCATTTCTCGTTCGACACCTACCACGATCCCTCGAACATGAACTGGGGGGCCTTGCGGGTGTTCAACGATGACGTCATCCGTCCGGGCCAGGGATTCGGATCCCACCCGCATCGCGACATGGAGATCGTGACATATGTTCTGGAGGGAGAACTGGAGCACCGCGATAACCAGGGGAACACCGGGGTCATCCACCCTGGCGAGGTGCAGGTCATGTCCGCCGGGACCGGGATCGTTCACTCCGAGTATAACCATTCTAAGGAACACCCCGTGCACCTTCTCCAGCTCTGGATCATGCCCCGGACCAAGGGGTTGAAGCCCCGCTGGGAGCAGCGTCAGTTCGCCCAGGCCGAGCGCAATGGGACCCTGCTGCCCGTCGTCTCTGACGGCAAGGTCCCGGGGACCCTTCACATCGACCAGGATGCGACGATCTACGTCACGGCCCTGAAGGCCGGACAGGCGGTCGACCATAAGATCCGCCCCGGCCGAGAGGCGTACGTCTTTGTCATTGCGGGCGAGCTTTCGCTGAATGGCGCCCCGCTGAAAGTCGGTGACCAAGCGCGGATCGCCGACGAGCCAGAGTTGAACCTGAAAGCAGTGAAGGACGGGGAAGTGATCCTCCTCGATCTTCCGTGAGGCCCAGGAGCCTACTTTTCGATCACCGCGAGTCGAGGAAACGACCGGGCTGACCCGGGGAGTCCCGGAAGCCCCTGGAGGAGGAATCGCAGTCATGGCTGGTGGATTGACGCAGGCTCAAGGCTGGGGGATCACGGTCTTGCGAGTGGTGGTGGGCATCGTGTTCCTGGCGCACGGGGGGCAGAAGCTCTTCGTCTGGGGATTCAGTAACGTGGCCGACTTCTTCGGGCAGGTGGGGATTCCGCTCCCCATGCTTGCCGCTATCGTCGTCACGCTGGTGGAGTTCCTGGGGGGGCTGGCTCTCGTGGTGGGCCTGTTCACGCGATGGGTGGCGATCCCACTTGCGCTGAACATGCTGGTAGCAACCCTCACCATCCACCTGAGGGGCGGCTTCTTCGTCCCCGAGGGGGTCGAGTTCACCCTGACCCTCCTGGCCGCCAACGTGGCGCTGGCTTTGCTCGGTTCGGGAGAGGCGTCACTAGACAGGCTCCTGGGGAAAAGGAAGGTGTGAGAGTTGACCATCATGATCTTGGCGCCCTTGGCGCACCAACGGCGGGGCCGTTGGTACCGGCGGTTGAGCGTTTGACTCAGCGACGCCCCCACCAGTGTGCGACGGCCGCCCCCGCCGCCACGATCCCGGCCGCCAGCACGAAGATGCCACTGTAGCCCAGGCGTTCCGCCACCAGTCCGAGGCCCATGGCGCCCGCCACATTCCCGAGGTCAAAGGCAGCCGCCAGAAACGCCACCGTCCACCCCCGCCGGGCACGAGACACCCCGAACAGGAGCAGGGCATAAATAACGGGCATGAGGACCCCGTGACTGAGCCCGCAGGTCAATCCGACACCCACGAGAAGGATGACCGAGTCTCCTAGGGAGAGCATGGCCAGGCCACCCGCCAGGATCATGTAGGCGGGCAGCAGGATCGCCGGACGCGCTATCCAGCTGAGTCCCAGACCGCCGGCCAGCCGCGCGCCGATGAGCCCGGCAAAGTACGCGAAGAAGAACAAGCCTGCACGTCCGGGAGCCGACGCGATCCGGGCCACCGGCACGAACACGGTGAGCACCCCGTAGGCCAGCCCGATCATCACCCCCCCGAGGAGGAGCGGCCCCGCGCCCTCTCCCGGACCTCGAGGCGGCTGCGGTTGCTCTTGCCTTGGCCGTCCCGTCTCAGGAAGACGCTGCGCGATGAGCAGGGCGGTGGCCAGGACGAGGGCCGCTACCGCGAAAAGCCAGAAGAATCCCCCGTGTCGGGCAATCGCCTCCCCGACGGCCGGCATCACGACCCCGGCCAGGTTCATCCACACGGTGTAGATGGCGAACACCTGGGCGCGTGCCAGGGGCGGGCTCAGGTCCGCCACCATCGCTCCGAGGCCGGAATCGACCAGGGAGACCCCCACTCCCTGAAGCACGCGCATCGTGAGGAATGGGCCGCCCGGCTGTGGAAAGATGAAGAGCGACAGGACCGACACGATGGCCAGTCCGGCGCCCACCAGGGTGACGGGGCGCCGTCCGAAGCGCTCAAGGAGCCGGCCGGCGAGCGGTCGCGCCAGGAGAGAACCGATCCTGAAGACGCCGGCCACCAGCCCAATCTGGGAAGAGGTGCTCCCGATCTGCTGCAGGTAGACCGGGAGCAGCAGAAAGAAGGCTCCCGAGGTGCTGAACAGGAAGGTCGCCGCGTTGATCGCGCGGAGAGCGAAGCGGAGGCTATGCGGTCCGGACGGCTTCATGGCAACCCTGTCGGTGCCAGGCCGCCAGCCGCCGGAACGTGTGGCCAGCCGGACTGCACCGCTCGAGGATTTCGGGGTTCGGCCTCGAGACGTCGGGGGTGCGGCGGGTGACGGGGATTAACAAGGGAGAAGAGGATGGCAAACAGCGGAGAGGCGGGTGTCCGGGCTCACATGAATCTGCTGATGGTGACATCCACGCGGCGCACCTGATTGTCAGGCCGTTGCCACTGGACCAGGATCGGACTCTGGTACCTCCCCTGCACGACCCGACCCCTCCCCGCCTCAGCGGTGTCGGAGACGAGAAGGCTGATGCTCCGCTTCAAGCGGAGAAGTCGAGCCGGAACCCGCAGGAAGGGGACCAGGATCCTCTCCACGACCGACTCGCTCACGTGGAACGCATCCATGAGCTCATTCAGGATGTGGACGAAATCGTACCTGGCGTAGCCCATGGTCTTGCTGGGGATCGCCATGGGATCGCGCAGCATGTGCTTTCCCTGTCTCGCCAACATCCGCAGGGGATCGCGCAGCACCTCCGCCAGATCATGCCGCATCAGCAGGGTCTCGTACTCGTTCACCGTGAGACCCACGTGACGCTCGTGGGGATCCAGGGTAATGTCCACCCTGCCCTTGTCGATCCCGCAGCGGTCCAACCATTCCGCGACCTGTTCCAGGAACCCGTTTCGCGCATCCTTGAGATTCACGGAATCGATGGGGTGCCGAGAGACGGGAACGGCAAACTGGCCCCGGTGGACGACTTCCTCCTCGTTGTAGCCCAAGACCTTGGTGTACCGGGTCCGACGGCCGTTCTCGTGGATCCCGTCGAGGTCGATGAAATAGACGGGTTTTCCGGGCCGGTTCGTGTAGGTCACGCAGTTGCGCAGGCCCGACCCGATGAACGTCAGATGGGAATCTGCGTTCCTGGGCTCGCGCCGGCGCTGTTCCTCGGTCAACTCGGTTCGCAGCTGGAGCTGGTCGTGGTGGTAATTGGCGTCCGGCGGGAACAGTTTCTGGAAGGCCCGGATGAAGGGGGCCACCCGCTCCTGGCTGTGCTGGAGCCTGGAACACAGACTCTGTTCCAGGTAGCCGGCCGTCGTGTGAAACGAGCAGTACAGGGCCTTGCGATACTGCCCCAGGACATCGTCACCCTCCGCGGCGATTCGTTCTGCCACGTCAATCACATCAAAGCGTGCCTTTGGCACGAGGGTCAATGTGATTTCCTTCGGGTGCATTCCGCCTCCTCAAGGCTGATGGCCTAGCACAGCTCGCCCCATGCCAGGTGTGCTGTTGATCCTCCGTCGTGTGATCCCCCGCGACCCGCCGTATCCTCTCTGCCAACATCCAGGTTGTCAACGGAAAAATGCCTCCGGGAAGCGCAATCTCCACCTTGGATTTGGTGAGGATTGGTTGCCCTTTGCGATCTCTGCGCCCTCTGCGGTGAAATGATTGGGTTCAGTACTTGACCCGGCCGAACAGCCGGACTCCTTCCGCACCGTACTCCCGCTCGATCTGGGCCATGTGAACGACGACCGCGTTGTAGATCCGCCGGAGCTCGGCAACCGGATCGGCGTGGTGGTCCACCCGCAAGTTGTGGTACATGCGCGGCTCGCTACTTGCCACGAGGAGGGCGGCAGACTGCTTTCCGCGTTTGTCTCCTCCCGCCCTCTGTCCCGCCTCCAGAGCCAGGAGGAGGCGTTCCGAAAGCTCCCGCTGCTCTTCCGTGCTGGCCCGGAACGCATCGGCCATGGCCTGGATCACCTGGGGTCCCGTCAGCATGTTGCCGGCGACGGTAAAGCCGTCCTCTTCCAGGTGCCCGCACCACGGGGCGCAGTTTGCCCCCGTGTGGCAGAAGGCGCCCGACCCGTCAACAGCATGCACTTGTCGGATGTCCCGATCCGGATCGGCCTCCAGCAGATCCCGAAGGACGAGGCGGATGGGCACTCCCTGCTCCAACAGGACAAGCCCTTGCCGCCCGAGATCACTATTGACGCGGCCCTGGGTGGCGATGCCTCCCCGGCGGGAGACAAACGGCACCAGGCTCCCCACGTTCGGCCGGGCCGTGGAGACCGCCACGCCGAACTCACCCGTCCTCAGATCCCTGGCCACAATGGAGAAGGTTTGCAAGTCAATCACGCCCTTTCATCAGACTCCCGAGGAATCGGTAGGCCCACTCCCCCGACGCTCCACCCCGCCACCGGCTCTATTGGGCCTCACCATCCAAAGGCGTAGCCGATGTTCCGTCTCGGCGAGACTGCACCCTGGATGACCCCCCGCGCCCTGTCAAGGCGGATGCCCATCACCTTCCCATTCGCCCACCCGTCGAGCAGGCCGACCTCGTGCCCCCGACGCTCCAGTTCCGCGATGACCTCGCGGGGAATGCGCGCCTCGATCTCGACCCGGCCGGGGTAGGCCGTCCGGGGATAGAACGACGATGGGAAATGGATGGAGTGAACGGTCGGGGCATCCAGGGCTTCCTGGAGGTTCATACCGAAGACCACAACGTTCAGGAAGAACTGCAGGGTCCACTGGTCCTGTGCATCCCCGCCGGGGGTTCCGAAGACCATGTACGGCTCACCCTGCCGGGTGACGAGGGAGGGGGTCAAGGTAGCCCGCGGGCGCTTGCGTGGCGCCAGCGCATTCGGTCGCTGGGGGTTCAGGTAGAACATCTGTCCTCGGGTGCCGAGCGGGAACCCCAGGCCCTGGATCACCGGCGAGGAACCGATCCAGCCACCGCTCGGCGTCGCGGCAACCATGTTGCCCTCGCGGTCCACGGCATCCAGATGTGTCGTGTCCCCGACGTGGGCATGGCCCAGTCCCAGATCCCGAACCGAGCGGGCGGCCACCCCGAGGGCCCGGCGATTGTCCGCCGCCACGTCGAAGGTGGCATACGTCGGAACCCCGCCTCCCACATCGCCCGGCCGCATCTCCCGAGAGGCCAGGGTGCCGATCAGGCCACGGCGCTTCCCCGCATAGGCCCTGGAGAGCAGGACATCGAGCGGCACCCTGTCAAAGAGCGGGTCCCCGTAGTAGGCCTCGCGGTCCGCAAAGCCCAGCTTGGCCGATTCGATCAACACGTGGAGGTAGTCGGCTGAGTTGTGCCCCAGCGCCGCGAGGTCGAACCCCTCCAGGATCGCCAACTGCTGCAGGAACACGGGACCCTGGGTCCACACCGAACACTTGTGCACATCAAGATCTCGGTAGCGGAGCACCACCGGCTCCTCCACCGCTGCATGCCACTCTGCCATGTCCTCGTGGGACAGCAGGCCGGTGTGCGCCGCCCCGCTGGCATCCTCGACGGGGTGGCTGGCGATGAATTCGACGATCCCCTTGGCGATCTCGCCCTGGTAGAAGACGTCCCGGGCCGCCTCGATGCCCGCCACGCGGCCCCGGTGCTCCGCGTCGGCCTCTGCCCGGCACATGAGCCTGAGGGCAGCCGCCAGATCCGGGTTCCGCAGGATCTCTCCAACCTCGGGCACCCGACCGTTCGGGCAGTAGATCTCGCCGGTGCTCGGATACAGATCGGTGAACTTACGCAGGTTCGCGTTGAGGCTGGCGTGCAGGCCGTCATAGACCGGAAAGCCCCTTTCGGCCAGCTCGATGCTTGGCTGGACCACCTGCGCGAAACGCATGGTCCCGAACCGCGCCAGCGCCAGCGCCCACGTATCCACCACCGCGGGCACGCACGCCGGCAGATACCCGTCGCCCGGGACGAGATCGATCCCGTGGTCGCGGCACCAGTCCAGCGTGAAGGCCTTGGGCGACCAACCCATCCCACAGAGGGCGAAGGCCTTCCGCTCCTTCGCCGAGTAGATCAGCGTCGGCACCTCGCCCCCGATGCCATTGCTTTGTGGCTCCAGCAGGTTCAGACAAAAACACATCGCCGCTGCCGCATCGATGGCATTCCCTCCCTGCTCCATGATGCGGAAGCCCGCAGCCGTGGCCAGGTAATGGCCGGAGGTCACGACCCCGCGCGACCCCATGATGACGGGACGAGTGGTAAATGCCGCCATGAATTGCTCTCCTGCAGCGCACTCGGCCCGGCACGGGGTGCCGCCGGGTGCCTGATCGGACGGGCGTCCGGACGAAGTTGGCGGGGGATACTAGCGCCGACGATTGCCTTCCGTCAACCCCGCGTCAGGAATCCGAGGCCGGTTCAGATGCGCAGCTCCTTCAGGCTGAGGGTGCTGGCCACCGCCTTCGCACTGGCGTCGTTGTTGAAATAGAGGTACACGCTGCGCCCTTTGGCCAGCCACCCCCGGATGCGGTCTGCCTCCCGGCGCAGCCCTCATCCTCTCTCTCCCCGGACTGCACCCAGAGCGGGCCCGATACCCGGAGTGAGGTGAAGGCGAGGGGGTCAGGAGGGGACACCCGATCAGGCCCGGCGCTGGCGGGCCGGGCGCACGAGCCGGAGTGTCGGCTGGGCCAGGAGTTTTTGGAACCGGAGGGCGTCCTCTCCCATGAATTGATTGTTGAAGAGGACGTAGGTCGGTGCATCCGTGGCGCTGTGCTCCACCCATAGACCGGGGACGACCTCCGGTCGGTATCCACACGTATTCGTCCGGCCTCTCACCCCTTGACTCGCTTTTTCTCCAGCCAGGAGAATAGCTGCCGCGCTGACAGCGTGTTCAGAACATCTTCTGGCCTCAGCCAGGCCCGGCGCGCCACAGAGACCCCAAACCGCATGTAATCCAGTTGGGCGATCGCGTGGGCGTCGGTGCTGATCGCGATGGGAATCCCAAGCTCCTTGGCCCGCCGGGCATGCAGATCGTTCAGGTCCAGGCGGGAGGGTGACGCGTTGATCTCTAAGGCGGTGCCGGCCGCCTGGGCGGCCTTCAGAACCGCCTCCATGTCCACCTCGTACGCGGCGCGCTCGCCGATGAGGCGACCCGTGGGATGGCCCAGGATGTGGACCAGGGGATGCTGCACGGCCCGCACGATCCGCGCCGTCATCTCCTCCCGGCTCATCTTGAAGCGTGAGTGCACCGACACCAGCACCAGGTCGAGCTGCCGGAGGATCTCGTCCGGGAAGTCCAGGCTGCCGTCCCCCTTGATGTCCACCTCGCAGCCGGCCAGGACGCGGAAGCTCTTCAGCGTCTTGTTGAGCGCCCGAACCTCCGCGATCATCTGGAGGACCTGCTCCTGGTTCATCCCGCCCGCGACGGTGGCGGATTTCGAGTGATCGGTTACCCCCATGTACTGGTAGCCCTTGGTCCGGACCCCCGCGGCGAGGTCCGCCAGCGAATGGGCGCCGTCACTCCAGGTCGTGTGCATCTGGAGGTCCCCCCGAATGTCCTCCAGAGAGACCAGGGTCGGCAGCCGTTCCTCCAGGGCCGCCTCGATCTCACCGCTATCCTCGCGGAGCTCGGGAGGAATGAACGGCAGTCCAATGGCCCCGTACACCGCTTCCTCGGTCTTGCCCGCAACGCGACGGTCCGTTTTGTCGTTGAACACCCCATACTCGCTGACCTTCAATCCCTTCCGCTGGGCCAGCTCCCGGACCCGGATGTTGTGCTGCTTGGAACCGGTAAAGTACTGCAGGGCCGCGCCGAAGCACTCGGGCTCAACCACCCGCAGATCCACCTGGATGTTCTCGCGCAGGCGGACGCTGGATTTCGTCTCGCCGTGGGCCAGGATCTCGGCCACGTTCGGCAGGCCGGTGAAGACACCCATGATTCGGGCCGGATTCTTGGACGTGATGAGGATATCAATGTCCTTCACCGTCTCCTTCATCCGGCGCAGGCTCCCGGCGGGGGAGATCTGATTTACCTCCCTGAGCTTCCGAAGCTCCCCGAGGATGGCCTCGGCCAGAACGAGCGCCGTCCCCAGCGGCATCCGTTCCCGGCCGCTCCGCCAGACCGCGATGCCCTTGAGGATGTTCTCTTCAGTCTTGGCCTTGATCCCGGGCAGGCCGGCCAGCGTGTGGGCCTTGGCCAATTCCTCCAGTTTCTCCACGGAATCCACGCCGACCTGCTCGTACAGCAGCTTGGCCGTTTTGGGTCCGACCCCATGGATGCCCATTAGGTCGATCACCCCGGCCGGGATCTCCTTCCGCAGACCCTCCAGGTACTCGATCTTGCCGGCCGTGAGATACTCTTGGATCTTTCCCGCCAGGTCTTTTCCGATTCCTGGCACATCCTGGAGCGCATTTCGCTCCGCGATCGCCGCGATGTCCTCAGACAGGCCTTCCAGGGCCTGCGCTACCCGGCGGTAGGCTCGGATCCTGAAAGGGTTTTCGTCCTTGACCTCCAGGAAATCGGCGATCTCGTTGAACAGATCCGCGATCTCGACGTTTTTCATCTTGGATGAATCGCCGGTACCAACGGCCCCGCCGTTGGTGCGCCAAGGCGGCCAGGGCAATCTGGCAACTGGGCAACCAGGCAACTCGGAACCCCTGATGGCCGAATTGCCGGATTGCCTGATTGCCGGTCATCAGGCTTGGCGGTTAATTGGTCAGCAATTCCCGTCCAGGCGGTGCAGGCCCGCCTCGCGGGCCAGGCGAAATGCCTCCTCGAACTCCGCACGGGTGGGTCGTCCCGCTAGAGCAGGATACTCATGCGCTCGGTAACACGGCCGATACTGGGTCATGATGTTCACGTATGTGTCTTTCGACAGTTCAGCTAGAAACTGGACAACCCCGGCCGTCCCTGCGAGGTTATTGGGCAGAATCAAGTGACGCACCAGCAACCCTCGGCGAGCGATACCGCGCCCGTCCATAACCAAATCGCCCACTTGGCGGTGCATCTCGCGGAAGGCGGCCTTCGCGATCGCGGGATAATTCTCCACCTTGGAATACCGCTTGGCGACATTCGCGTCACCATACTTGAAATCCGGCATGTAAATGTCGAAGACACCGTCCAGGAGGCGGAGGGTTTCCTGGGACTCGTAACCGCCACAGTTATAGACCAGAGGGACCTGCAGGCCGCCCTCGATGGCGATGGGCAGGGCTCGGAGGATCTGGGGGACCTGATGGGTGGGCGTGACAAAGTTGATGTTGTGGCAGCCCGTCCGCTGGAGGTCCAGCATCATCTGGGCCAGCTCCCTGGCCGAGACGATCCGGCCCTCATCCGACTGGCTGATGTCGAAGTTCTGGCAGAAGACACAGCACAGGTTGCAGTGCGCCAGGAAGATCGTCCCGGAGCCGCCGAAGCCGACCAGGGGCGCTTCCTCGCCGAAATGCGGTCCGTAACTCGCGACCATGGCCTTGTCGGCGACACCGCAAACCCCGGTCTCTCCCTGGAGCCGCTGCGCCAGGCATTCCCGGGGACAGACCCGGCAGGCCTTCAGCAGCCGCTCGGCACCTTCCGCCTGCCTTACGAGTTTCCCTGTTCGGTGCAGCTCAAGATACGCCGGCCAGGACATCTCCCAATCCTCAGCGAGATATTAACACCGGTCTCTCCCTCTCACAACCACCAGGAAATCCCCAGGATGGTGCCACGGGTTGAAGAGACCCGGAGGAAGGCAGGTTGGACCGGACTTCACGATGCTGGCACCCCTGTTGGACGCGGGGCATCGATGAGGGGTTAGAGGTTACAGGCGGGAGCCGCGGATTCCGGTGTCATTCGCGTTGGCGCTCTGTGGGGAACGCGGTGTTGACTTTTCGGGTGCGATATTGTAGACGTTTTGTAAGAGAATTGGTAAACAAGACATTGGCGATTTACCGGTCGGGAGGATCTATGAAGTTTGTTACGGTCCGTGACCTCCGCCTCAAGCCTGGCCAGATCTGGGAGCGTCTTGACCGCGAAAAGGAGATGATCATCACTTCCAACGGCAGGCCGATCGCTCTCCTTACCCGGGTTGACGAGGAAGACTTCGAGAAGACCGTCGCGGCGGTCCGCCGTGCCCGAGCCTTGATGGCTATGGAGAGTATGCAGCGAGCGTCCCTGGCGGCTGGCAAAGATCGGATGTCGGATGCCGAAATTAAGACTGAGATCAAGGCCGCCCGGCGGAGCCGGGCCCGGTGATCATCGTCCTCGACACCAACGTCTTTGTATCGGGCCTCCTCCGGCCCCATAGCATTCCGGCGACGGTCCTGCGCTTGGTGGCCACAGGAGCGCTCCGTGTAGCATACGATGAGCGGATTCTTGCGGAATACCGAGAAGTCCTGGCCCGCCCCAAATTTCCCTTCTCTTCCGACCAGATTCTTGCTTTCCTCGACCAGATTGAGGCTGATGGTGTACCGGTGGTCGCCCTCCCCCTGAAGGCCTCTCTTCCTGACCCAGACGACGCCCCATTTTTAGAGGTGGCTCTGGCCACCCGTGCTGATGTCCTCATCACGGGCAACACACGCCACTACCCTGCCCGAGCCCGCCAGGGGATATCCGTCCTCGACCCGGCCGCGTTCCTTGACCGCTGGAGCCGTCGGCCGCGCCGATAGGCAACTCTCCCGCAGGTTGCAGGTATTCCATCGAGTCACCAAGCCCCAGGGCGCAGAGAACCAACCTGCATGGTTTTTCTTGAAAGTGAAATCCTCCGCAGCAGGAATAAGTCTAATAAGTCTGCTACGTCCCTTCCGACGTCCCCTCCGACTAATTGAACATGATCACGCGAAGTAACTTGAAAGCACCAACCACGAGAAAGCCCAAGCCAACTATCCCTGTAACCAGCTCAGTCACCCTGAGCTCGGCGTCTCCAAACCGGAATCCCCAGAATCTGTTTTGACTCCTTAGGACCCAGCGGGCAAACTCCCTTCGGAAGAGGATCAATCCTAACCCTACCGCTCCATTCAGAATATCGATTATGCCGTTTTCCATTCAGAGCCTCACGTGGGGATCGTTGCACCAGTTGTATCTTTTTGAGACTCTCGGGATTCAGCGCCGGGGGGGCTCGCCGAGTTCCTTGCCGCTTCCGTCCAGGCGGAGGGAGCCGAAGGCCACGGTTGTGACAGGGGTGGCATCCTGAATGGGGGTCAGGACACGGAACCGCTCTTGCTCAGGATCGAAATCCTGAAGGATGCCCAGGGCCAGGAACTCGCCATCTCGGCTATGCAACCCAAGAAGGGTTCCGTGTAGCTGCTCCACGTCCATGACCATGACATCCGAGACCTGGAGGGCATTCCGGACCTGGGAGAGGGCTGCTCGGCTGAAGGGGCCGCGAACAAAGACCAAACCTTCCTCCCCCAATGCCTCGGCATACAAGGGCATCGTCCGGAGGGAAACACCTAAGAGAGCCAGTTCCTCCCGCCCCAGGCGGCGGCCGGTATTGAGCCACAGGCGCGTGAACCGCAGCTTTTTCCACTCGAAGTCGTGGCGGCTGGCCGATACGAAATACTCGCGGAATCTTTCCTCCCGAAAGGCGCGTCGGGCGGCATGGCTTCGACGAGCAACTCGCGGGGAGACGGGAAGGCGGTGGATCTCCAGGGCCGCCTGGCCCTCCACCAGGCGCAAGATGGGCTCCAGTTCTTCAACCCGCTGGAGAGCGAGCACGTACCGTGGCTGCAAGGCTATGAGCTTGTGCCATTTCAGGGACGCCGCCACCGATCCCAGAATCAAGCCCGTTGTATCCACCAACACGATCTCAGCACCCTGGGCGATCGCTCTTCGGACCAGATCCTGGGTCCCAAGAATAAGGGGAAGGAAATGACCAGGGGGCGAGGTGGAACCGACGAAATGCAGGACCTGGGGACGGGGAGAGGGGGTGATGGGGAGATCGGGTGAGAGGATGGCTAGGCCGACGGTTGTGGGGGGGCCGAGTGAGGACTGGCCGATGTCGCCGTCCACCAGCCCGACCGTTCGTCCGGCAGCCCTCCACCTCTCCGTGAGGATGCGAGCCAGCGTCGTCTTGCCGGAGTCCGAGGCACCCAGCAGCACCACGACTCCGGGCCTCGCGAGCACCACCTTCGCAGCCCGCTCCCATTCCGGTAAGGTCTCGATGTCAGGGTTCATTGCAGGGACGTTGGGGCGTTAAAAACCGAAGCCTTGGCGCTCCGGGTACCCAGCGCTAGCGCTGGGTGTTCTTGGCGGTTGTAGATTCGGGCCTCACCGCTGGCAGGTCGGGCAGAAATGGGTGCTGCGCTGTCCCAGGACAATCCTCCGGATGCTTGTCCCACAGCGGAAGCAGGGTTCCCCGTGCCGGTGGTAGACGCGATGAAGGGCCACGAAGCGGCCGGGCTGCCCGCGGGCGTCGCGGTAGTTCGAAATGGAGCTTCCCCGGTGGCGGATCCCGGCTTCAAGAACCTGGCGGATCGCCCGCCGTAGGGTTCGGATCTCATCGAGCCGAAGCGAGGCCGCGCGCCTCGTGGGCCGGACCCGCGCCCGGAAGAGAGCTTCGTCCGCATAGATGTTCCCGATGCCTGCGATCTTCCTCTGATTCAAGAGCACTCCTTTAATCTTCGTCGAGGCTTGGCAGAGGTCCCGCAGCGTCTCGAGCGTGAATTCGGCCTCCAGTGGCTCCACGCCGACTCCCAGCACCCGCTCCACAGATTCCGTGGGGAGAATGAACATCTCGCCGAACTTCCGGATATCGCGATAGTAGAGGGTCCCGCCCCCGCTCAAGACCAGGTGGGCGTGGGTGTACTGGTCCGGTCGGAATCCCGCGTCGTTCTCGGACCAGAGGAGCTGGCCCGTCATTCCGAGCCGGACGACCAGGCTGTCCTGGCCGAGGTCGAAGATAAAGAACTTGCCGCGGCGGCGCAGGGCCCTCACTCTCCGGCCGAACAGGGCCGATTCAACCCCGTGGGGCGTCCCACGCCGGCGGGTCAGCCGTGGCTCGGTGATTTTTGCACTCTGAATCCGGCGCCCCTGGACATGCGGAAGAAGATCGCGTCGGATGACTTCGACTTCCGGGAGTTCAGGCATGGGATACCCACATCGAGAGCGTTCGGTGGTTCGGGGGTTCGGTGGTTCGGTTGTTCCAATTCTCAAAGACCACCCCGCCAGACTTCATCCCGGTGATGCGGCGGGCTCGGCGTGCACGGTGACCCGCTCGATGCCCGGGATCTGGCGCCGCGCCCGCCGCCCCAGCTCTAGCCCCAGCTCGTGGGCCTCCACCACCGACAGGCTGCCATCCATGGAGCAATGGCAAACGATCCACAGTCCCCCCGGAGCCTGACGGATCGACATATTGCTGCAGTCTCGAATCCCCGGGATCGTCAGCGCCAGGGCGCGCAGCCGCTCGGCCACCCGGCCGACATCACCGCCCACCCGCAGGCCCGTATGCCTGGCCGCCCGAAGGGGATCTACGTGGATGTGCACTGGCCCGAGCGCCGGAACCTCCCGGCGCAGGTCAGCCTCGATCCGCTCGGTGAGGTCGTGCGCCGCTTGAAGGCTGAGCTCTCCGGGAACTTCGAGGTGGAGATCCACGCACCGCTTTCCGTCGGCCGTGAAGATGAAGATGTCATGGGCGCCGACCGCATGGCGGGTTGCGATGAGCCGGATGGCGTCTGCCAGGTTTTCATCCGTGTTCCGCTGGGGTTCCGCGTGGATGACGACGCTGGCTTCCGGTACCACCTCCCGGATACGCTCCTCGATCTCCTCCACCACCGCATGGGCGCCTTCGAAGGAGGTCTGGCGATCGATGGGCACGGCAGCATCCACGAAGACGC
>CAZNWB010000073.1:806-16839 GCA_964576535.1 uncultured bacterium | reverse complement strand
GCTTGCGTCACGTGAATAGGCCTATGGGGAATTGCCCTTGACCCTGTTTCTCCGCACGTGTTAGTAAGGAAGCGGTCCCCCGTTCCGGAGCGCCAGGAAGCCTCCCCGTCCCTCGGATCGGGTCCGGTGTGCCAACCGACACCTCGGGGACCGTCCCAGGGCCTTCCGCATTCCCAGCCGCAGGGACTCCGCGGGCGGCCATGAGCGCTTCATTGGAAAGGGTTCCCATGGCCACCATCGCTGTGCTGCCCGGCGACGGTATCGGTCCCGAGGTAACGCGGGAGGCAGTGAAGGTCCTGCGCGCCGCCGCCACGCGCTTCCACCTCGCCCTGGCATTTCAGGAAGCACCCATCGGGGGCACGGCCTACGAGGGCGCGGGCACGCCCCTCCCGGATCAGACGCTGGCCGTCTGCCGCGGCGCCGACGCCATCCTGTTCGGTGCCGTGGGCGGTCCCCGGTGGGATGGGCTCCCGCGCAAGCTCCGGCCGGAGCAGAGCATCCTCGCCTTGCGCAAGGCGTTCGATCTCTTTGCGAACCTGCGGCCGGCGAAAGCCTTTGCGGCGCTGGTGGAGGGCTCGACCCTCAAGCGGGAGGTGATCGAGGGCGTGGACCTCCTGGTGGTTCGGGAGCTGACCGGGGGCCTCTACTTCGGCGAGCCCAAGGGGATCGAGCAGGTGCCGGAGGGGGAGCGCGGGGTGGACACGCTGATCTACACGACGCCAGAGATCGAGCGCATCGCCAGGGTCGCCTTCGAGGCGGCCCGGAGACGGCGCCGGCACCTCACCTCCGTGGACAAGGCCAACGTGCTGGCCAGCTCCGAACTCTGGCGGCGGGTGGTGACCACGGTCGGCGCGGCCTTTCCCGAGGTCTCCCTGGATCACATGTACGTGGACAACGCCGCCATGCAACTGGTGCGGCGGCCCAAGAGCTTCGACGTCATTGTGGCCGAGAACACCTTCGGGGACATCCTGAGCGACGAGGCCGCGATGCTCACCGGCTCCATCGGCCTCTTGCCCTCGGCCAGCCTGGGCCGGGGCGTCGGCCTGTACGAGCCCATCCACGGCAGCGCTCCGGACATCGCCGGGCGGGACGAGGCCAACCCCATCGCCGCCATCCTGTCGGCCGCGATGCTGCTGGAATACTCCCTGAAGGCCGGCGAGGCCGCCACCGCCATCGAAGCCGCGGTGACCCACGTCCTCGACATGGGATACCGGACCGCGGACATCCAGCAGCCGGAAACCCAGACCGTCGGGACGCGCCGCATGGGGGACCTCGTCGCCGAGGCGGTGCTGGCCGGCAAGACCTAGCAGGGTGGAAGAAGTCCTCCCGGTTTTTTTCCCCGCGCGAGGAATCATCATGGCAGAAGACACACCCGAGATCCTGATCGAGGAAAGTGAGAGTTACGCCCGCATCATCTTCAACCGGCCCCACGTGCGGAACGCCATCACCACCCGGATGTGGGAGGAACTGCCCAAGCTCGTCCGGCGCCTCCAGCGCCAGCCGGGAGTCCGCAGCCTGGTCGTGAGCGGCGCCGGGGGCAAGGCCTTCGCCTCGGGCGCCGACATCAGCGAGTTGCCGGGCTTCACCGATCCGAAGGCCGCCCACGCCTTCGAGAGGCTGGTCGTCCGGGCGCTGGACAGTCTGGTACGGTGCCCGCTCCCTGTGGTGGCCATGATCCAGGGCTATGCCATGGGAGGGGGATGTCACATTGCAGCCGCCTGCGACCTGCGCATCGCCGGGGAGTCGGCACAGCTTGGAATCCCCGCGGCCAAGCTGGGTGCGGCCGTGAATCCGGGCGCGGCCGCCCGCCTCGTCAGCCTGGTGGGTCCCGCCGTGGCCAAGGAGATCCTCTTCAGCGGTCAACCCGTCGATGCCCGCCGTGCGCTGCAGGTGGGCCTGGTCAACCACGTGGTCCCGGATGCGGAGCTGGAAGGGTTCACCCTGGCCCTCGTCCGCCAACTCGCCGTGAACGCCCCCCTTACGATCCGCTCGGCGAAGCAAGCGGTCAACTGGATCGCCATCGAGGGGCACCGCCGGCCCCCGCGGGCAATCCAGCAGCAGTTCGTCAAGGCCTTCAGCAGCCGCGACTTCAAGGAGGGCCTGGACGCCTTTCTGGCGAGACGCCCGCCGAAGTTTCAGGGACGGTGACGGGAGATCCGGGTCGTGGCCTATCGGGGATTTGACCTGACGGGAAAGGTGGCCTTTGTGACCGGTGCCAGCCGGGGGATCGGCCGCGCCATCGCCCTGGGGCTGGCGGAGAGCGGGGCGGATCTCTGCCTGTGCAGCCGGACCCTTCCCGATCTCCAGGCGGTCGCCCGCCAGGTCCGCGCCCTCGGTCGCAAGGCCGAAGTCGTTGTCGTGGACGTCCGCTCGGTGGAATCCATCGAGGCGGGTGTGGGCATCGCCCTCCGGGCCTTCGGCCAGATCGACATCCTGATCAACAACGCGGGGATCAACCGGCCGATGCCTGCCCTCGAGGTGACGGAGGAGAATTTTCACGAACACGTGGCGGTGAATCTGCAGGGTCTCTTCTTCTGCGCCCAGGCGGTGGGCCGAACCATGCTGGCCCGACGGGCGGGAAAGATCATCAACATCGGTTCCACCCTCGGCATCGTCGGGGGCGCGCCCCGCTCGGTGTACAGCATGACCAAGGGCGGGGTCACCCTGCTCACGAAGGCCCTCGCCCTCGAGTGGGCCCCCTCCAATGTCCAGGTCAACGCCATCGGTCCCACGCTGATCCGAACCGACATGAGCCGGTTCATCCAGGATGACCCCCAGGCCTTCCGGCAGATGGTCGCCAAGATTCCCATGGGACGGGCGGGCGAGGCGGAAGATGTCGTGGGGGCCGCCATCTACCTGGCCTCGCCGGCCTCGGATCTCGTCACCGGCCACATCCTGATGGTGGACGGGGGCTGGACCGCTCAATGACCACCGCTCACCATCGAAATCTTCACCCGGCTCGCGCTCCCGCCCGCGCCACGCTCGCACGGGACGGGTGAAGGCGGACCGACCCCATGGCCAGGCTCTATGAGCACCAAGGCAAGGAACTGCTTCGCCGCATGGGGATCCCTGTCCCCAAGGGCGGCGTGGCCCACAGCCAGGTCGAGGCGGCCAGGATCGCCCAAGAAATCGGATTCCCCGTCGCCATCAAGGCCCAGGTCCTTGCGGGGGGACGAGGCAAGGCGGGGGGCATCCGCTTCGCCGCCACCACGGAAGAGGTGCGCATGGCAACCTGCGCCCTGCTGGGCGAGGCCTTCCACGGCATCCCCGTCGAGGCCGTCCTCGTCGAGCAGCGCCTGGCGATCCAGCGCGAGGCCTATCTGGCGGTAACGGCCGACCCCTCGCGCCGGCAGCCCGTTGTCCTCCTCTCTCTTCACGGCGGCGTGGAGATCGAGGAAACGGCGACCCAGGACCCCGCCCGCGTCTTCCAGGCCCCCGTGAACATCCGCGAGGGTCTGCCCGACCACGTCGCCCGCAACATCATCCGCCGCACCCCGGGTGCCACCAGCACCGACACGCTGGCCCTGGCCCCGGTCCTCTGCAACCTGTACCGCACGTACCGGACGTACGACTGCAAGCTCGTGGAGATCAACCCCTTGGCCTTGACGCCCGAGGGTCCCGTGGCCGCCGATGCCCGCGTGGACATTGACGACGACGCGATCTGGCGTCAGCCGGAACTCGGCCTCACCCTGACGGAGGAGACCGGACGGGCCCCAACATCCCTGGAGGTGATTGCCGGCACCATTGACCAGGGTGATCATCGGGGAACCGCCCATTTTGTTCAGCTCGACCCCGATGGCTCTCTCGCACGGGAGCTGGGCAAGATCCCGGTGGCCTTCGACTGCGTCGGAACGGGGGCCAGTCTCACGGCCATGGACGAGTTGGTCCCCCTGGGGTACTACCCTGTGAACTTCGCGGATACGTCAGGCAATCCGTCGGCATCCAAGATGTACCGGATCACCAAGGTGATCCTGTCTCAGCCGCACATCCAGGGCTACCTCTTTGTCTCGTGCATCAGCAGCCAGCAATTGGACAACACGGCGCGTGGGATCGTCGCCGCCCTCAAGGAGCTATTCCCCGGCACTGGCGGAAAGCCGAGCATCCCCATGCTCTTTGCCTTCCGCGGCGCTTTTGACCAGGAGGCGATCCAGGTCTTTGGCGACCACGGAATTGCGGCATCGCCCTGGGTGAGGCTCTTGGGTCGCGACGTGGACGAACGGGAAGCCGCCCTGGCCTTCCGCGACCTGCACCAGGAGTGGCGTGAGACAACCGGGGGGCTCGGATGACCCTGGCGTTCGAGGTCCTCTCGGGTGGCACCTTGACTATTGATACCACGGCCTGCCCCACTTGCGAGTCCAAGGCCTGCGCCACAGTATGCGCGGAGCAGAGTCCCGGGCCCGTGCTGGTCATCGGGGAGGACGGACGGCCTCGCCTCAAGCCGACCCTGACCGAGGTGAAACGCGGCGTCTGCACGGAGTGCCTGGGGTGTCTCTTGGATTGCGAGATCCGCGGGAAGAATGTTGTTCGTTTCCACGTCCCGCTTCCCGGCCTGGAGGTCTTCGTTGCAAGCGAGGAGGCGGCAGGGCGGGCCCCTGTTTATCGGAAATAGCTGTCAGCCTTCAGCCATCAGCTCTCAGCGTGCTGACTGCTGATGGCTGACAGCTTCCACTGAATGGAGTGAATGGAATGGGATTAGAGATCGGGCTGCGTGGCAGCGCAAGCATGCGAGTGACCCCTGAGAAGACGGCCGAGGCCTGGGGCAGCGGCGATGTCCCCGTCTTCGGGACGCCCAGCCTGGTGGCCCTGCTGGAAACTGCCGCCGTGAATGCCATCGCCAGGCATCTTGGCCCAGGCGAGACCACCGTGGGCACCTGGCTCGACGTCTCCCATCTCGCCGCCACTCCCGTCGGCCTGGAGGTTCGGGCCGAGGCTGAGCTAATAGCCATCGAGGGCCGCAAGCTCACCTTCACCGCCGTCGCCCACGATACCCGGGAGAAGATCGGCGAGTGCCGCCACCACCGGGTGATCGTGGCCCGCGACCGCTTCCTGGCCAAGATCGAGGCCAAACAATAGCTGTCAGCCTTCAGCGGTCAGCGCTCAGCTTGTCCACGATTGGGCTGAGGAATCGGGCTTCACCATCCACGTTCGAGGTTCCCGCGGGTTCGGAAGCTGATAGCTGACGGCTGACCGCTGACGGCTCAATGAATCATGGCAATTCTCTTGGATGAAAAAACAGAAGTGGTCGTGCAAGGCGCGACCGGCAAGGAGGGCCAGTTCCGCATCCAGATGATGCGGGGCTACGGCACCCGGATCGTCGCCGGGGTGACGCCCGGGCGCGGCGGGATGGAAGTGGCGGGTGTCCCGGTCTACGACACGGTGGAGGAAGCTCGGGAAAAGCACCCGAATCTCTCGACCTCGGTGGTCTTCGTCCCGCCCCGCTTTGCCAAGAGCGCGGCCTTCGAGGCGCTGGATGCGGGCCTCCGGTTCGTCCTGCTCGTGCCCGAGCGCGTCCCCCAGCAGGACATGCTGGAGATCATCCAGCGGGCGCGGGAATGCCAGGCGGTGGTCATCGGGCCCAACTCCATCGGCGTGGTGAGTCCGGGCAAGGCCATCATCGGGGTGATCGGGGGACGAATGGAACTGATGCGGACGGCATTCCGTCCAGGGCCCTGCGGCGTGCTCTCCCGGAGCGGGGGACAGACGACGACTCTCTGCTACTACCTCACCAAGGCCGGCGTCGGCCAGTCCACGGCGATTGGCGTGGGCGGCGATGCCTTCGTGGGGGCAAGCTGGAGCGAACTCCTACCGTTGTTCGAGCGAGATCCGGAGACCCGGATGATCGCACTCTTTGGCGAGATCGGGACGACCAACGAGGAGGACGCGGCTGCCCTCATCCAGGCCGGAGGCTTCACCAAGCCCGTCGTGGCCTATGTCTCGGGGCGGTATGCCCGGCCCGGGATGCGCTTCGGTCACGCCGGCGCCATCATCTCCCGGGGCATCGGCACGGCCGAGGCCAAGATCGCAGCCCTGCGCGATGCCGGTGTCCAGGTGGTCGAGCACCTCGGCGACATCGGCCCCGCCGCCCGCCGGATCCAAGACACCCTGCCATAGTTCAGCACTTCGCTCCATTGCACGGCAACAGCACGCAGCCGAGAGGTATACATGACTTGGGGGAAAGGACCCGTTTGTAGTGAGCAGGAAATTGTCTTGACAAATCGTAATACAATCTATAATACATAGGCATGGCAAAAACTATATCGATTCGTATTGATGAACCTCTTTTGAAAGCTGTTGACGTTGCGATGAAATCGGAACGTCGGCGTCGCTCCGAGGTCATTCGGGAGGCCCTGGAACTTTGGTTGAAGCGCCGGGCGCTCGAGGAGAAAGTGCGCCGGCACCGCGAGGGGTACAAGCGCCATCCAGTCACGCCCAATGAGTTTGAACCTATCCTGAGGGCCCAGCGATGGCCGAAGTGAACCGTGGGGAGATTTGGCAGTTCAGTTTTCCTAAACCGGATCGTCGCCGGCCTGTTCTGGTGCTCACCCGACAGGAAGTCATCGGTCACCTTCACACCGTAACGGTCGCCCCGATAACTACTACAATTCGCGGCATTCCCTCGGAGGTAGTCATCGGACCGGAATCTGGCCTGAAGACTACCTCCGCAATCAACTTGGACAACCTTGCTACCGTTCCCAGGGCTGGCCTTCGGTCTTTCGTCGGCACTGTTTCGCGAGAGGTCCTTTCAGACGTCCGCGAGGCATTGCTTTTCGCCCTGGGCTTTGACCCCTCCTAAGGACCCACCCGTGGTCGACGTCCACATGGTCGAGCACCTCGGCGACATCGGCCCCGCGGCCCGCCGGATCCTGGACCGGCTCTGACCGTCTATCCCATCCGCCTCAGGCGACCTGCTCGCACCTCCGTGACCCTTAGCCACAACCTGACCCGCCGCCACCGTGATTCACCGGGCCGGATTTGGCGACGTGGCCTTCCAGTGGGCGGCCGACGATGTCCTGGGCGAGGCGCGCGCACGCGATGAGCTTCTCTAGATTCACGCCTGTTTCGATTCCCATCTCGTGCAGCATGTGGATCAGGTCCTCGGTGGCGACGTTCCCGGTGGCGCCCGCGGCATAGGGGCAGCCGCCCAGGCCGCCCACCGAGCCGTCGAAGATCGTCACCCCCGCCTGGAGGCCAGCCAGGACATTGGCCAGCGCTGTTCCCCGCGTGTCATGGAAGTGGAGGCTGATCATTTCGATTGGTACATGCTTGGCCAGGTGTGAAACCAGGTCGAACACCTGCCTGGGATTCGCCATACCCGTGGTATCCGCCACCCCGACCTCGTCCACACCCATCTCCACCAGCGCCATCGCGATGCCCACGACTGCCAAGGGATCCACATCGCCTTCATACGGGCACCCGAAGCTGGTAGAGATCGCCGCCTTCAGTCGCAAGCCAGCCTGATCCACGGCCCCCGCCACCTCCCGGTATGTCTCCAGCGCCTCGGCGATACCCTTGTTGATGTTCTTCCGGCTGTGGCTCTCGCTGGCCGACAGGAAGATCACCGCTTCGTCCACTCTGGCTGCCAGTGCCCGCTCCAGTCCCTTGAGATTCGGAACCAGCGCGGCGTAGGTCACGCCGGGCCGACGTCGAATCCCCCCCAGGACCTCGCCCGCATCGGCCAGGTTGGGGATCCACTTGGGCGCCACGAAGGAGGTCGCCTCCATCCGCTGAATCCCGGCCTCGGCGAGCGCCTCGATCAGCCGGATCTTGTCGGGCGTCGGGACGTTCCTCGCCTCGTTCTGGAGCCCATCCCGCGGCCCCACCTCACAAATTGTCACCTTCGGTGGGAGGTGCATTGCTCACTCACCCAATGTTCGGCAGCTGAATGGCCACCTGACGAGAAGCGTTCGGCTGTTCGACGGTCCGGTGGTTCGGTCGTTCATCGACGAACAGCCGAAGTGCCGAACGGCCGTGCTGCCGAACGGTTCTTAGCCCCAACCATCCGTGTCCGGGAACAGGCTCATGTGGCGGACGCCCAGCCGGGGGACGGCCATCCAGGGGGCCACGGTGTCCTTCCACTTCAGGTAGTGGGCCGTCTGCTGGTGGCGGGCGAAGTCTTCTTTCTCCCGGTACACCTCGTATAAGAAGAACTGGGCAGGATCCGCCTCGGACTGCAACACGTCGAAGCGTGCGTTTCCTGGTTCCTTGCGGCTTTCTCGGGCATTCTCGAGTGTCGCCCGGATGAAGAACTGCGCATACTCGGGGACGACGCGAACGGTTACGCAGACCACATACATGACGACCGCCTCCGATCCAGCACGAAGAAGCCATCAGTAATTGGCCCTCAGCCCAAGCACTTGTTCCCGACGATCGCCCCTGCGAGGAAGCGTCCGTATTGCGTTTCCGCGAAAAAGCGCCACGGCGGGTTCAGGGAATTCCAGGGAGGCCAGCGGATGAAGAGCGGGTCGTTGAATCCCATGATCTTCCGGAAGTTGTCGATATCCTCCTTGGTGGCGTCCGGCGGCATCAGCAGGACGGCCGGGTCCCCGGTCAGATGCAGGATGATGAAGACGATGAGGGAGATCCCGAAGAGGACCAGCAGGGATTGCCACAGGCGACGAACCAGGTAGCGGGTCATGTCAGGCCTGACGCGCGAGGGGCGAGGTGTGAGCGGGTCTGGCTGTGGGGTCCGGGGAGCCGAAACCCAGCGATCATCTTGTCAGTCCCCCTCCCGGCGCGCTCACGTGCATCTCGGGGAAGGTGCCTTATGTAGAACGAAACCGCCAAACTCGTCAAGGGGAAAGCCGATGGCGCTTGACCGGCAGGCCGGTGCGTGCTAGACGGGAAGGAGAATTCGGACTCATTGGACGGTGGAGGGAGGCGCCATGACGACGCCCGCAGGAACCTCGATGACGACCGAACAGATCATGAAGATCGCCCTGAACCTCTCGGGGCTCACGGAGATTCCCCCCGACTCCGGCGTGCACCTCCCGGGGGACAAGATCCACCGGGTCCTGGCGACCATTGACTGCGGGGTGGACGACCTCTTGCTGGCACGGGTGCTCCGCTGCGATGCCGTCATCACCCATCACCCTGAATGGACGGCCTCGCTCCATGGCTGGACGCTGATCTCCCGGCAGATCGACCAGATGGTCGAGTGTGGCGTTCCCGTCGCCAAGGCCGAGGCCGCCATCCAGCGGCGCATGCAGTCCGTGGAGCTGAATACCCACCCCAGGAATTACGGCCGCGTCCTGCAGGCCGCAAAGCTCCTGAACCTCGCCTTCCTCAACGTCCACCTGCCCTGCGATATCATTAGCCGCCGCATCATCTCCGAGCAGATGACCCGTTTCCAGGATCCCGAGAGCCGGGCGACGGTGGCCGACGTCATTGCCGTCCTCCAGGAAATCCCGGAGCAGACGGTCGCGGCGACCGAGCCCAAGGTTCGCCTGGGGGCCCCGGATCGCCTCGCGGGGCGAGTGGCGGTGGCGATGGCCGGCTACACCAACGGTGGCGTGGATGTGCTGCGGGCCTATTTCGAGGCCGGAGTGGGCACCGTCCTGATGATGCACTTTCCGGAGGCCGACCTGAAGGAGGCCCGCGAGCAGAAGCTGGCAGGGAACCTGGTCATCACCGGCCACATGGCCAGTGACTCCATCGGCATCAACGTGTACCTGGACGAACTGGAGCGCCGCGGGCTCGACGTGATCCGGGCAGGGGGAATCGTTACGACGCGTTAGGCCGAACTATTTCGGATGTCGGATTTGGCGCGGACTGGTCTGTGAAATCCGAAATTCGAAATCCAAAATCCGAAATTGAATGGGGAGTTCACTCCACCACGACATTCGTAGAGGTGCGCAGGACCCCGGGAACCGCTTGGATTTTCGACACGACAGCGGTCCCGAGGGCATTGACGTCCGGCGCCTCGATCAGGGTGATCACGTCGTAGGCCCCCGTCACCGCATGGGAGATCCTGACGCCGCCGATCTTGGCCACCTTCTTGGCCACCTCTTTGGCCTTGCCGACCGTACACTCCAGAAAGATGAACGCCAGAACAGGCATGGCCCCCCGCCCCCCGATTCACCGCAGAGTCGTGTGCTGCAGGCGCCCGAGCCCTAGAACGGCACGACCTGCTTCACCCCGGTTCCCTTGCATGCCGTGCACTGACAGACCCCCTTGCCCTGGCAGCCGGGACACGGCGTATGGGCGCCGCCCACCCCGGGTTGCGCCGGGAGGCTTCCCGAGCCGCCACAGGTGGGGCAGCCCATCACTTTGAGCCCCTGACACCAGGGGCAGTCCACCAATCCACCAACCATGTTCGTCTCCTCTCGGGGAGGCCCGACCCAGCCCACCGAGCGCTTTTGCGGCCCTGGCAGGCGATGGCGCCAGGGGCCCGCTGTATACCACCCGGAGGCCGCGGAGCGCAACGGAGAAATGCGCACCCAGGCGGCAACCCCAACAAACCTGACCAAGCGCCGTTTCGTGGCTCCCAGGGCCCGGTCTGGGCAGGGCGGCCACTCATTAGGCTTTGACCGGCGAAGGGGATTGCGGTAGAGTTCTGCCCCGTCATCCCGTTCACCCCCCTTGGCCGGAGGAACGTATGCACCCCGCGATCGGTTACATCCAGGAGCGGCGCGAGGCGTTCGTCGAGGAGTTGAAGGCATTCGTCCGCATCCCCAGCGTCAGCACCAAGTCCGAGCACACAGGCGACGTCCAGAAGGCCGCCGAGTGGGTCGCCGCGGAGATGCAGCGGACCGGGCTGGAGCACGTCCAGATCCTGCCGACCGGCGGCCACCCCGTCGTGTATGCCGACTGGCTGCACGCCCCGGGAAAACCAACCGCCCTCATCTACGGCCATTACGACGTGCAGCCGCCTGAGCCGTTGGAGCTATGGATCACCGGCCCCTTCGATCCGACCGTCCGCAACGGCGAACTGTACGGGCGCGGATCCGTGGACGACAAGGGGCAGGTCTTCATGCACCTGAAGGCGCTGGAGGCCCACCTGAAGACCTCCGGCCGCCTCCCCATGAACGTGAGGCTGCTGATCGAGGGCGAGGAGGAGATCGGCAGCCCCAACCTGGATCCGTTCATCCTGAAGCGCCTGGGCCTCCTCAAGGCCGACGTGGTGGTCATCTCCGACACGGCCATGATCGCCAAGGGAGTCCCCGGCATCACCCACGGCCTCCGCGGACTGATCTACTTCCAGATCGACGTGGAGGGGACCAACAGCGACCTCCATTCCGGAGGCTTCGGCGGTTCCGTCATCAACCCGGCCTTCGCCCTGGCCCAAATGCTGGCCTCGCTCAAGGATCGCAATGGGCGCATCACCATCCCCGGGTTTTACGACGACGTCCGCAAGCTGACGGCCGAGGAACGCCGCGCTCTGGCGCGACTGCCCTTCCGCGAGAAGAAGTTCCAGAAGGACATCGGTGCGCCGGCGCTCTTTGGCGAGAAGGGCTTCACCACGCTGGAGCGCCTCTGGGCCCGCCCCACCTTGGAGATCAACGGCCTCTCCAGCGGATTCATCGGTGAGGGGGCCAAGACGGTCCTGCCGGCCCGGGCCATGGCCAAGGTCAGCATGCGCCTGGTCCCCAACCAGGATCCCCCCAAGATCGCCCGCCTCTTCGGCCAACACCTCAAGCGGATCTGCCCCAAGACCGTTCGAATGAAGGTTGCGGAAATTTCCGGCCGCGGCATGCCCTGGCTGGCCCGGACCGACAATCCGGCCATGCAGCCCCTGGCGCGGGCTATTGAAAAGGGATTCGGGAAAAAGCCGGTCTACACCCGGACCGGTGGTACCATCCCGGTCGTCGCCACCTTCACCCGGCTCCTCAAAGTGCCCTGCCTGCTCCTGGGCATCGGCCTGCCCGACGAGAACGCCCACGCCCCCAACGAGAAGCTGGACCTGGACAACCTCCACCACGGCATGCTCTCGGCCGTCCACCTCTGGAACGAGCTGGCCGAGGCCAAACTGAGCAGCGTTTGACAGCACGCTCCGACAAATGACGAAACGCCTGGGGAAGACGTGTCTTCTTGATTGGGACTGCCCCCCGGCTCCATGAAGTACCCCCGAGGAGGTTGCACCCTCTACTCATTGGAAAGTTGGACGAAAGCCTATGACGGGATGTGATGGAGATTTGCAGTCATAATCGGCAATGACCTAACTCGACGTTACCTTGCCCAAGAATCATACGAACCTCGAGCCCCACACCGAGGTTCTTTTTGTATTTCCTGCTGGGCGTGTGAGAATAGATGAGTACAATTTCAGGGAGGTTACAGCACGCATGATGTCTACAAACAATTCTATGGCAAAACACCCTGACTGGAAAAGTCTGATTGCACAATATCAGACGTCGCATGCCTGGAAAAGCGTCTGGCAATTATGTAATTCCTTCATCCCATTCTTTTTGCTCTGGTATGTAATGTACCTCAGTCTTGAGGTCGGCTATTGGTTGACTGCTCTTCTGTCTTTCCCGACAGCCGGTTTCCTGATACGCTCTTTTATCATCCAACACGATTGTGGTCACGGCTCGTTTTTCAAGTCACGAAAAGCCAATGATCTGGTGGGCATCTGCTGCAGCATTTTTACCTGGACCCCCTATCATTCTTGGCAAAGAAGCCACGCCATTCACCATGCTCATGCCGGAAACCTGGAACATCGCGGGATTGGTGACATTCACACCATGACGGTGAATGAATATCTTCAGCAATCCAGCTGGGGGAAATTCAAGTACCGCCTTTATCGCAACCCGTTGGTGTTATTTATCCTGGCTCCGATTTTTCTCTTCGTCGTGCTCTACCGATTCCCCACGTTCCACCGGACACCGATAAGACGGGTGCAGTCGAGTGTGTATTGGACAGATCTGGCCCTGTTAATGGTGGTAGGCGGGATGATATGGCTGGTGGGGTTAAAGGCCGTTTTATTCGTGCACGGACCGATCATTGTTATCGCGTATTCAGCGGGGACGTGGTTATTCTTCATCCAACATCAATTTGAAGATACCTATTGGACCCGTGATGATAGCTGGGACTACACGCTGGCTGCTCTGCGAGGAAGTTCATATTACAGACTGCCAAACATCCTGCGATGGTTTACCGGAAATATCGGCTTCCATCATATTCACCACCTCAGTCCCAGGATTCCAAACTATCTATTAAGAAAATGTCATGACGAGAATCCCATGTTCCGGGACGCGGTGGTCCTAACCTTTCGTTCAAGCCTGAATAGCATCTGTTTAAGTCTCTGGGATGAAGAACAGAAAAAGCTCATTGGCTTCCACCACCTCAAGCAGCGTTAGCCACAGATGACCGGGGTTTCTTCGCGGAGACACGACGTCTTCCAGACATCCAGGCTGCAGGGTGGACTCCTAACGACAGCCTCCCCGAGAATCTGGTCAGCGAATCGCTTGGGGCCATACCCAGGCCCCGTCGAAGACGCAAGGGATCGCCATATCGCCATTTCCAGATCGACTGCTCGGCGGTGCGTCCCTGGAGGGGTAACAGGATAAGTCAACCCCGCCCCCTAGTCAGACTCAGCGCTCGGGGACGAGCGTGTGGGTGAACCTGACCCGGCCGTTTCCGTCCACGATTCGAACCGTGAGCCCTGAGGGCTCGACCGTCACCTCCCCGAAATTCCGGACGCCGCCCAGGGAAAAGAGCGATTGCGGGTTCAGCGCCCGGTCCAGTGGGCGGGGGATCCCGGTCGAGGCGGCCAACGGCCCGGCGATGAACTCGTGAACGGCCCAGCCCGGTGTGGGCTCGTGGCGAATGACCTCGGCATGGTGCAGGTCGGCCGCAATGAAGATGAGATTCCTTACGCCGCGCTCCCTCAGCGTACGCAGGATGGCGTCCCGCTCGTGGGCGAACCCGGTGGCGTTCTCTTCGGGGACGCCCAGGATGTTGGCGTTGGTCCAGGAATCGCGGGCGCCCTGGCCCGTGGGTACGGACAGCGACACGCTGGTTACCACAATCTTCCAGATCGCCGTGGAGTCAGCGACCGACTGGATGAGCCAGCGCCGCTGGGAGGCCCCCAGCATGGTCTTGGCCGGCCCATCCTTGTCGCTGTTCGGCCTCCGGTACTGTCGGGTATCCAGGATGAAGAGTTCCAGCAGGCCGCCCCAGCGGAATCGCCGGTAGAGCCGGCCGGGCTCTTCGGGAGGGGGGAAGATCGGGAAGTAATCCAGGAACGCCTGGCGCCCGATAGGCATGAGCGGCTCGTTCACCCCGGAAAAGTCATTCTTGACCTCGTGGTCATCCCAGATGGCATAGACCGAGAGGCGCCGGAAGAATTCCTGGACGCCGGGGTCGGACCGGTTGTATCGGTGCTTGGCCCTGAAGTCTTGGACCGACTCCGCGATGAAGCCGTAGCCAGGCACGCGATCCGTCCCCTGGCAGACATGATCGGCATAGATCGTGTCGCCCACGAACAGGAAGAAGTCTCCCGCGAATCGGGCCAGCGTTCGGAAGATCGGGTACCCATCGGAGACGTGCCGGCAATGCAGCTGACTGCCCAGGTCCCCGCTCCACAGGAATCTCACGGAAACGTCCTGGCCGGCGGGAGGGGCGGTGACGAACTCCCCCTCCACCCTGCCCGCCCCCTGCTCCACCAGGTACCGGTACCTGCTCGAGGGAGCCAGAGGCGCCAGCAGCACCTTGCCGGTGAGGTCGGCAGCGGGCGTGACCGGCACCTGCGCCATGGTCTCCTCTCGACGCCCGACCGGCCCGTAGCGGACGTGGACTATCCCCGGCGATTGTCCTCGCAGCCACAACACCGCCGTCGAGTCGGTAACGTCGCCCACGGTGACGAGGAGAGACAGGTCAGCAGCGAGGGGGACCAGGCCGCGTCCAGCCGTGGCCGGGAGGCACCCGGGGAGGAGCAGCGCGGCCATAAGGACCGCAAGGAAGTTGGTCATTTCGGGCATCAGATTCCTGAGCCGACCGGAGGCTCCTATTGGCGCAGGCGGGGGTCCAGGGTGTCGCGCAGGCCGTCGCCGAAGAGGTTGAAGCCGACCACCACGATCATGATGGCCACGCCGGGGATGGTGGCCACGTGGGGTGCCACGATGAGGTAGCTCCGGGCATTCGACAGCATGGCACCCCACTCCGGCGTCGGGGGCTGGACGCCGAGCCCCAGGAAGCTCAGGCCGGACGCCGTCAGCAGCACCGTGGCCATTCGGAGGGTTGACTGCACGATAATGGGCGCCATGCAATTGGGCAGCAGGTGCCGGAACATGATCCGGTTGCTGCCGCTTCCGAGAGCCAGGGCCGCCTCGACGAACTCCCGCTCCTTCAGGGACAGGATGGATGCTCGCACGATCCGGGCAAACTGTGGGACGGAAGAGATCCCTGCCGCCAGCATCAAGTTGAGGAGGCCCGGCCCCAGGGCCGCGATGATGCCCAGGGCCAGGAAGATGCCCGGAAAGGCCAACAGGACGTCCATGGCCCGCATGATGACGTTGTCCACGTGCCCACCCAGGTAGCCACCCACCGACCCCAAGGCCAGGCCAACGATCAGTGCCAGGACCACGGCGACCACCTGGATCTGCAGAGACACTCGTGCCCCGTAGAGGATCCGGCTGAGCAGATCGCGCCCCAGCTCGTCCGTGCCCAGCCAATGGGTCGCACCGGGAGGTTGCAGCCGGTCGTTGAGATTCCCCTGGATGGGATTGTATGGCACCAGGATCGGCGCCAAGACCGCCAGGAACACGAACACCGCCACGATGCCGGCACCGGCGATGGCCGCCCGGTTCCGGCACAAGCGCCGCCACAGGTCGGCCAACTCCCCGCCGGCCGCTACGCGCTCTTGCCGTTCCCGCAATGTCTCGGTCGCTACTGCCGCCATTGCTTACTTCCAGGGACCGAGGGATACACGGTTCGGTGGTTCGGGAGTTCGATGGTTCGGTAGTTCTCTCGGGAACGGAACAACCGAACGACCGAACCCTCGAACCGTCGAACGCTCATCGCTTGGTCCAGTCATCACTTCTTCACTCGTACCTGATCCGCGGGTCGAAAAACGCGTACGCCACATCCGTCAGCAGAT
>CAZNWB010000073.1:0-796 GCA_964576535.1 uncultured bacterium | reverse complement strand
CGTTCGGCGGTTCGGGAGTTCGATGGTTCGGTAGTTCTTTCGGAAACAGAACAACCGAACGGTCGAACGCTCCGTCCCTGGCTCCTTGGTCCCCTGGCTACTCGTACCTGATCCGCGGGTCGAAAAACGCGTACGCCACATCCGTCAGCAGATTCACCAGGACAAAGGTCGTCGCCACCACGACCATGGCACCCTGGACCACGGGGTAATCCCGGGCAAAAATCCCCTCTACCAAGAGGCGTCCGATTCCCGGAAGGGAAAAGACCGTCTCGGTCAACACCGCACCCCCTAGCATGTACCCGAACTCCAGCCCGAACACCGTCAGGACCGGGATCATGGCGTTCTTCAGGCCGTGGCGGAAGATGACCACGCTCTCGCGGTACCCCGTGGCCCGCGCCGTCCGGATGTAGTCCTGCCGCGTCACCTCCAGCATGGAGGCTCGGGTCATCCTGGCGATGACCGCCGCCGAGGCGCTCCCCAGGGCGATGGCGGGCAGGATGAGATACCGCAGCCCCCCGGTCCCACCCGACGGAAGCCAGTGCAGTTTCACCGCGAAGACCAGAATGAGCAGGAGACCCAGCCAGAAGATGGGCATGGAGATTCCGAAGAGGGCGCCCAGCATGCTGGCGGTGTCGAAGATGGAATACTGCCGCGTGGAGGAAATGATCCCGGCAAAGAGGCCGATGGCCGAGGCCACCAGGATACTGGCCAGGGAGAGCTGCAGGGTGAAAGCCAACCGCTGGAACAGAAGTTCTCGAACTGGATGGCGCGACTGGATGGAGATGCCGAGGTCGCC
>CAZNWB010000072.1:0-16917 GCA_964576535.1 uncultured bacterium | reverse complement strand
CGGAGAAGGGCTTCGACCTGCTGGACGCGCCGATCCAGCGCGTCACGTCCATGCATACCCCAATTCCGTTCGCGCCCAAGCTCGAGAAATTCGTCACGCCCAGCGAGGACAAGATCATCGCCGCAGTGAAGAAGGTGGTGAGGTAGGCGAACGGAGACCTCCGCAGCACTCCGGCCCAGGTCGTAGGTGATTTGATCGCCTGGCCTGTCGCTGCGACACCCCGCCCCGCAGAGCCTCAGCCTGGCCTTCCCTGAGGAGTGCACATGGCCACACGACTTGATATGCCCCAGCTGGGACTGACCATGGAGAAGGGGACCATCTTGCAGTGGCTGCGGGCTGAAGGTGAGACGGTCCAGAAGGGGCAGCCGGTGGTGCTCATTCAGACAGAGAAGGTGGAGTACGAGGTCGAGGCGCCCGCGGCAGGAATGCTGCTCAAGGTAATCGCCAAGGAAGGGGTGGAGCTGCCGGTGGGAGGCCTGATGGGGATCCTGGGGCAGCCGGGAGAAGACGTGTCGAGTCTCTTGGCAGGGACGCCCGTGGGAATAGAGTCAAGAGCCGACACGCTAGAGGCGAGAGGCGCACCCGGCCCTCCAGGCCGGGTACCCGGAGAGCCGAGAGCGGCGGAGCCCGTGGCGGCGAGAGGGCCCGGGGAGCGGATCAAGATCTCGCCCGTGGCGAAAAAGATGGCCCAGGAGCATGGCATAGACATCGCCGCCCTCACCGGTACCGGCCCCGAGGGACGCATCGTGCGGGAAGATGTCGAGCGGGCGATCGCCTCGCGAGGAGCGCCAAGCGCCGGGTACCCAGCCGAAAGGCTGGGTGACCAAGCGCCGAGCGAAGCGACGGCGGTTCCGGACAGTATCCCCCTGACGGGCATCCGCAAGGTGATTTTCGACCGGATGGGCCAGTCCTGGCGTGAGGCAGCGCGGGTCACCCTGTTCGCCGATGCCGACATGAGCGAGCTGGTCACGCTGCGCCAGGCGAAGCTGGCGGAGTGGGAGCGGCAGTTCGGGATCAAGCCCTCCTACAGCGATCTCATCCACTTGGCGGTGGCCAGGGCCCTTCGGGACGAGCCGCGCATCAACTGCCGGCTGGATGGCCAGGTCGTGCGGATCCGCAAGGAAGTCAATCTGGCGTTTGCGGTTGACCTCGGGGAAGGCCTGGTCGCCGCCGTGATCCGGGATGCCGACAAGAAGTCGCTGGGGGACCTTGCCAAGGCAGCCCGGGACTTGGCGGACCGGGCGCGGTCGGGGCGACTCAGCCCGGACGAGATGGCGGACGGGACATTCACCGTGACGAACCTCGGCACCGTCGGGGTGGAATCCTTCACGCCCATCATCAACCCTCCTCAGGCCGGGATCCTGGGCGTCGGGAGGATCATGGAGAAACCGGCGGTGCTCCACGGCAGCGTCCACGTCCGGTCCATGATGACGCTGTCCCTGGTGTTCGATCACCGCCTGATTGACGGAGCCCCCGCGGCCAGGTTCCTGGCCAAGGTGAAGGAGCTTTTGGAGCAACCCGCGTGGATGGGATGACGCGGAGGAGTGAATGGCGGAACGGGTAGCTGAGGTGCGCACCGAGGCGGCGTTGCAGGTCCTGGACCTGGGCCTGACGCCGTTCGCCGAGACGCTCGCCCGGCAGGAGGAGCTGGTCCGCCTCCGCCTGCTCGGGGCCATCCCGGACACCTTGATCCTGGTGGAGCACCCGCCGGTCGTCACCTTGGGGCGGGCCAAGCAGCGGGAGCACCTGCTCTTGGATCCGGAGGAGCTTCGCCGGCGCGGGGTCGAGTTCTTCGAGATCACCCGGGGGGGAGACGTCACGTATCACGCACCGGGGCAGCTCGTGGGGTATCCCATCTTCGACCTCCGGCAGCATGGGCGGGATGTGCTGCTGTTCTGCCGGGGGATGGAGGCGGCGCTCATCGCGGCGCTGGCGGATTTCGGCATTTCAGCCTCCGCGATCCCCGGCAAGGCGGGCGTCTGGCTCGGGGACCGCAAGGTCGCCTCGCTGGGGATCTCGGTCCGCCGCTGGATCACCCTGCACGGATTTGCCCTGAACGTCTCGATGGACCTTTCGGGCTTCGAGATCATCCGGCCGTGCGGCGAGGATCCCGGCGTCATGACCTCGATGGCCGCCATCCTCGGCGGTCCGGTCTCCATGCCGGAGGTTCGCCGGTGCGTGGCCAGGCGATTTGCCGAGACCTTTCAAATCGGGGAGCCAGCCGCCCTCCCCGGGCGATAGGAGGTTCGTGATGGTCTTTCCACGGATGCTTCGGGTCAAGCAACGGTTCGAGGGTCCAAGTCTGCGCGATATCCCTTCGGCGATCCGCGAGACGATGCGACCCCTCCACCTGCGGGACAAGGTGAAGCCGGGCCAGACGGTGGCCGTCACGGCCGGCAGCCGAGGCATCGCCAACATTGCCCGAATCACGCGCGCCGTCGTGGATGAGCTGAAGGCACTCGAGCTGAAGCCCTTCATCGTGCCGACGATGGGGAGCCACGGCGGGGCCACGGCCGAGGGGCAGCGAACGGTGCTGGAGCACTACGGGATCACCGAGGCCGCCATGGGTTGCCCCATTCGGTCCAGTATGGAGGTGGTGCAGATCGGCGAGGTGAAAGGCATCCCGGTCTTTTGCGACAAGAATGTCTGGGGGGCCGATCACATCGCCGTCGTTGCCCGGATCAAGCCCCACACCGACTTTACCGGCGAGATCGAGAGCGGCCTCTTCAAGATGATGGCCATCGGCCTGGGCAAGCAGCACGGGGCCGAGCACTACCACCGTGCGGGGCACGCCTACGGCTACGCCGAGGTGTTCCCGCTGGTGGGGAAGAAGGTCTTGGAGACGGCGCGGATCCTTTTTGGCCTGGGGCTCGTGGAGAACGGCTACGAGGAGACCGCCAAGGTCCAGGCCTTGCTCCCCAAGGACTTCGAGGCGGGGGAGAAGGCTCTCCTCCAGGACGCGAAGGCGTGGATGGCCCGGCTCCCCTTCGACGTCCTGGACCTCCTGATCGTGGACGAGCTGGGGAAGAACATCAGTGGCGCCGGGATGGACACCAACGTCGTTGGCCGTCCCTTTGTCCAGAAGGTGCTGGATCGCCCGAAGATTCGACGCATCTTTGTCCGGGACATCACGCCGGAGAGCGAGGGGAATGCCGTAGGGATCGGCATGGCCGACGTGACCACGCGGCGGCTGGTGGAGAAGATCAACTATCAGGCCATGTACATGAATGCCATTACCTCCGGCGTCTCCGAGGGGGCCAAGGTTCCCATGACCTTCGACACGGACCGGGAAGCCATCCAGGTGGCGCTGGCCATGATCGGGCTCACCCCTCCGGAACGGGCGCGGGTCGTACGCATCAAGACCACGCTCCACCTCACCGAGATGGACGTCTCGGAAGCCTTGCTTCCAGAGGTGAAGGCCAACGAGCGGCTGAGCGTGGTCACCCAGCCGGCCCCGTTCGCCTTTGACGCACAGGGGCACCTGCCGCCCTTCTAACTACGAGGGCAACCTGGCAATCTGTCGATCTGGCAATTAGGTTCCGGACACCGCCTGGTTACCCAATTGCCCGATTGCCGGATTGCCAAGTCGCCAGTCTTGAGGGGGAGAGTGGGATGCCGAATTACTTCATTGACCCCAAGGGCTTGAAGCCGAAGGAGATCGCCCCGGGGACCGAGATCCGAGTCGCTTACGGGGACAAGATCATGCTCTCCTTCGTCGAGATCAAGCCGGGGTCGGTGGTTCCCATGCACAACCATCCTCACGAGCAGGCTGGCGTGTGCCTGGAGGGCGCCTTCGAGTTCACCATCGGCGGCGAGACCCGGGTCGTTCGGAAAGGGGAGGGGTGGATGATCCCCGGAGGGGTGATGCACTCGGCTCGCGGCCTGGAGGCGCCGGCCTACGCCCTGGACATCTTCTACCCGCACCGCGAGGAATACAAGTAGAGGCGAGAGCGGCGAGCCGAGAGCCGAGAGGAGGGACGATTGCGGAATCCACTGAAGGCCAAGCTGGCAAGAGGAGAGGCGGTCTGGGGGACGTTCATCTTCGAATACGGGTCGCCGGCCGTCCCCCGGATCATGAAGGCCGCGGGCTGGGACTACATCCTGATCGATACGGAGCACGCCAGTTTCGGCATGGAGACGGTGGGCAACCTGCTCCACGTCTCAGCCACGGTTGGGCTGCCGGCCGTGGTCCGCGTCCCCGAGGTGCAGCGATCACTGCTTTCCCGGCCGCTGGACGCGGGGGCGCTGGGCGTCATGGTGCCCCGGGTGGAGAGCCGGGCCCAGGCAGAGCAGATCGTCAAGTACACCCGCTACTTCCCCATGGGCGACCGGGGCGTCGCGCTGGGCACCGCCCACAATGCCTACCAGATGGTGAACGGCAAGCGATTCATCCGTGAAGCCAACGCGGAGCTTCTGATCATCGTGCAGATCGAGACCCAGAGGGGGATGGAGCGGCTGGACGACATCCTGTCGGTTCCGGGTCTGAGCGTGGCCTATCTCGGCCCCCACGACCTCTCCACCTCCATGGGCAGGCCGGGGGATGTCGGTCACCCCCGGGTGGTTGAGGCCATCACGGCGTTTCTCCACGGCTGCAAGCGCCACGGCGTCATCCCCGGGATCTGGGTGGATTCCATCCAAGATGGCCGGGCCTGGGCGCGGCGGGGGGCACGGTTCATGACATACGGCGCCGACTTCAGCATGGTCTTGGAACGGAGCAAGGTGGTGCTGAATGCGCTGCGCCCCGCCGGGAGGAACCATGGCCGCCGCCCCCGATAAGTTCAAGGCGGTCACCACCAATCAGGACCGCTTTCCCATCGGAGTGGAGCGGGACATCCTGGCCCGGGTGGGCTGCAGCCTGGTGCCGACTGTCTGCAAGAGCGAGGACGAGACCATTGCTGCCTGCCGGGAGGCCCACGCCATCCTCAACTCTTCCGCCAGGATCTCGCGCCGGGTGATCCAGGAACTGAAGGAGGCCCTGGTCATCTGCCGGTACGGCATTGGAGTGGACACGGTGGACGTCCCGGCGGCAACCGAACACGGCATCATCGTGGCAAACGTCCCCGACTTCTGCTTCGACCAGGTGGCCGATACGGCCATGAGCCTGATCCTCTCGGTGCCGCGCAAGGTCACCTATCTCAGCAACCTGGTCCGCCGGGGGGCGTACGACCGCCAACTGGCCAAGCCGATCCACAACTTCCGGGGAGCCACCCTCGGGCTGGTTGCCTTTGGCAACATCCCGAGAAACCTGATCTGGAAGGCAGTCCCCTTCGGCTTCCGGGTCCTCGCCTATGATCCCTATGTGAAACCCGAGGACGTCGGGCAGTACCCTGTGAGCCTGGTGGATTTCGACACGCTGCTGCGCGAGTCGGACATCGTTTCGGTCCATACGCCCCTGACGGACGAGACCCGGCACATGTTCGACGAAGCGGCCTTCCGCAAGATGAAACGGGCTGCGTACTTCATAAACGTTGGCCGCGGCCCTGTGCATGACCAGAAGGCGCTCTACCGGGCCCTCAAGGAGGGCTGGATCGCCGGGGCCGGGCTGGACGTCCTGGAAAAAGAGCCGCCCGATCCGAACGATCCCATCCTGACGCTGGACAACGCGGTCTTCACGCCTCACTATGCCTCCTACACGGAAGAGGCATATCATGAGTTGCGGGTCAAGACGGCGGAGAACGCCGCCGCCGTCCTGCGCGGAGAGTTTCCGAAGTACCTGTACAACCCGGACGTGCGGGAGAAGGCGCGGATGCTGAAGCGTCGGTAACTGCTTGGTGCTGACGTGCTGCGGTCCTGCTGTGCTGCAGTAAGACCGCGGACGAATACTGCAGCACCGCAGCACAGCAACACAGCAGCACACCCGTGAAAGGAGGAGATCATGCGCTTGAAAGGGAAAAAGGTCGCGATCCTGGCCGAGAACATGTATCAGGAGATGGAGCTGTGGGTACCGTACTACCGTCTGAAGGAAGAGGGGGCCGACGTCAAGGTGGTTGCGCCCGAGAAGAAGACCTACACCAGCAAGCTCGGGTATCCGGTGAACGCGGATGTCGCGGCGGCCGAGGTTTCGTCCAAGGACTTTGACGGGGTGGTGATCCCGGGCGGCTATGCACCGGATATGATGCGGCGGTACCCGGCCATGCTGAAGCTGGTCAAGGACTGCTTCGCGAGCGGAAAACCGGTCGCAGCCATCTGCCATGCGGGCTGGGTTCCCATCTCGGCGGGGATCCTCAAGGGCAAGACGGCCACCTGTTTCTTCGCCATCAAGGATGACATGATCAACGCGGGGGCCAAGTACGTGGACGAGGAGGTCGTGGTGGACGGTAACCTGATCACGTCCCGCAAGCCGGACGACCTCCCGGCCTTCTGCCGCGAGCTGGTCAAGGCCCTCGAGAAGTAGGTAGGCAGCGATCAGCGATCAGCGTTCAGCCGTCAGCCGAGACCGGCCGTGGATCCGCATGGTAAGATCCATGTCGGGCGGCGAGCGTACTGGACGAGCGCAATGCGCTCACCGGAAATGCTGATGGCTGACTGCTGAAAGCTGATGGCCTCCGTGATGAGAGGCAACGACGCATGACCCTGCCCAGGATGTACCGTATCCGGCAGAAGCTCGACCCCCCGGTCGTGGCCGACGTGGCCGCGACCGTGCGGGCCGAGATCGGCCGGCTCGGCCTCCGAAGTCGCCTCAAGCCCGGTGGGCGGGTGGCCGTCACCGGGGGAAGCCGTGGCGTGGCCGACATCGCCGTGATCCTGCGTGCCACCTGTGACAGCCTGAAGGACTTGGGGGCGAAGCCCTTCATCGTGGCCGCCATGGGCAGCCATGGGGGCGCCACGGCCGAGGGACAGCTTCAGGTGTTAGCCCGCTACGGCGTGACGCCGGAAAGCACGGGGGTCCCCATCCTGTCCTCCATGGAGACCGTGGAGATCGGCCGGATGTCCTGGGGGCTCCCGGTCCTGGTGGACCGGTACGCCTACGGGGCGGACCACATCGTCCTGGTCAACCGGGTCAAGCCCCACACGAACTTCCGGTGCCACGTGGAGAGCGGCCTGATGAAGATGCTCGTCATCGGGCTCGGAAAGCATCAAGGAGCCTTGCTGGCCCATCGGGCCGCGGTGGATATCGGGCTCGACCGGATGGTCCCCGAGGTGGGCCGTTTCTCCCTGTCGAAGCTTCCCATCCTGTTTGGACTCGGGACGGTGGAGAACGCCCGCCATCAGACCGCCAGGGTGCAGGCCATGCTTCCCGAGGAGCTGGAACAGGTCGAGGCCCAGATGCTGCAGGAAGCCTGGCGACTGCTGGGCCGGATTCCCTTCGACTTCCTGCACCTGCTCATCGTGGACGAGATGGGCAAGGAAATCAGCGGAACCGGGATGGATCCCAACGTTCTCGGCCGGATGTATTTCTTCCCCAACGAGGAGCCCAAAAGCCCCCGGTACATCCGGATCCTGGTGCGCGATCTCACCGCCAAGACTGCGGGGAACGCGGTGGGTATGGGCCTGGCCGATTTCGGCACGCGTCGCCTGGCCAACAAGGTCAACTTCCACTACACCTACACCAATTCCCTGACGGGCCTCTCCCCGATGCGGAGCAAGATGCCCATCATCTTCGAGACGGATCGCGAGGCGATCGAGGGGGCGCTGAAGACGATCGGCCTCACGGAGCCGCCGGACGCCAAGGTGGCCCGGATCCGGAACACCCTGGCCCTGGAGTATCTCCAGGCCTCGGAGGCCCTGCTCCCGGAGATCAAAGAGCGCTCTGACCTGGAGGTCCTGGATGGCCCCGGCGAGTTCCACTTCTCGGGGACAGGCGACCTGCTGGACGACACGCTGATCCCCATGGGAGAGCATCCCCCGGTCGGCGAGGGGGAGTGAGGGGATCGAAGGAGTGGCGTCCACCCCCCTCTTCACCCGGCCGTTCGTTGTCACCTGCCTGGCCACCTTCTTCTTCTACCTGAGCTTCTACCTTATCCTGCCGGTCATGCCGTTGTATGTGGCTGGCATGGGTGGAACTTCGACCCAGCTTGGTCTCATCATCGGCCTGTTTGCCTTCACGGCCATGATCCTGCGCCCCCCGGCCGGATGGATCATTGACACCCGGGGGTCCTTCCTGGTCCTGTTGGTAGGGATGGTCATCTTCTTCTTGTCCTCTCTGGGGTATGTCCTGGCCCGGTCCGTTGACGCCGTCCTGGTGCTACGGTTGTTTCACGGCACCGGCATGGGCCTCTTCCCGACAGCCGCGACCGTGGTGGTGGCGGAGCTCGCCCCGATCGCCCGCCGGGGCGAGGCCATGGGCTGGTTCGGTATCGCCAACAGCGCGGGAATGGTCTTCGGCCCGGCCGCCGGGACGGCCGTGGCCGGTCGCATGGGATTCACCGTCCTCTTTGTCGTCGCGGCGGGGGTGGCGCTCTTGGGTCTGCTGTGCATCGGGATGCTCCCGAGGGTTGGGAAGCCATCCGGCAACATGTCCCCGCGTCCCCGGCTGCAGGATTTCTTCAGCCCCGCAGCCGTTCTGCCTTCGGTCATCCTGCTATTCCTGTACGTCCCTTACGGGGCGATGGTCGCCTTCATCCCGATCATCGCCACCCAGCGCGGACTGACGAACGCGGGGATCTTTTACACCGTCTTCGCCGTGGCGGTCCTCCTGGTGCGGGCGAGGGCTGGCCGCCTCTCCGACCAGAAAGGGCGCGCGGCCGTGATCCTGCCCGGGATGCTGGTGGCCTCGGTGGCCTTCGCCACTCTTGGATTGACATCAGGAACGATCGGCGTGCTGGCGAGTGCCGCCATCTACGGGATCGCCTTTGGCGCCGTCCAGCCGGCCCTCTTGGCGCTCACCGCCGATCGCGTGCCGGCGGAAGAGCGGGGCAAGGCCATGGGAACGTTCTATACGGCCTGGGAGCTTGGAATCAGCAGTGGAGCAGTGGCGGCGGGCCTTCTCCTCAAGGTGACTGAGTTTCCGGTGATGTGGCTCTGGAGTGCTGGGATGCCGGTGTTGGGCGCCCTCCTATCCCTGAAGGCACGCTCCTCCCCCCTGCCCCGAGTTTCTTCGTAACCGCGCCTAGCGACCCTGTAGTCCACCCTCGCCGGGTAGCAGCCCCAATGGCGTAACATATTAAGGAGGTTCTTGGCGTCCTTGGCGCCTTGGCGGTTGGTGTGATCAGAAACCGCCGCCCCCGCCCCCGCCCATCCCGCCTCCCGAGGAACCGCCGCCCCCGCCCCCGCCGCTGAACCCGGAACCACTGGAACTTCGCGGGGACGAAGCCATGGCGGATGCCGCTTGGCTTGACATGCTGCTCAGGTCGCTGGCAAAGGACCGGGAGCTGAATCCGTCGAAGTGTGTGCCCCGGTACCACTCCGGTGCCTGCTTGTAGATGCTGACGAATGCCCTGGCCCAGTTCTTCTCCACCCCCAAGGCCATGGCGTAGGGGAGGAATTTCTCGAACATCTCCGGCGTTTTCACCATGCGCTGCAGACGATCGCCTTCCACACGGCTGAGGAACTCCTCGAAGCCCAGGATCCCCTCCAGGGTGCGGGTGCCCCGATAGGTACGAGCAGGCATCACCCACCCGAAGCCGAAGATGATGGCGGCACTGGCGAGTCCGGCCGCGGCGGTGGCGCCGAAGCTGGAAAGTTTGAAGATCGCGGTGAGGATCCCGCCTCCCCAAATGGACAGGAAGGCGACGGCCGCGGCGGTGATGAGGTATGCGTGTCTGATCTTGTCGGGGCGCCGCGCGTAGTAGCGACGCTGCAGCAGGCGCTCGAAGATACGGTCACGGATTCCAGGCAGCTCCCTGTAGAAACTGTTCTCCAAGTCAGACAGCTCTACTTTGGTCCGGTGGCCTCCGGCAAAGAGGGAATCGAGCAGGGCGCGCTCGTGCGGCTGGAGGTCCTTCCACTCGGTTTCCTTCTTTCGCAGGTTGAAGATGTAATCCTTGGTGGTGCGGAGTCCCATCAGCTTTGTTTCTTCCTTCTCCTCGATGAGGAGGTACCCGCGCACCGCCAGGTCCACCAGGGTCGCAGAGATGTCGCGCATGTCCGGGGAATTATCCGCCAGCGTCCCCACCTCGGCCGGGGTCAGGCCATCCGGCGGCTCGTATTGCGGGGCAATCGGCCGCCGCCGCGGATCGCGCCCTCGGGTACCCCAGAGCCAGAACATGACTGCGAAGACGCCCAGGGGAATGGAGAACAGCAGCAGGACCTGCCAGTTGCTGCGCAGGAACCAGGCCACCTGTTCCAACCGGGTGGGCCGGTGGATGACGCCGGGATTCCAGCCCACCGCCACGGTCAGTCCTTCACGGAAGTTCAGTCCCCGCGTCGTGCGGAAGCCGACCTCGCTCTCGGCCAGGGTGATGCGGGCCGCCTGCTCCCGCGAGCCGTAGCCGCCGGTGAACGCCGCGGCCCGCAACCCGGCCACCCCCGGGGGAAGGGAGATGCGGGCAGTGACAGACCGGATGGGAACCTCCCACTCGTCCCCGGTGATGTTCCAGTACAGCTCGTCGTGGTCCTCGAAGAACTTCAGGCCGTTCTGCACGTGGTACTTGAAGATGACGGTGCGGGTGGCGTTGTCCGCTCCGGGGACCCAGATCTTGTACTTCAGGTAGTGCCGCTCTCGGCTTTGCTGGTGGCGGAGCGCGACGCCGGCGTCGTCGGTCACGCTCACCACATCAAGAAGCAGGGTGAAGTTGAAGCCTTGAGGCGTCCGATACTCCACCGGGATGGTGCGATAGATCCCGTTCCACGAACCGGTGAACTGCGGCCGAATGGTCTCGGTAACGTCGATGGTCGCGTCTGGATTCACGAGGATATCGGCATCGAATTCCTGGATGACCAGGGAGCGGGCGGCGGAGGCCGCCTGGGTCGCTGCGGTGGTCAGGACCAGGAGCAGGAAGAAGGGCAGGAGCGCGCGCCGCTGCATGGCGACCCCCCTAACCTGGCTACCGGGAGCCCGGCTCGAAGCTGACCCGGGGCACCTCGCGCTCGCCGGGGGCCGTGAGTTCGAAGAACTCCCGCGGCCTGAAGGCGAACAGGTTGGCGACGAGGTTCGAGGGGAACTGCTGGATCCTGGTGTTGAGGTCGCGGACGACTGCGTTGTAATAGCGGCGGGCGTTCTGGACGGCCTCCTCGATCTGGCCGAGGGTGGCCTGAAGCTGGGCGAAGCTCTCCACGGCCCGGAGCTGGGGGTAGGCCTCGGCCAGGGCGAACAGCGACTTGAGGGCCTGGGTGAGCATCCCCTCGGCCTCCGCCTTGGCGGCCGGACCCTGGGCGGCCATGGCGCGGGAACGGGCGTTGACCACCGAGTCCAGGGTCTGCCGCTCGTGGGCGGCGTAGCCCTTGACGGTCTCCACCACATTCGGGATCAGGTCGTGGCGGCGCTTGAGCTGGACGTCAATGTCCGCCCAGGCGCCGTCGCACTGCACCCGCAGCCGCACCAGGCTGTTGTAGATGACGACCGCAAGCAGGACTAGGACGCCAAGGACGCCGAGAAAGATCCACATGCGGATGACTCCCCTCGATAGTCCGGTGGTGGAGGTCGGGGAAACGGAACCGCCGGCGTGCCCCCCTTTGGACACTCCCGGCTATCGGAGTGGCAGACTAATTGACGGCGCCGTAGAATTCAAGTCAGAAAAACGGGGGGGGAATTCAGATCAAAAATCGTTGGTATGAATCGGGTTCTCTGGTAGCATCAACCGCCCTTCACGCAGTCGCTCAGGTGACCATCCGGGGCTCCATGCGTCTTCTCGAACACGAGGCAAAGACCATTCTGCGGGCACGGGGACTCGAAGTCCCGCGCGGGATCCTGGTCCGCCAGGCCGCCGAGATCGCGCAGGCACTGCCCTCTATTCCCTTCCCTGCAATGCTCAAGGCGCAGGTGCCGGTTGGGGGGCGGGGCAAGGCCGGCGCGGTGGTCCGCGTAGAGCGTATGGACGAGGCACGTGGCGCGATAGCGCAACTGCTTGGGGCGCGCGTCCGGGGCTATCCGATGGAGGGCCTCCTGGTGGAGGCGTTCATCCCCACCCGTCGGGAATTGTTCCTCGGGGTCACGTATGACACGGTGGAGAAGCAGGCCATCCTGCTCGCCAGTGCAGCCGGCGGTGTGGAGGTCGAGGCGCCGACCCACCGGTCACCCGGGGGAATTGTGCGCCACCCGGTGGATGTGGGGCGGGGCCTCCGCGAGTTTGAGGCACGGGAGGTGGCGGTGCAGATCGGTCTGCAGGGACGTGAGTTGCTGGGGTTTGCGGAGGTGGCCCGGCGCGTGGCTGGCACATTCCTGGCGCTGGATTGCACCCTGCTGGAGATCAATCCCCTGGCGCTCACGGACGGGGAGAGGTTCGTGGTTGCCGACGTCCACATGGCGATTGACGAAGATGCCCTGTACCGCCAGGAGCACCTGGAGAAGGTGTACGGGATCCCACGTCGCGGGGCCTCTGGACGGACTCCCACGGAGTTCGAGCGGCGCGCCGCGGAGGTGGACGCCATTGACCATCGCGGCGTGGCCGGCCGGGTCATCGAGTTTGACGGAGACCTGGGATTGCTGATCGGGGGTGGCGGGGCGAGCCTGACCGCCTTCGACGCCATCCGGCGCCATGGCGGCCGCCCGGCGAACTATTGCGAGATCGGGGGCAACCCCAGCGTTCGCAAGGTCGCTGAACTGACGAAGCTCATCCTGACCCGCCCGGGTGTCAGGCGGGTTGCAGTCATCATGAATGTCGTGAGTAACACGCGGGTGGATCTGATTGCGCGGGGCGTGATCAAGGGAACGGTAGAGGCAGGGAGAGACCCGGCGGAGGCCATCGCCACCTTCCGCGTCCCCGGCTCCTGGGAGGATGAAGGATTGAAGATCCTCCGGAGATACGGGGTCGCCTTCTGCGACCGGACGGTTTCGATTGACGAGGCCGCCCACCGCGCCGTCACGAGGCATGAGTAAGCAGACAAACACCTCTAAGGATCCGCAGATTTCGCAGATTACGCAGATTATTTCGGAATGATCCCCCAGAGAAATCGGGGTAATCTGCGTAATCTGTGGATGTGAAAAGGTCTTCCCCTGTGGCGATACTGGCGGACGAGAGGACGCGGATCATCATCCAGGGAATCACGGGGCGCGAGGCGAGCGCCGCGACGAAGGACAGCCTGGAATACGGGGCCAATGTCGTCGCCGGCGTGACGCCGGGAAAGGGTGGGTCAGAGGTCTACGGCGTTCCCGTCTATGACACGGTTCGGGCCGCGGTGGCCGCGCATCCGGCCGATGCCTCGGTGGTCTCGGTCCCGGCACCCTTCGCCAAGGACGCGGCGCTGGAGGCCCTGGAGAACGGCATCCGGCTGGTGGTGATCCTGACCGAGCGGATTCCCCGGCGGGATGTCGTCGAGGTGATCAGCCGGGCACGGGAACTGCGTGCGCTGGTTATCGGCCCAAACTCCCTGGGCCTGATCAGCCCGGACCGTACCCGCGTCGGCATGGTGGGCGGCCGGGCGGCCGACGTGCGCAAGGCGTACAAGCGGGGACCGGTCGGCATCCTGTCGCGCAGCGGGGGCATGACCACGGAGCTGGCGAACCTGCTGACTCTCCATGGCATCGGCCAGTCCACGTGCGTGAGCATCGGCGGGGACCCGATCGTCGGCTCTACCTACACGGATCTGATGCCCTTGTTCGAAACCGACCCCGAGACCAGGGTGGTGGCAATCTTCGGCGAGCCGGGAGGCGGCCAGGAGGAGGCGCTGGCAGACTATGTGGCGGTCCGATCACCGCGAATGCCGATCGTTGCCTTCATTGCAGGCCGATTCGCGGACGAGATGCCAGGGGTCCGGTTCGGCCACGCTGCGGCCATCGTCGAGGGTGGATGCGGAAGTCCCAGGGAAAAGGTTGCCGCGCTCCGGAGGGCGGGGGTCCTGGTCGCTGAGGAATTTTCCAAAATCGCGGAACTGGTCAAACAGGCCCTCGCCTAGCGGCGGTCGATTGGTCAAATAGTCGAATTGTCAAATCGTCTCGAACACTGCGAATCCCGACAAATCGACTACTCGACTAATCGACCACTTGACCAATTGACAAACCAGATGAGCCTGTTTATTGCCGTCCACGTGGATGAGGCGCGCTGTCGAAAGGGGCAGCCCTGTACGGCGTGTATTGCGGTATGCCCGGTGAGCATCTTTGAGGGAAGAAACGAACTGGCCGTGGTGGTCGCAGAGCATGAGGATGAATGCATCCTCTGTGACCTGTGCCTGCAGCGGTGTCCTACGGACGCCATCACGATCCATAAGCTGTACTCGGGCGAGGTCCTCACAACCGCCTCCCCGCAGGGGAGTGGCAGGTGGGAGCGTGGAGAGAAGGCGCTCGGGATCGGGGAGGGGAGGCATGGCAACGATATCTGAGCAGATTGCGGCGTTCATCTACGATGCCGATTACGATACACTCTCGGCGGATGCCCTGGACATGGCCAAGCTGTGCTTCCTCGACTGGCTGGGGTCGGTCTATGCCGGGAAGGGGTCCAGGCCGGCCGTGGCGATCCTGCTGGTGGCGAAGTCCCTGGGCGGAAACCCCGAGGCGACCTTGATTGCGGATGACTCCCAATCCTCCGCCTACATGGCGGCCTTGGTGAACAGTGCGGCGTCCCACGTGGTGGAGATGGATGACCTGCACAAGGGGTCCATCCTGCACCCGGCGGCTCCGGTCATTCCGGCCGCCCTGGCCATGGCGGAACGGGAAGGCGCTTCCGGCCGGGAACTCCTCACAGCCATCGTCGTGGGATACGAGGTGGCGATTCGAGCCGGCGAGGCCATGGGGCCGTCCCACTATCACTTCTGGCACACGACGGGAACGTGCGGAACCTTCGGTGCGGCCGCGGCGGCGGGGAAGATCCTGGGACTCTCAAAGCCGGAGCTGGCGATGGCGCTGGGTACGGCCGGAACGCAAGCCGCCGGCCTCTGGGAGTTCCTGGTGGATGGCGCCATGTCCAAGCAATTGCACCCGGCCAAGGCGGCGGCAGACGGCCTCTTGTCAGCCCTGCTGGCCGAGCAGGGATTCACCGCGGCGACCCGCATCTTCGAGGGGGAGAAGGGATTCTGTCAGGCCATGGCCAGGGATTGCGACCGCGACCGCCTGGTCAAGGGGTTGGGGACCGAACCGCTTCGCATCCTGTCCACGTCGTTCAAGGCGCATGCGGCCTGCTACCACATCCACTCCGCCATTGACGCCGTCCTGGAGATCCGGCGGAAACACGGATTGCGGCCGGCCGATGTGGAGTCCGTGCGCATCGCCCTCTACCCGGCGGCCCTCGACCTGTTGGAAAAAGTCGCCCCCCATGACCCATACGCCGCCAAGTTCAACATTCCGTTCTGTGTGGCGACGGCCCTGGTCTATGGGCAAGTCGGCCTTTCGGCCTTCACCGCCGACCGGCTGGAGGATTCAAAGATCCAGGAAGCCATGCAGCGGATCTCTCTCGTGCGGGATTCGGAGCTGGGCAAGGTCTATCCGGAACGGTGGCCCGCGGTGGCCGAGATCACGACCAGCACCGGCCAGACCCACGCCGCTCGGATCGACTTTCCCAGGGGCGACCCGAAGAATCCCATGACTCGGGAGGAACTGGAGGCGAAATTCCACAACCTGGCCACGCCGGCCCTGGACGAGACCCAGCGCCGGAAGACCATTGACGCCTGTCTCAATCTGGACCGCGCGGAGAACCTCGCCTCTTTCTTTGGCGACCCGGCTTGACGACTGTCAAATGGTCAAGTGGTCAATTGGTCAAGTGGTCGCGGACTTTGGCGGGCTGCCCGTTCGACCGGGCGGGTCACTTGACTTTGCAGGGGAGCCCCACTACCATCCGGGATGTGCCCTTCACCGAAAAAGCGCGAGCGGGCGCCAGCAAGATTTGGCCACATTTGGTGGACTGGCCCGACGCGCCAGGACCTTTCGTGCTGGGCAGGATGATTCGAAGGATCCCATGAGGTCCACCGCGATAAAGCTCCTCGTGCTGCTCTTTACCGGGCTGGTCATTGCCTGCCCCTTTGAGGCGTCGGGGGCCTTGCACTTGCCCACCACGTCCTCGCCGGAAGACGGCACCTTCTGCGGTATTCTCCATTCCTCGATTGCGGGGCCCGTCCCATCAGAGCAGCCTGCGGCTCTCTTCTCCTCAGAGGAACCTGTGGCCTCCGTTCCCAAGGGATATCCCCTCTGGTCCCTGGCACAGTCCGTAGATCATCCCCCCGAGCGATCTGTCTGAAACATCCCGGGCAAAGACCCTCGCGAGGGGTCCAGCGAGTTGCTCTCTGGGAACACGCGCTCTTCGCACCCGGTGAATCCCATGCGTGTGGCAGGTTCGAAACGCCTCTTCTCCCGTCGGGGCGGCGGTTCACCCCTAGACTCCGTGACAAGAACTGCCTCCCCGCTCGAACTCCCAAGACGCCGGCCCACTCTTGATTCCCGGAAGGGGGATGATGACCGTGCGATGCGACCGTAAGGGGAAATTGCACACCACGCGCCGCCTGTGGTTCCGGTGGAGCGGCCCGATCACTGGTGGCTTGTTGACGCTGACGCTGGGCCTCGGGGCGTGGGCCCAGCATGCGCCGGTGCCACCGGCGCCCGAGCATGGTGCGCATGGAACCCCGGAGGGATGGAAGCTCACCTGGCCTGCAGGGGATCCGGCCCGGGGCCGAGAGGTGTTCGTCAAACTGGAATGCTTCAGCTGTCACGAGGTGAAGGGAGAACAATTCCCCAGGCCCGATGCCGGGCTGGAGCCAGGGAAGGTTGGGCTGGAACTCTCATTCATGGCGCCGCTGCATCCCCCGGAGTACTTCGCCGAGGCGATCATCAATCCCAGCGCCGTCATCGAGGAGGGCAAAGGTTATCGCGCTCCCGACGGGAAGTCCAAGATGCCGACCTACAACGACCTAGTGACCGTACAAGAGGTCATTGACCTCGTGGCGTACCTCAAGGGG
>CAZNWB010000071.1:13100-17154 GCA_964576535.1 uncultured bacterium | reverse complement strand
CCCGCCCGCAGGGCGCGAGCCGCCACCTCTTCCGATCCATACGCCGTGAGGACCAGGATGGGGGCCCGGGAGAGCGCCCGAAACCTTCCGACCAGGTCCAGCCCGTGCTCTTTGCCGAGCAGGACGTCGAGGATGATGCCCGCAACCGGATGACGCTCCAGGGCGGCGCAGGCCTCGTCCCCGGTGGCCGCCCCGTGGACGACATAGGCCCCCCTCAGCGCCAGCGTGAGCGCCTCTTTGATCGAAGGATCGTCGTCCACGATCAGGATGTGCGGGGCAGCATCACGCATCGCGTCCCCTGAAAGCCCCACGCTCGCGCATCTCCCGGCGGGCTGACGAGGGTCGAACGTTGGCGCCTGTCCAGTACGGTGCGGAACAGTCAATAGGGAAATGCTACCGTAGCCAGTGACCGGAAAGGTCGGGGAGCCCTACTCCGGCTCGACCAGAAAGAGGCCGAGGGCCAGCAAGACGGTCATATTGACGGACGTAAACTGAACGCCATGCCGGACCAGCGCCCCCGGGGCTCGCCGATCCGGGGGCTCCACCCACACGATCGTCCCCCCCGCAATGACGGGAACCTCGGAGGTGTGCAGAGAAAGCTCCAGCGAAGTACCCGGAGGCAATGTCTCGGGGAGGCACAGCAAGAGGCCCCCCCGGCCGGCGTCTGCCGCCCGCCCTTGGAGCGGCGCCTGTCCAGCCCCCTTGGACCAGCACGTGACGCCGAGATCTGTGGGAAGACGGAGCCTTGGGTGTCGCGCCTCCCCCTGCGTGAGAAGCAAATCTTGGATGGGCTCCGGGAGACGCTGCGTGAACGTCACGGCGTGAAGGACGCCGCCCAGCGCAACATGCTCCCGAGTCCAAACGACCTGCGCGTCCACTCCGACGGAACCCTCGTCCGTCTGCAGCAGCAGGGAGAGGGGCGTTTGGGGAAGGAGGTGCTCTGCCAGCTCCACCAGGGCGCCGCCCTTACACAGGTTCTGGGTCCAGCCTGCCCCCGCCGCGACCGACGAAGGGTCCCTTGACCTGTATAAGAGTGGCAGCTGGATCGGGCAACGGGGGTAGCGTCGCCGTTCTTCGATTAATAACTGGGCCAACGTCTGGCCTCCAGGTGCCCCACGGCCGTGAAGCATACGCCCAGGCACCGGGATTCTGCAAGGGAGATCTTTCGGGGGCCACTTGGGGGAAGCCCGGTGGGGATCGGGCCACTTCTCCTTCAGGTCGTCTCCGCGGTTCAGGCTGGCAGTTTCGCCAGTTCGACCGAACCCCCGTCCGGCTGGTCTGTATCTCAATACTATAATGATGGAGCCTCCGCGTTGCTCCTTGAGCTTCGGACGGAATGGACTGAACGGTCCACAGCCCTTCTCGTCCCCGGAAACCAGGGCGCAGCGCGTGCGGAACGAAGGGAGACAGTTCGGTCTTGGCGGGTTATGCTCTCTCGTCCGAAGACAACCACGGGTGGTTGACCCGCTGGCTGGCTCGACAAGGAGAGGCGCACGATGCAGGAGCGCGAGACAAACCTGGCGCACCGGATCCCGCCGGGGCAGCAGTTGACCGAGAAGTGGCCGGTCCTGACCTACGGGGCGACCCCGCGGGTGGACCTTCGAACCTGGACCCTTCGCTGCTTCGGCCTGGTGGAGAAAGAGGTCGTCTGGACCTGGGAGGAGTTCCTGAAGCTTCCCCGGGTGGAGATCGTCTCCGACGTCCACTGTGTCACGCACTGGTCGCTGCTGGACAGCCGGTGGGAGGGTGTGCACATCCGGGAACTCCTGAAGCATGTCCAGGTCAAGCTCGAGGCGATCGCGGTCATGGTGCACGCCGACCCCGACTACACCACCAACCTCGCCCTCAAGGACCTGATAGACGACGACGTGCTGCTGGCGATCCAGCACAACGGCCGGGATCTGCCGGCCGAGCATGGCGGTCCCTGCCGCCTGGTGGTGCCCAAGCTGTACTTCTGGAAGAGCGCCAAGTGGGTCCGCGGGTTCGAGTTCATGGACGTGAACGCGCCCGGCTTCTGGGAGGAGAACGGCTACCACATGCGTGCCGACCCGTGGAAGGACGAGCGCTTCTCGGGCCAGGAGACCCGCGCGATGCAGCAGATGCGGGCGGAGGCGGGGCGGAAGCTCCGGGGGCGCTAGAACCGTGTACCAGAAATTCGCTGATAGTCGCCCCCGCAGGAAAAGCGTTCGGTTGTTCGAGAGTTCGGTGGCTCGGTGGTTCTCCGGAGCTGAAGGAACAACCGAACCCTCGAACCACCGAACCATCGAACGCCTTCTTTAGAGGTGGAGGAGTGAAACAAGTTGAGTGCGTTGACGTGTAAAGAAGTCATCCTCGATTACCTGGCGGATTACCTGGAAAAGGCGCTGAGCCCGGAGGTCATCGCCGACCTTGAACGCCACCTGGCAGACTGCGCCGCGTGCCTGGCGTACCTCAACACATATAAGAAGACGCGGGATCTGACGCGCCAGGCGATGCCCCAGGCCATGCCGGAAGAGATGAAGGCGCACCTGCGCCGCCTCTTGCTGAGGCACCTGGCCGAAGGGCAGCCCTGACCCGGCCTCACCCGAATCCCCTGAGCGTCGTATCGGCCAAGCATCGAATCCTTTCCCGCAAGACCAGCGTCCTACTGAATACAAACGACGGTTCACCCCGATCCAAGAATATCCACCGCCAAGGCGCCAAGAACGCAAAGGAAGCTCCCATCTCCAAAGGAAAAGCGGGGAAGAGAGACGAGGGGAGGCGAAGCAATGACGGCGGAAGAGAAACGGCTGGCCGAGGCTCGAGAGCGCACCGCCCACTGGAAGCGATGGGGCCCCTATCTCACGGAGCGCCAGTGGGGGACGGTGCGCGAGGACTACTCACCGCACGGGAATGCCTGGGAGTACCTGCCCCACGACCACGCCCGGTCCCGGGTATATCGGTGGGGGGAGGACGGCCTGTTCGGGATCTCCGACAACCACCAGCGGCTCTGCTTCGCCCTGGCCCTGTGGAACGGGAAGGACCCGATCCTGAAGGAGCGCCTCTTCGGCCTCACCGGAAACCAGGGCAACCACGGCGAGGACGTCAAGGAATACTACTTCTACCTCGACTCCACGCCGACCCACTCCTACATGAAAGGCCTCTACAAGTACCCCCAGGCCGCCTACCCCTATGCCTGGCTGGTGGAGGAGAACGGCCGGCGCGGCCGGCGCGATTCGGAATTTGAGCTCCTGGACACCGGCGTCTTCGACGACAATCGCTACTTCGACGTCTTCGTGGAGTATGCCAAGGCCGGGACCGACGACATCCTGATCCGGATCACCGTGTCGAACCGCGGACCGGAGGCGGCGACCCTGCACCTGCTGCCGACGCTCTGGTTCCGGAACACGTGGTCGTGGGACCACGGGACCAAGCGGCCCACCCTGAGCCGGGGCAGGTCGGCGGGGAGGACAGCCGTCGTGGTCGCAGAGCATCCGGACCTCCCCGCCAACTACCGCCTGAACTGTGAAGGAGACCCAGAACTCCTCTTCACCGAGAACGAGACGAACTTCCAGCGCCTGTACGGGCATGAGAACAGCCACCCCTTCGTCAAGGACGCCTTCCACGAATACGTCGTGCACGGGCGGAAGGACGCCGTCAATCCCACGAAAGCGGGAACGAAGGCGGCGGCCCACTACACCCTGCAGGTGCCCGCGGGCGGGAGCGCCGTGGTGCGCCTTCGACTCACAGACGGGGAGCCTGCCGGAAATCCCTTCGGGGACGGCTTCGACGACATCTTCGCCGGTCGCATCCGCGAAGCCGACGAGTTCTACGCCACCGTCATCCCCGCCCGACTGTCCGGGGATTCCCGCACCATCATGCGCCAGGCCCTGGCCGGGATGCTCTGGTCCAAGCAGTGGTACCACTATGACGTCCGACGCTGGCTGGAGGGGGACCCCACGCAGCCCCCGCCGCCCGCGGAGCGCAAGCACGGCCGGAACCACGAGTGGACGCACCTGTACAACGATGACGTCATCTCGATGCCCGACAAGTGGGAGTACCCCTGGTACGCCGCCTGGGACCTGGCGTTCCACAC
>CAZNWB010000071.1:0-13081 GCA_964576535.1 uncultured bacterium | reverse complement strand
GTGGTACATGCACCCCAACGGGCAGATCCCCGCCTATGAGTGGGCCTTCGGCGACGTGAACCCCTGCGTGCACGCCTGGGCGGCCTGGCGCGTGTACAAGATCGAGAAGCGCATCCGGGGCAAGGCGGATTACCAGTTCCTGGAGCGCGTGTTCCACAAGCTGCTCCTGAACTTCACCTGGTGGGTCAACCGCAAGGACCCGGAAGGGCACAACGTCTTCCAGGGCGGCTTCCTGGGCCTGGACAACATCGGGGTATTCGACCGCAGCGCCCCCCTGCCCACCGGCGGGCACATCGAGCAGTCGGACGGGACGGCCTGGGTGGGCATGTTCTGCCTTAATATGCTGGCCATGGCCCAGGAGCTGGCGCGGAAGGACCCCGCCTACGAGGACGTGGCCTCCAAGTTCTTCGAGCACTTCGTGTACATCTCCCACGCCATCAACAACATGGCCGGCGAGGGAATCGAGCTGTGGAATCAGGAGGACGGCTTCTTCTACGACGCCCTCCACCTGCCCAACGGCTCGGTCCAGCCCCTGAAGGTCCGTTCCCTGGTCGGGTTGATCCCCCTGTTCGCCGTGGAGACGCTCGAGCCGGAGACTGAGCAGACCATGCCCCGGTTCTGGCGCCGGATGAAGTGGTTCATCCGGAACCGGCCGGAGCTGCGCAACCACATCGTCGCCCAGGAGACGGCCCAGGGGAAGACCCGCCGCCTGCTCTCCCTGGTCAACGGGGACCGCTTGAAAAGCGTCCTCCGCTACATGCTGGACGAGAACGAGTTCCTGTCCTCCTACGGGGTCCGGGCCGTCTCGCGCTACCACCGGGACCACCCGTACATGTTCTGGGTCAACGGGCACGAGCACCGAGTGGATTACGAGCCGGCCGAGTCCTCCACCGGCCTCTTCGGGGGAAACTCCAACTGGCGCGGGCCCATCTGGTTCCCGGTCAACTACCTGCTGATCGAGTCGCTGCAGAAGTTCGACCACTTCTACAAGGAGCAATTCCAGGTCGAGTACCCCACGGGCTCCGGCAAGCAGATGTCCCTCTGGGACGTTTCGGCCGAGCTGTCCCGCCGCCTGACGCGCATCTTCATGCAGGGACCCGACGGCCGGCGGCCGGTCCACGGGGGCGCGGAGAAGTTCCAGGCCGACCCCCACTGGCGGGACCTCATCCTCTTCTACGAGTACTTCCACGGCGACAATGGCGCCGGGATGGGCGCCAGCCATCAGACCGGCTGGACGGGTCTCGTGGCCAAGCTGCTGCAACAGAGCGGCGAATGACCACAACCGCTCGCACGCTTGAAAGCTGGGAGGCTTGGAGGCTCAAGCGGAGTCCGCCTTCCAGTTTCCCAGCGTCCCCGGGTCCCAGCCCCCCAGCCTTCCAACAACGAGGATGCAGTCCCTGCCATTCACCGGGCGAGCCTGCAGCTGAGGCTCCGACACCGGCGTCTTCCCCCAGATCACCTGAGCCGACGCGCAGGACTTGCCTGTTGCCGGACAGCGGTATACCTTTGGTGTGGTGAAGGCTGGACATCCCCTGGGCGGGCAGGATGGCGTGCGGGGAAGGAAGGAGCGGACGGGATGCAACTCGGAATGGTCGGTCTGGGCCGTATGGGCGCCAACATGGTCCGGCGCTTGATGAAGGTGGGCCATGTTTGCGTGGTGTACGACCGGAATCCCGAAAGCCTGCAGACGCTGGTCGTCGAGGGCGCCACGGGCGCCAGGACGCTGGACGAGTTCGTGGCCACGCTGAAAAAGCCCCGGGCGGCGTGGATCATGGTGCCGGCCGGCGAGGCCACGGAGCAGACCCTGACGGCGCTGGCCCAGCGCATGGACCCGGGCGACGCCGTCATTGACGGGGGCAACTCCTACTACAAGGACGACGTGCGCCGCGCCGCCATGCTGAAGCAGAGGGGGATCCAGTACGTGGACGTGGGCACCAGCGGCGGTATTTGGGGCGTGGAGCGTGGCTACTGCCTGATGATCGGTGGCGAGCCGGAGGTCGTGGAGCGCCTCGACCCCATCTTCAAGACGCTGGCGCCCGGCCGCGGCGACATCCCCCGCACCCCCGGCCGCGAGCGGGCGTCCGGAACGGCCGAGGACGGGTACCTCCATTGCGGGCCGGCCGGAGCGGGGCACTTCGCCAAGATGATCCACAACGGCATCGAGTACGGCCTGATGCAGGCCTACGCCGAGGGCTTCGACATCCTGCAAAACGCCAACTCGCAGGAACTACCGGCCGGGCACCGCTACGACTTCAACATGGCCGACATCGCCGAGGTGTGGCGGCGCGGCAGCGTGGTGGGCTCGTGGCTGCTGGATCTCACCGCCAGCGCGCTCCTGGAGAATCCGACCCTGTCGAATTACACCGGCGTCGTCCAGGATTCCGGCGAGGGGCGCTGGACCATCATGGCGGCGATCGAGGAGGCCGTGCCGGCCGACGTCCTGTCGGCCTCGCTGTACACGCGCTTCCGATCCCGGCAGGCACACACCTTTGCCGAGAAGATCCTCTCGGCCATGCGGCAGAAGTTCGGCGGGCACGTGGAGCGGCCGACAGGGGGCTAAGAGAAAAAGCGTTCGGTGGTTCGGTTGGTCGGCTGTTCGGTGGTTCGGGCACACCCGAACGACCGAACTGTCGAACAGTCGAACGCTTTTCGACAGGAGTGAGCCATGGCAGCAGATGAAACGGTGCAGGGGGCGGGGGCACGACCCGGACGGCCCGCAGGTCCCGTCACCCTGATCATCTTCGGGGCCTCGGGAGACCTCACAAAGCGGAAGCTCCTGCCGGCCCTGTACGCCCTGGCCCACGACCGGCTGCTGCCAGAGCAGTTCGCCGTCATCGGTTTCGCCCGGCGGGCGAAAACGTCCGAGGCCTTTCGCGACGAGATGCGAGCAGGTGTGGAGCAGTTCTCCCGGCTTCGTCCCGTCAGGGCAGAGGTCTGGGACCGCCTGGCCAGGGGCCTCACCTACGTGACCGGCTCCTTCGAAGATCCCGGGGGGTACGACCGGCTGCGGGACCTGTTGCAGGAGCGGGATGGCGACGGCGGCGCCGGCCCGAACCGGGTCTACTATCTGGCCACTCCCCCCGACGCCTACCCGGTCATCGTGGCCCGCCTGGGCGCCGCGGGACTCGTGACCGATGCCTGGAACGGACCGGATGCGGGCGGCGCCGTCGCGGGGTGGAGCCGGATCATCATCGAGAAGCCGTTCGGACGGGACCTGGGCAGCGCGCGGGCCCTCAACGCGGACCTTCACCGGGTCTTTCGCGAGCGGCAGGTCTACCGCATTGACCACTACCTGGGCAAAGAGACGGTCCAGAATATCCTGACCTTCCGCTTCGGGAACAGCATCTTCGAGCCGCTCTGGAACCGCCGCTACGTGGACCACGTGCAACTCCTGGTGGGCGAGGACCTGGGGGTGGAGGGTCGAGGGGGATACTACGACAGCGCCGGTGCCGTGCGGGACATGGTGCAGAACCACATGCTCCAGCTCCTCTCCCTGGTGGCGATGGAGCCGCCGGCGACCTTCGAGGCGGACGCGGTGCGGGACGAGAAGGTCAAGGCCCTGCGGGCGATCCGCCCCATCCTGGCGGAGCCGGACATGGACAGAATGGTGCGGGGGCAGTACGTCAGCGGCATGCTCGGCGGGAAGAAGATCCCCGCCTACGCCGACGAGCCGGGCGTGGGCGAGGAAACCGCCACGGAAACCTACGTCGCCCTGCGCCTGGAGATTGACAACTGGCGCTGGGCCGGCGTGCCCTTCTACCTGCGGACGGGCAAGGCGCTGCCAAAGCGGGTCACCGAGGTCACCATCCAGTACCGGCGACCCCCCCTCCTCCTGTTCCAGGAAGCGGCCCACCCGGGCCATGCGGCCCGGGACGTGGTCGAGCCGAACCGGCTCACCCTCCGGATCCAGCCGGAGGAAGGCATCACCCTGCGGGTCGGCCTGAAGCCCCCGGGTCCGCGGATCAGCCTGGTGCCGGCTCACCTGGGCTTTTCGTATCAGCAGACCTTCGGGGTCGAGCCGGCCGAAGCCTACGAGCGGCTGCTGCTGGACTGCATGCTGGGTGACGCCACGCTGTTCATCCGCCGGGACGAGGTCGAGACGGCGTGGGCGCTGGTGACGCCGGTGCTGAAGGCCTGGGCGTCCGCCGGCCGCACCGGAATGACCTACTACCCGGCCGGAAACTGGGGCCCCAAGGAGGCCGACCGCTTCATCCAGGCCGACGGCCGGGAGTGGGTGAACCCCTCATGACCCCACGGCAGCCTGCGCCGGCTCGCAGGCCGGGGGAGGCGCGATGATTCTTGCGGGTGATGTCGGCGGGACCAACACGCGGCTCGCCGTCTTCGATGACAAGGGGGGGCGGCTGACGCCCACGGCCGACGCCACCTTCCCGAGCCGGGAGCACCCCAGTCTCGAGGCGGTCCTGCGAAAGTTCACCGCGGCCCATCCGCTTCCCATTGACCGCGCCTGCTTCGGGGTGGCCGGACCCGTCCGTCACGGGCGGTCCGATGCCACGAACCTGCCCTGGGTGGTGGATGCAGGCCTCGTGGCCAGGGAGCTGGGGCTGCAAGCCGTGGGGCTCATCAACGACCTGGAGGCGAACGCCTGGGGCATCGGGGTCCTGGAACGTGACGACCTCGCCGTCCTCAATGCGGGGGCGCCGGACGCCGAGGGGAATCAGGCCATCATCTCGGCGGGCACGGGCCTGGGCGAGGCCGGACTCACCTGGGACGGTAAACAGCACCGCCCCTTCGCCACGGAGGGGGGTCATTCCGATTTTGCGCCGCGGAACCACCTGGAGATGGAGCTTCTCGATTACCTGCTCAAGCAGTTTCAACGGGTCAGCTATGAGCGTGTGGTGTCCGGGCCGGGCCTGCTGAACATCTATCGGTTCCTGCGGGACACCGGCCGCGGCGAGGAGCCGGCGTGGCTGGCAGAAAAGCTGCGTGACCAGGATCCGGGAGCCGTCGTCTCCCAGGCGGCTCTCGATGGCAAGAGCGATCTCTGCGTCCAGGCGCTGGACCTGTTCGTCTCCCTGTACGGGGCGGAGGCGGGGAACCTCGCCCTCAAGCTCCTGGCCACCGGGGGGGTCTATCTGGGCGGCGGGATCGCCCCCAAGATCATCCGCAAGCTCCAAGACCCGATCTTCCTGAACGCCTTCACGGCCAAGGGTCGGCTGAAGCCGCTCCTCCAGGCGATGCCGGTCCGGGTCATCCTGAACGACAAGACCGCCCTCCTGGGGGCTGCCCGCTGCGCCGCCATGGTGCGATAATCCTGACGGAGAGGCAGAGAGCTGCCATGCGCTCCCGGAAGCCCGACATCCGCATCCTGGAGAACGCCGAGAAGCTGGGCTGGGAGGCGGCCGAGGAATTCGTCCGTCAGGCCGGAGAGGCCGTGCGGACCAGGGGAGTCTTCTCCGTCGCCCTGGCCGGTGGTTCGACGCCGAAGGCCTTGTATGCCTTGCTCGCCGCCGACAGCGGATCGCCCTTCCGAGCCCGCGTGCCCTGGGAGACGACGCATTTCTTCTGGGGCGACGAGCGCCACGTCCCACCAGACCACCCCGACAGCAACTACCGGATGGCCCACGAGGCCATGCTCTCACGGGTCCCCGTCCCGCCGCAAAACATCCACCGCATCCAGGCCGAGAACCCTGACGCCGGCAGGGCCGCGGCGGAGTATGCCGAGGATCTCCGGCAATTCTTTCAGCCGGCGGCAGGCCAATTCCCCCGGTTCGACCTGGTCCTTCTGGGAATGGGCCCGGACGGGCACACCGCCTCGCTGTTCCCGGGGACGGAGGCCGTCCGGGAGCAGTTGAAACTGGTCGCCGCCCCTTGGGTGGAAAAGCTCCGGGCCCACCGGATCACCCTGACCCCGCCGGTGCTGAACAATGCAACCAGCGTGGTCCTTCTCGTCAGCGGGGCGGAGAAGGCGGACGCGCTGCAGCAAGTCCTGCAGGGAGACTACCAACCCGATCGCCTCCCGGCACAGGTCATCCGGCCGACCTCCGGTCGGCTTCTCTGGCTGGTGGACCGGGCGGCAGCGCGGCTGCTGGTTCCCCCTTCCCCTTCCTTGCCTTTCCCGTCCTAGCATGTAAGGAGGCATAGGGGACGGGCAATAGGGGACGAATACGGGACGTAGTTCACTTATTATACTTATTGCTGTCGGGAAATCATTTGATTAAGTGAACTACGTCCCCTAAGGCACTTACGTCCCCTAAGGCACCGTCCGACGCATCCGGGGCGCTGCGATATTCCCTCGCAGCGCCCTGTGCTGTTTTGCCGCCGGCGGCCAACGCGGCGTCACTTCTGCTCGGCCATCATTCTCGTGAGCGTGGCGGTAAGCCCCCCGGCGTGGGGATTCCTTATATCTCCGGCCAGGAGGAGGTCAATCGTCGTGACCTCCTGCCCGTAATAGGCGCGGTTCAAGCCGTTCCGGGTGCCCACGACTGCCCCGTCAACGGAGAGACCGGCATACAGCCCCTTCGCCCGCGCGAAGCTCACCAGGTCGGCGCTCAGGTTGGCGGTGGCCGCGGCCACGCCCGCGCCGATGGGACCGAGGGCGAGACTGGCGTCAACCCCGAGCTTGAAGCTGGGTCTAAGCATGGCGTTCAGGCCCCGCTCGCTCATCGCTAACAGCACGATCTCGGAGGCCTCGGCACCCGCCAGCGCGCCAAAGCTGACCGTGCCGAGGGTGTAGAAGGCCGGGCCGTTCCAGCCCCCTTTCCCGTCGGAGGCCATCATGACACCGCTCCCCCCCGACCCCCCGAACAGGAACCCTACCCTCACGACCTGGGACAGGATCAGCACCGCCTTGGCCCGCTTCAGCGTGTCGCGGAACTCTCCCATCGTTGGATCGGTCTGAAAATTCTCGATGGTGATCTGCGCCTTCTCGACCAGATGTCGCGCATCCTGCAGATCGTCCGCCCATGCCTGGACGGGCGACATCCCCATGGCGAGCATCGCGAACATCCATGCACCCACTGCGGCTCGCGCGATCCGAAGGCCCATCGATCCCTTCTCCCCTGCCATCATGTTCCTCCTTTGGCCCTTCCTCGGGCGTGGGGTGGGGCCGCCAACGCGGCAACCATCATTCTGGCCGGTGGGAATGACCGGCCAGCGCCTCTTGAAGGATTCTTACCACACTAAGACCCCACACACCAAACCCTTCTATCGCATCCTCGGCGACCCACTCCTTGTCCCCCCCGTGCATGACGAGGATCCGGCGGAAGCCCAGGTGGTATGCCGCCTCGGCGGCGGCCCGCTGCAACTTGCAAAGGCGGCCAGAAGCAAACTGCCGAGCATCCACTCCCTCATCTGCACCCCTGCCAGATCTCTTCGGCGCTCTGCGCTCTGCGCTCGAAGGAAAGTTATCGTCCCCCTCCTTCCCACGCAAGGTCCGGGCCTTTCCGTCCCAGGGATTGCCGGAGCAGGGCCAAACTGGTAGAGTCTCCCAAGTGGACGCCAGGGAGTGACAACCGATGGCCACGACGGTTCTTGCCATCGACATTGGAGGCACCAAGCTGGCGGCGGGGATCGTGGACGCCGATGGGCGAATCCTTTTCCGGGGAGAGGTCCCGACGGTGGCTGCCGAGGGACCGGAGCGGGTCTTGGATCGGACCGTCCAACTGGCCCGCGACCTTCTCGGGAAAACCGGTCTGCCGGCGGCCGCCATTTACCGGATCGGGATCGGCTGCGCGGGGCCCGTTGACCGCCAGGCGGGTTTGATTCTCAACCCACCCAACCTTCCCGGATGGGTCCGCGTCCCGCTGGTTGAATTCTTCGAAAAGGCGCTGGGCCATCCAGCGGTTCTTGAGAACGACGCCAACGCCGCCGCTTTGGGAGAATTCCGTTACGGCGCGGGCAAGGGGGCACAGAGCCTCGTGTATCTCACGATCAGCACCGGAATCGGCGGCGGCATCATCCTGGACGGGAAGCTCTGGCACGGCCTGAAGGACGGGGCCGGCGAGGTGGGCCACATGACCCTGATCCCGGACGGCCCCGTTTGCGGGTGCGGGAACACGGGATGCTTGGAGGCGCTGGCCTCCGGCCCATCCATCGCAAGGCGGGCGCGCGAGGCGCTGGCGACGGGACGGCCGAGCCGGTTGCGCGAGATCCCCGACTGCACCGCGGCCGACGTGGTCCGGCTGGCAAGAGAGGGTGACCCGGTTGCCGTGGAGGTGTGGGACGCGACCGTCAGGTACCTGGGGTTGGGGGTCGCGGCCATCGTCACGATCCTGGCCCCCGAGCGCGTCGTTCTCGGGGGCGGCGTGACCGAGGCGGGGGATCTTTTGTTCGAACCCCTGCGGCGGGAGGTCCGCCGGCGCGTCAAGCTGGTCGCGGTGGAATCGGTCCCCATCCTGCCCGCGGCCCTGGGGCGGGACGTCGGCATCCTGGGCGCCGCCGCGGTCGCCCTTCAATCTTAAACCACAGATTTCGCAGATTACCCTTCGGCAGGCCCTCCGGCGTAGCTCAGGGTCCTGAGCCTGTCGAAGGACTCAGGGCCCCGAGTGCAATCGAGGGGCGCAGAGTGGTCTGGTAGAACGAACGGGGAGACTGACAGCTGGACAGCTCCTCACCCTGTCACGCTGCGAAGCGATGTCTCTGCTCGGCTCTGTACGGAACGGGCGAGATCGCGCCCAGGGCGCGACCCTCTTGTCGGGGGCCGCGCCCTGGCGGGTATGACCCGGCCTCCGGCCGCCGTTACTTCTTGGCGGCCGTGAGTTCGACCTCGCTGAGCCCGCCGGCCACGTTGGCGCCGGTGAGTCCCGTGACGCTGACCGGCTGGAGCGCGAAGCCCTTCTTGGAGCCGCCGACGAGCACGTTGGCGCCCAGCCCCCCCGCCCACGCGGCATCGGCCGTGGCCCCCACGTAGGTGCCCGCGAACTCCCCCGGCACGATTTTCTCGGACGTCGACATCACGCCCCAGTAGATCACGGCGTCCTCCTGGTAGCCGATGTCCACGCCGAACTTCTTGATCTTGCCGGTGTAGCGGGTCGGCTTCGCCCCCTTGGCGGCCGGGGTGAACACGCACTTCAGATCGGTCGAGGAGCCGAAGACGAGCCCCCAGCCGCTCGCCTCATTGCACTTGAGCACGCCCACCTTCACGCCTTTCTTCTCCTCGCCAGCCCGAGCCGCGGCTGCGAGTCCCACGAGCACCAACACCATGAGCCCACTGATCAGTCCGCGTCGCATCGCACTCCCTCCTGTGATGGGGGGTGAGGGGCATCGCCTCTCACCCGGTTCGCTTCCCGCCGTGCCCCCGCCAAAGCGTTCCCCTGCCGTAGGCGGCCCCGGTGTCGGCCCGGATCCCTGACGGCCGATTCACCACGCCCGACGCAAGGCCCGCGCGGAGCGCATCGCTACTTGTCGAATGGGAAGATCCGCTTCCAGTCGTTCTACATGCTGATGACGACCCAACCCTGCTTGCCGGCTTCCTCGCACTACTGCTGCGCGGACGTGCCGATTGGCCGTAAAGGGCGGCCTGGCGTCACTACACCTTCTCGATGTCGCCCGGGTTCCTGGTCTGGTTGAAGAAAGGCTCGGTCGGGCCATAGAGCAGGAGGACGGTCAAATTGCCACCTATGGGCCCAGCCCTGCGCAGACGTCCCGCGCCATGTTCTGCTGCTCGCCCCCCATCGCTCCCCGGAGCCCTCTAGCCGCCATCATATAACTGTAGACCAGATCGTAGCGGCTCTCGCCTTCCTGGGTCTTGAGGTCGATCGTGAAGGTGGAGGGGGCGTTCATTTCGATCATGTAATCCTGGGCGCTCCCCCGGGCCCGCGACACGTTGTTGCCCTGGGCCGTCACGCCATAGAGGCGGAACTCCAGGTCCTGGATCGGCGCCGGATAATAGGGGTTATTTGCCACGCCCCCCACCCGCACCACCCCCGACGCGGGGCGGCTGCAGTTCCAGTAAAGGGCCACCGTGCCGTCGGTCACCCGATGCTGGAAGCTATTGAAGTCCGGCATCGGCTGGGCCGTCCCGCAGGCGGCCAGGGCGACCGCCAGGATGGCCAGCGTCATCGCGTGAAATCGTCTTCCAGAGAGGTCCATGTCTCCTTCCCTCCTCGTGTGCAGGGTTCGCTCCGCTAACCCTGATCCGAAAACACTTGACCCGCCATGACGCCACGATCACCAGGCAACTTGGCAATTTAGCCTTTGCCCGGAACCGTCCTCAGCCAGTTCTTTTCCTTTACCGGCGGTGTGGTGGGGCGGGACCACGATGCCCGCGAAGAAACGAATCGCCTGTCTAATAACTTCCTGTTTAGTCGGTCATTTCACTTCGGCGGCGTGTAAGGGTCGGGCGTGCCGACTTTGATCGGCGGATATTTCTTCAAGCTGGCCTCAAGCTCACCGATGATCTTCACCACGGGTTCGGCGACCCAGGAGTTCTTGGCGCCTACGTCCCGCTCCTCCTTCAGGTCGGTGAGGAGGTTGATGACCTTCGGCAACGGGAGTGTCTGCGGCGGGTCGTACATATTCTCCTGCCAGATGAAGTGCACCTTCCAGTTCCGCCATTTGACGGCGGACAGCCGGTCGGCCACGTAGGCGGGGAAGCCGTCGCGGTTGGAGGTCTCTTGTTTGCCGAGGAAGAAGTCCAACTGGTCCACACCGTCAATCGGGCGATCCTTCGGGACGTCCGCTCCGCCCACGCGCGCGAGGGTCGTGAAGAGGTCCACGATGTGCACAATTTCGTTGTTGACGCGGCCCACGGGCACTTTCCCCGGCCAGCGGATGATGAACGGCGTGCGGATCCCGCCTTCCATTGCCGTGAAATACGTGCCCCGCCACGGCCCGTTGGCGCCCTCCCAGGGATTGGTTGCTTCCGGGCCGTTGTCGCTGGTGAAGATGACCAGCGTGTTGTCTTCGATGCCGGCCTCTTTGATGGCGTCGAGAATCTGGCCGGTCCGGTAGTCCATCTCGGCGAGGCAATCGGCCCAATCGCCGTTGCCGGTCTTGCCGGCGAACTCCGGATTGGGCAGCGTGGGCATGTGCACGAGCGAGAACGAAACGTAGGCGTAGAACGGTTTGGCCGCCTTCGCGTTGCGCTTGATGAACTCCACGGCGCGGGTCGTGATCTCCGCGTCCATGGTGCGGCGACGGTCCACGTTCAGCTCTGCGATCTGCCGGGCTTTTTCGCCCTTGCGCGCTTCGTAGATGTGTTCGGGGTGGACGACCCTCGCGTTCCAGCCCTGCGTGTTGCCGACCGATGGCCACATGCTTTTCGTCTCGTTCAATGACGGCCACATCGCCTCGTCGTAGGTGCGCGGGATGCCGTACCACTCGTCGAAGCCCTGGTGCGTGGGGAAGCGGTCTTCAGCGCTGCCGAGATGCCACTTGCCCCACATGCCGGTGGCGTAGCCCTGCGCCGATAACAACTCGGCGATGGTGATCTCCCATTGCGTCAACCCGTCCGGGACGCCCCCGATCGGGACTTCATACGTTCCGGATCGGATGGAGAAGCGGCCCGTCATGAGTGCCGACCGGGAGGGCGTGCACTGCGCCTCGACGTTGAAATTGAGCAGGCGCATACCTTCACTGGCGAGCGTGTCGATACGCGGCGTGGGCGCGCCGCGCAGAATGCCGCCGCCGTAGACGCCCAGTTCGCCATAGCCGAGGTTGTCCATCAAGATGAAAACGATGTTGGGTTTCTTCTCCTGCGCCATTGCCGGCAGGGCGGCGAACGTTGCCAACGCGGCAAGCGCGCAAGCGAATGCAAACGGGATCTTGCCCCGCTTCATGTTGTTCCCCCTCTACATCTGACTTACTTCTCGAACGCGAAGATGCGCTTCCAGTCGGTCTTCATGTCCACCACGGTCCAGCCGCGGGTGTTGGCCTCGTCCAGCGCCTTGTCGAGGGGGCCGACGGAGGACGTACGGTCGTAGGCCCATTCGCGGTCGGCGTCGGTGTGATGGACGAGGCCCATGAAGCGCGCGCCGTTTCCGGCCGCGGTCCACTGGAGCATCTGAAGGTCGCCATCGGAGTTGCCGAAGGCGGCGATGGGGCGGCGGCCGATATGCTGATTGATACCGACCGGCTTACCGGCCTTGTCGTCGATGAAGTTCAACTGCGGCAGGCGAACCAGCACGGGCTTCCCGTCGCGCAGCTCGAACTGCGTCTTGATGCTGCTGCCGATCACCTGCTCGGGCGGGATACCGTAGACCTTCTCCGTCCACGGGCGCATGAACTCGATGCCGCCGCCGGAGACGATGAAGGTCTTGAACCCGTTCGCGCGCAGGTAGGCGAGCAGTTCGAGCATGGGCTGGTAGACCATCTCGGTATACAGCCGTCCGGTCTTCGGGTGCTTGGCGCTGGCGGTCCAGTCGCGGACGATCTTCTCGAACTCCTCGGTGGTCATGCCCGCGTGCGTGGCCATGACGATTTCCAGCAGGGCTTTCTCGCCCCCCGCGAGCGCGCCCTTGATGTCGCCCTTGAGCAGCGAGGCGAAGGGCTCCTTGGTCTTCCACTCGGGATGCTGGGGAGCGAGCACCTTGACCCGATCCAGCGCGAAGAGGAACTGGAAGTACATCGGCTGCTCGGCCCACAGCGTCCCGTCGTTGTCGAACGTGGCAATCCGCTCGGCGACCCGCACGAAGTTCGGTGCGCCTTGCTTGGTCACCTGTTCGACGAAGGCAACGATGGCCTTCCGTGCCGGGCCGTCGTTCCAGGAGGGAAGGGGATCCGCCTGGGCGAACGCCTGGGTGCTGACGGCGAGCCAGGCGACAAGCGCCAGCACCAGCACTCGACTGAATCGGAAACACAGGCCAGTTCTCACCGGGAGCTCCTTTCCAATCGCCACGGACTCGGGTCAGCGAGGACACACCGATCGGGCCCGCGGCAGGCGGGCGGCCCCATGCTGGGCCGCCCGCCCTGAAGATCAGCAAATACCTTCGCTGTTTTACTTGCCCATTGCCGCCCTGGCTGCCTCGATCTTCGCTTTCAGGGCATCGAGGTTGAAGCTCGCCCCCTTCTGCATCGGCGGGAACTCGACGGCGGTCATGGCCAGCTTCAGTACCTCTCCCTGGACAAACACGAAGCGCCAGAATTCGTACTTGAACCACTGGAAGTACTCCTGCGACCCGGT
>CAZNWB010000070.1:0-17190 GCA_964576535.1 uncultured bacterium | reverse complement strand
TCGCCATCAACTCCGCCCTGCTCCACATTCTCCGTGATAGGGATGCCCTGGCGACACATCGGACATTCAGATGGGGCATAGGTCCGGAAATCCCGGGTGACAACGGTGAACAGCGGGTACTTGAACTTCACCCGGCTGCTCCGGCGCCAGATGGCCCCAATGCCGACTACCTGACCCCCCATGCTGTCCACCAGCTTGATAAGCTGCTTGACCGTTTCCCCCGTCGTCAAAATGTCCTCGACGATGAGAACCCGCCCCCTCTCTCCGAAGAAGGCGCGGTATTGGGGCTGGAGAGTGACCTCCGTCCGGCCGTCCCCGCTCTTCCCCTTCGTGGCGAAGATGAATCGAGGCCGGGAAGGATGCGCCCGGGCGACGCAATGCCCGAGGAGTCCAGCTCCGTATCCGGTCGTCAGGACCAGATCCACCTGGTACCGGCCGTAATGGGTGGCGATGATATCCCCCAGCCCCTCGGTAAAGGCGGGTTCCGTGGTCACCAGCGCTTTCGCCACGTACTCCGACGTGTGGCGTCCAGAGTGCAGGGAGAGGTGGACATTGGTCCGGTACGCGCCGGTCCGTTGAAGAATCCCCCGGTTCAAGCGTTCCAGAATGTCTTCATCAATTGGGACGGGCTTTTCGCGACTGGCCATGGGCCTCCCTATCAGCCCGCTGAAAAGAGCCCTTCTCCTGCGTCAGGCGCTCGTCGCGGCATTTCGACGCACAAACAACGTACGCCTCTGCACCCACGTCACAGCCGTGGGTACTCGGTGACTTCGCGCCTTCCTCGGGCACCCAGCCGTTGGCTGGGTCGTGGGCCCTGTTGAGCGGGCTGCGTCAGCAGGATGCCTTACGGCACCCTGCTATCCTTCGCCTTCATCCACGATCAAGGGGACAGTCTGGTTCCTCCGGACATCCCAGAGCCCGCGCTCCCGGATCCGAAGGGCCGGGATCGCCGTGAAGGTCACGACCTGGGCGCTGAGGAAGGGGTTCTCTCGGACACAGCCCAAGTCGCGAAGTGCCCGCTGAAACTCCTCGATCTGTCGCGCCAGGACCGGCATCGGCTGATCCGAGGTGATCCCGCCCAGGGGGAACGGGACCTCAGCCCGGATCGCGCCATCGCAGGCGACCACCAGGCCGCCGCCCAGGGCCAACATCCGCTCGCCGGCGAGGAGCATGTCCGCGTCGCTGCCCCCGAGCAGGATAAGATTTACCGCGTCGAAGCTTGTGCTCACCGCCAGTCCGCCCCGACGCATCCCGTAGCCGGAGACGAAGCCATGGGCGATCTGCCCGTTGCCCCGCCGGTCCATTGCCACGACCTTGAGCAGGTCAGCCTCCGGATCCGCAGGCAGCACACCGTCCCGGACTGCCACCTCGCGCACGGCCGCCTGGGTCACGATCTCTCCCGTGAACTGGATGACGCGGACCCTCACGCGCTCCCGTCCTGACGGCGCCGGGACCCTCAGGTCTTCCGGTCGCAGAGGACGGGCCACCCGGGGACATGGGAAGACTTCCTCCCGAAGGATCAGCGGCGGGATGGCGACGGTCGCACGCCCGTCTCTTGCCACCACTTGCCCCCGGGCCATCACCAGGCTTGGACGGAAGCGGGGAAGGTCCGGGATCAGTACCAGGTCCGCCTGTCGCCCGGGTGCGAGACCCCCCACCAGCGACTCGATCCGAAAATGCTCGGCGGGCGTCAGGGTGATCGCCTGCAGGGCCTGCATGGGCTCCAGGCCCGCGGCCACCGCCTGGCGGGCCGCCTCGTCCAGATAGCCCCGCTCCAGGAGGTGGTGTGCCCACACGGTGTCCGATGCCAAGATGAGGCGCCGCGGGGCGACGCCCTTCAGCACCCCGTCCAGGGCGCTCATGTCGCGCCGTACCGATCCGTCCCGGACCATGGTGTACAGCCCGAGACGCAATCGCTCCACCACCTCGTCGGGCGTGATCGGCTCATGACAGGACCCGATGCCCGCCGCCACGCAGGCCGCCAGCCTGCTCCCCCGGGCGCCGGCCGTATGTCCCTCCGCCCGCTTGCCCAGGGCCTCTGCCTTGGCGATCAACAGGTGCAGATCCGCCCACCCCTCCACCACCGCCGGCCAGTAACATTCCCCCAACCCCACCACCGCCGGCTCCTCCAGGAGCCGCGCCATTTCCTCCGTGGTGATCATCGGCTGCCCGTCGCCCCGGTCCGAGAGGAGGTACGAGATCGTCGGCGCCGTGGCCAGAACGGTGATGGGCAGGTGCGGCAGGTGGGCCAGGAAGCTGGCCACGGCGGCATGGCCCCCCACGCTGCTCAGGAAGCTGGTCTCGGTGATCAGCGTCGTCAGGCCGGTCGGGATCGCCGCGGCCAGGTACAGGTCCAGCCGGTGGATGCAGTCCAGATGGGCGTGGCCGTCGAAGAAGCCCGGGGCGATGACCTGGCCGTCCGCCTCGATCACTGTGGTGGAGGGCCCGATGCACCGGTCCACGTCCGGTCCGATCGCGGCGATCCGCAGGCCGAGGATGGCGACCCCCCAATCCTCCAGCAGTTCCCCGGTGTAGACGTTGGCCAGGATGCCACCCTGGACGACGAGGTCGGCCGGCACCTTCCCCAAGGCGACCGCGATGAGAGCCGCCGTCTCGTCACGCCGGGGCAAAACCGAAGGCTCGGCCACGGAATCTCTCCTTCCTCGCTCAGGCAGGGCGTCGGGGTCGGCGCCGGTACTCCTCGATCAGGCCGCGGTCCGCAAAGCTGAAGTGATCCCGCCGCCCGATGATCACGTGATCCAGCAGGGGAACCCGAAGCAACTCCCCGGCCAGGACCAGTTCTTCCGTGAGGGCCCGATCGCCCGCGCTGGGCTGGGAGTGGCCGGAGGGATGGTTGTGGACCAGAATGACGGCCGCCGCATGGTGCCGGTTGGCGCGCTGCAGGATCTCCCGGGGATAGACCGGGCTTTCGGTGAGCGAGCCCTCGCTCAAGGTCTCCAGCGCCACGACCTCGTTCCCCCCGTTGAGCAGGATCACCTCGCAGCGCTCGCGCTGGACCCCGCGGAGGCTGGGAGCCACCAGCTCCGCGACGTCTTTGGAGCTGGTGATCCGCGGGCGGGCCACCCGCTCCACCTCCGCCAGCAGGCGCCGCCCCAGCTCCAGCGCCGCCTTGACCTGGGCGACCTTGGCCGGCCCCATGCCCTTCGTCTCTGCCAGGGCCTGGGGCTCCGCCCCCTCCAGGCCGGCCAATCCCTCCCAGTCGCGCAGGAGCGCCCGCGCCAGGTCTACCGCGCTCTTCCCCCGCGCCCCGGTCCGCAGAATGATGGCCAATAGCTCCGCGGGCGTGAGCCGTCGGGGCCCCTCGCGGAGCAGCCGCTCCCGCGGCCGTTCCCCCTCGGGCCAATCCCGGATCGCATAGTGCTTCAGCTCTTCCCTCCTTTGGCCAGTCGGGAATGTTAATTGGTCAAGTGGTCGATATGTCAATTCGTCCCGAAGGAACCGCAGCTGTCCGGGTTCTTCCCACTCGACCAATCGACAAATCGACTCGTTGACCAGTGGGCCCCGAGGAGAGGCCAGAGAATACCAGGATTCCTCCGGGGGGCCAATGCAATTTTGGGCGGGGAAAGAAAGCGGCGGAGGCCGGCGCGGCTCTACACGATGCTCGTGAGCAGGAGGAGCAGGCTGAGGGCGATCATGATGGCGGCCGTCCCCCAGGCGACCAGATTGAACGGGACGGAGTTGACGTGGCGTCCCATGATCTCCGGGTCGTTGATGAGCTTCAGCATCACCAGCAGGACCACGGGAAGCAGCAGGCCGTTCAGCGTCTGGGACCAGAACATGATGGCCACCAGCGGCGCCCGGGGCAAGAGGATCGGGGCCGCCCCCAGGAAGATCATGAGGGTGTACATGACGAAGAATCCCGGCGCCTCCCGCGGGCGGCGGTCCACCCCGGTCTCCCAGCCCAGGGCCTCGCACACCGCATAGGCCGTGGACAGCGGCAGGATCGCGGCCGAGAACACGGACGCATTCAGGAGCCCGAAGGCGAAGAGGATGCTGGCATAGGGTCCGGCGAAGGGCTCCAGGGCGACCGCGGCGTCCTTGGCCGTCTCCACCCGGATGCCGTTGGGGAAGAGGGTCGCGCCACAGGCGACGATGATGAAGAAGGCGATCAATCCGGCGATGAGACTCCCGACGTAGGCATCCAGCTGGGAGAGCCGCAGGTCCCGCAGGCGGACGCCCTTGTCCACGATACTGGACTGCAGGTAAAACTGCATCCAGGGCGCGATGGTGGTCCCCACGATGGTGATGAGAGTGATCAGGTACCCCCCCTGGAGCGAAAAGGTGGGTCGGAGGGTCTGCCGCAGGATGGTCCCCCAGGGGGGCTGGGCCAGGAGGGCAGAGACGACGTACACGACATACAGGGCGCTGGCCGCCAGGAAGACCCGCTCGATGAGCCGGTAGGTGCCCTGGACCACGAGGCCGAACACCAGGAGGGCGGTGACGGGAACCGACCAGTGGCGGCCGATCCCGAAAATCTCAAAGCTGGCGGCGACCCCCGCGAACTCCGAAGCGGTGTTGGCCACGTTCGCCAGCACCAGGACCAGCATGGCCAGGAGCGTAATGCGCAACCCAAAGCGCTGGCGGATGAGCTCGGCCAGCCCCCGGCCCGTCACCACGCCCATCCGCGTCCCCATCTCCTGGATGACGGCCAAGGCCACCACGATGAAGGGCAGCGACCAGAGCAGGGTGTAGCCGTACTGCGCCCCCGCCACCGAGTAGGTGGTGATCCCTCCCGCGTCCTGGTCCACGCTCGCGGTGATGATGCCGGGCCCCATCACCGCGAGGAACAGGAGCAGGCGACGTCGGATGCGGCGCCAGCGCATGGCCATGGGTCACCCAGGATTCCGGACGGTCGGCGGCCGCGCGCCGCCAGGATCGCACCCCGAGCAGCCGGGGCCCCGGCCCACCCAGGGGGGACCCGGCGGGGTGCAGCGGCGGTCGCTGGCCAGCACACCGCACGGCGACCGCTAGATGAACCTTTTTACGGCCCGCTTCTTCCATATCATCGGGAGGATGAGGTTCAGGACATCGTCCACCGTGACGATGCCCAGTATCTCACCCTCGCCGCCCACCACCGGGAGAGTCAGGAGGTTGTACTTGGTCAGCAGCTCGGCAACCTCGCGCAGCCCGGTCTCGGCCCGCAGGGTGATGACCTCCGGGTGCATGAGCTGCTCCAGCGGCTGGCCCGGATCGGCCTGGATCAACTCCCGCAAACTCAGGACCCCGAGCAGTTTCCCCCGGGGATCCGTCACGTACAGGTAGTAGATCGTCTCGGCTTCCTTCGCCTCGTCCCGGATCCGCTGGATGGCCTCGGCCACGGTCACGCTCGGCGTGAAGGCCACGTGCTCTGTGGTCATGAGGCCGCCGGCCGTGTCCTCCTCGTGTTCCAGGAGCTCCTCGACCTCCTGGGCCTCCTCCGGCTCCATGGTCTCCAGAAGCTCTTCGGCCTTGGCCTCGGGCAAGTCGCTCAGGAGGTCGGCGGCTTCGTCCGGTTCCATCTCCTCCAGGATGTCCGCGGCCTTCTCCGGCTCCATCATCTGGACAACGGAGGCCTGGACCTCCGGCTCGGCCTCGGTGATGGCCTCGGCGGCCGTTCCCTCGTCCAAGGCGGCCAGGACCGCGCCCCGCTCGCTGGGGTTGAGCTCTTCCAGGATGTCGGCGATGTCGGCCGGGTGGAGCTTGGCCAGCTTCGTATAGACGGCCTGGCGCTTGGCCCGGGTGAGTTCCGTCTCCATGGGGTCCACGACGTCCCACGGGACGACTTCGCGGGGGAGATCCACCCCGAACAGTCCCGCCAGGCGCTCCGCCAGGCGCTCCGACTTGATGTTCCGGAGAAGCCCGCGGATACCCCCCTCGACCCCGATCACTTGCAGGCGGCCCCCCTGCTCCTCGAGTTCTATGTCGTTGACCCGGACGACTTTCTTCCGGGCGGTGTCCACCACCTTCTTGTCCAGGACGTTCTTCCCCAGGCGCATTTCGTCCGGGCGGAGCGTCACGGGGGCGAGGTCGGCCGCCCCGCTCCGCAGGCGAATGGGTGCCCGGGGGTCGGCGGGCAGCTCGGCCACCGCGTCCCAGGGAAGGATCCACTCCTCCTTGTCGGGCCGGCGGAGGCTGAACTTGGTCACCACGGGTCTCACCCCCAGGGCAAGCACCACGAGGTCCTCCAGGCGCCCGACGAGTGCACCCTGAGGGTCCAAGAGGGAACGATGACGCAACTGCGTGAAGAACAGGGCAGGCATGGCGAGATGGCCTAGTCGGCGGATGCGGGGGCCCGGCGGATGGCCAGGCGGACCTCGTCGCGGGAGAGCCGCAGGCGGATATGGCCCCGGGCGGGCTCGACCCGCTCGACGAAATCCCAGGAGATCAGGCGCGGGTGCAACCGGTTCGTGAGAGGACGCAAGAGGCGAAGGAGGCTCCAGCGATCATCCAGGCGCGTGAGGAAGCCCCGGATCCCGGTGTCCATCCCCCGGAGGCAGAGCGCGCCGTCGGAGAATCCCATGGCGATATCGTTCACCCGCTGGAGCTTGAGGCCGCGGCAGTCCACGACCTGCTGGTCCATGATGTGCTTGCGGAGGAGGATCTGCCCGGCCTCCAGGGCAGAGGGCGCCAGGTCGGCCCGCGCTTGGCGGAGCCGGATGTGGCCAGGTTCCAAGGCCTCCACATCGTCCCAGGACAGGACCAGCCATCCCCCGGCGGCAGGCATCGGGCCGGAGCGGCGTGGCCGGTGGGGGCGGATGACAAGGCGCTGGACCGTGGGTGCGCCCGGGACCCCGCTGTGCATGCCAGCGGCCAGGTCCAGCACCGCCCCGACGGGCCGGCCCTCGCAGTCCACGACCCGCTTGTTCAGCAGATCCCGAGAGAAGCTCACGTCGCCCCGGCTGGCCATGCGCATTCACCCTGCAGGTCGGTGCCGATCACATTTGGCCCTTTGTACTGTGCACCTTAGAGCCTGTCAACCGTTTTCTGGCGTTCCGTTCAGTTTTCTGGCCCAGAGGTGGGGTGTACTTCTTCTGCGTTCTCCGAAACCGATGACACACTCCATCGGCTCCGGCCGCCGCGACTTTTCCTTGACAGAGTGATGCGCCGCGGAGATAAAGGAACCCTGGCATCCTCAAGCACTGAAAGGAGGCGCACATGAGACGATTCGCGAAGACTGGAGTCATTTCGCTCGTCGTGATGCTCGGCGTCGCCACCGTCTGGGCCCAGGCGCCCCCCCACATCCAGGCGGTCCACGAGTTCCTGATGAGCTGGGGGAAGGGGGACTGGGACGCCGTGAGGGCCCAGACAGGAGGCAAGGTGGCAGTCAAGGTGGGCGGCACCGAGTATACCCTTGACGCCGAGGCCAAGAAGGCCGACGCCCAGTTGGTCCTTCCCTTCCGGGGGCTCTCGAGCATCCGGGAGAAGGGCAAGGTAACGGGCGTCACTGTGGATCAGGTCACCGTCACCGCGGGAGGCCAGGAAAAGACAGGCAAGGCCACCGTGACCTTGGCCGAAACGGACGGAGGGTTCACGGTCACCGGCGTCACCCTCGAGTAGAGGGGGCGCGACAGACCTCGAACGGAAGTTTTCTTGCCCGTGGGAACGGGAGGGCCCGGGTCCTCTGGATCAGCCTGGCATTCCAGGCTGCCGGTGCCGAAAAACTGCGGGAGACGATGCGGAGGCTTTTGGCTTGACCCCGCGTCCCAGGCTGTGGCATCGTTCCCCCATTCTCAGCCAGTCCCCGGGGTGTCCCGGCTTCGCGGGCGCCCCGATGCGGCACAGGCCAAAAGCAAATTCCAATCACCTACCTTCCCCGGTGCCACACACAAGAGGAGTCACACGAATCATCAGGCTCGATTCGACATCGGTCGCGATGGCAAGCGCACGGCCTCGGTGGTACGTCCATGCGTATAACCGCGCAGAGTTCTACCGCCTGGTTGCGGCGATGGCCTGGCTTCCCCGGAGCGCGCGCCTCGCCCTGGCCGGGCGGGTCGGGCGCCTGGTGTCGCGGCTCCTCCCGGCGGAGCGGGCGGTGATCCGCAAGACCCTCGGCGCCGTGACCGGCGCGACGGATCGGAGGCTCCAGGAGTTGACCTCCGAGGTCTTCGCCGAGTTCGCCATGTGCTTCAGCGACCTGGTGTCGACAAGCCGGCAGCCGCCGCGCACGCTGCTGGCGCTGGTGGGAGCGCGGTCGGGAACGGAGCACCTCGATCGACTCGAAGGCGCCGTCATCTCGCTGACGGCTCACGTCGGAAATTGGGACCTGGCCGGCCGCCTGCTGGCCCGGCAGTCGGCACGGCCGACGCACATCGTAGTGGCGGTTGAAGAAGCGCGCGCGCTCGAGCGCTGGCTGCGCCGCGACGCCGATGGCGTCCGCTTCGTGGCACGCTCGCAGCCGACGGTCTCGCTCGCCCTCATTGCGGCGCTCCGCCGCGGCGAATCCGTGGCGTTTCAGGGCGACCGCGCCCTCGGCAATCGCGGCGACGTGTGGGTGCCATTCTTCGGTTGCCCGGCGCCGTTTCCGGTCGGTCCCTTCCGACTGGCACGCGCCGCCAACGTCCCTGTCGTTCCGGCATTTTGCACGCTGGGCGCCGACCAGCGGTATGCGGTCAGGGTGCTCGAGCCACTCGTCGTCGCGTCGGGAGGCGAGGAAGACGCCCTCCGGGCGTGGGTGGGCATTCTCGAGCGCATCGTGCGCGAGCAACCGACCCAGTGGTTCAATTTCTTCGATATCTGGAACCCGTTTGGTGCCTGAGCGCGGCGCAGCAGGCGTGATCACTCCGGCCGAAGCGGCCGAGAGGGCGAGCGCCCTGGCCCAGATGCTCCCCCCGTCACTGGCGCCGGCGTTCGGGGCGTCGTTCATCCGCTCTACCCACCTCTACGACGAGTTCATCCATCGGCTGACCCTCCGCTGCTTTCGGGCGGCCGGGCTCGAGGCCGCGGCGCGTGAGCCGGGCCGTCCGGAAGAGATCGCGGCCCGCGCCGGCCTCGAGACGCACCGCGCGCTGACCCCCCTCGACTGGATCCTGCGCCGGCTCACCGAGCGAGGCCTGCTGGAGGGAATCGGCGCCGGCGGAGAGCCCCGTCGCTTTTGCGTCCGTCGGGCCCTCCCTGAGCTCGACCCGGCGGCGATCGCTGAGGAGCAGCGCCGCGAGGATCCCTCCTGGCTGCCGTCGTACGTCCTGGCGGACACGGTGGCTCAGGACTACCCGGCGTTCCTCCGCGGCGAGCGGATGGGCGAGGAGATTCTATTCTCACCGACTCGTCTCCCCCTGTGGGTGGACTTCTTCTCGAACGACAACGGCCTCTACGCGGTGAACAACCTGGCGGGGTCCATCGCCGTCGAGGAGTGGATGCCGCCCGGCCCGGTGGCCGTCCTGGAGCTGGGTGGTGGGCTGGGGAGCGCGGCCGTTGCCCTCCTCCAGCGCCTGCGGATGGTGGGACGGTGGGGGGAGATCTGCGACTACCGATTCACCGACATCGTCCCCGTTTTTCTACGGCGCGGACAGCAGGCCCTCCAGACACGGTTTCCGGACGCGTCATGCCTGAAGTTCGCCTTGCTGGACGAGAACCGGTCATTCTCCGAGCAGGGGGCTGCGCCCGGCAGCCTGTCCCTCGTCTACGCCGTGAACTCGCTCCACGTGGCCCGCGACCTTCACTTCACCCTGCGCGAGATCCTCGGCGCCCTGGCGCCGGGTGGCCGCCTCGTCATCGCCGAGTGCCTGCGCCCCACCCCGGGCGAGGCGATCTACACGGAGTTCGTCTTCAACCTCATGGAGACGTTCCGGGCCCCGGTCCTCCACCCGGTCTACCGCCCTCGCGGCGGCTTCCTCACCCCCCAGCAGTGGCGCCACGCCATGGAGACCGCAGGCTTCGTCGATGTGCGGACCCTGCCGGACATCGACCGCATTCGCCACCGCTTCCCGGCTTTCTGCGTGGGCGCCATCGGTGCGACGCGCCCGGCCTGAGCGCCACCGCCACGCGAGCCGCACGCCCACCGTTGTGGCGCAGCGAGGGCCGCGGCGGCCGGCTCCCGAGCGGACAACTTGACTTGGAAAAATCGGACACTTTGAACTTGGCGCAACAGGTGGTGCTCCGTTGACAGGGGGAATACCCCGTGTTAGCCTACGCGAGCCTTGTGAGCGTGCGGCGGGTTTTCCGGGAGTCTGGAGCAGGAGGACTCGATTCATCGGCAGCACCCCAGGGGTATGCAACCGCCTGTCAATTCCGCTTTCACGGCGGGCGCAGAGGCAAGCATTGCCCGTCCCCGCTGGTATTCCCATGGACTCAACCGCCTCATATTCTATCGGATCGCCGCGATCAGTGCCTCCGCGGCACCCCGAACCATCCGCCTGCCCGTGGCACGGGCGATCGGTCGCGCGATCGGCTTGCACTTGACCGAAGAGCGAGCCCACGTTCGGAGCAACCTCGGGCGGGTGCTGCCGGAAGCCTCCCTCGCCGTCCAGAACACCGCCGTCAGGGAGACCTTTGCCAACTTTGGCGCCTGCTTCGTGAATCTCCTGACACTGAACGGGAAGCCTTCACATGCTTTGCGCCGATACATTGCCGGCGTGGACGGCAAGGCGCACCTGGATGCCGTCTTCGCGGCCCAGCGTGGGGCCATCCTGTTGACAGCACATCCGGGAAACTGGTTCAACTTCTTCGACGTGCGAGGCATTCCCCGTGCGGCGTCCTGAGCGCATCGCCATCCAGGCGGCGGGCCTGATCACGCCCATTGGTCAGGACGTGGACGCCTTTTGGTCGTCCCTTCTGACCGGCGCCTCGGGGATTTCTCCCATCGAACGATTCCCCGTCGCAGATCTGCGGGTGGGCCGGGGAGGAGAGATCAAGGGGCTCTCCCGGGTCAAAGACTGGCGGCACGTCCCGGATTGTCGCGCGACCCGACTTCTCATCTCGGCGGCCGATGAGCTCTGCACACAGGCGGGCCTGCGCCCGCTGCCACTGGGTGCCGATCGTGTGGCTGTCGTGCTCGGCACGGTGCTCGGCGGTGTCGAGGAAGGGGAGAAGGCGCTGGGCGGGGACCGGAAGATCCGGCGCCTCCGGGGAGGGCTGTACGACTCGCCCGCTCACAACCTGGCGCGGTGGCTGGGTGCGCGGGGCCCGGTGATCACCGTTTCCACCGCCTGCGCTTCCGGCGCCACCGCCATCGGCGTCGGCGCCGACCTCATCCGCCATGGCGTTGCAGACTGGGTGGTAGCCGGAGGCTACGATATCCTGTGCCGCTTCGTGATGCGGGGCTTCGACGCGCTCCGTTCCCTGACCCGGGAAGAGATCCGGCCCTTTGACCGGAGGCGGAGCGGGCTCCTCCTGGGCGAGGCAGCCGCGCTCGTCCTCCTCATGCGCGAGGATGAAGGGGGCCCGCAGCGCTTGGGCTCTCTCCTCGGCTATGGCAGTGCGGCGGACGGCCACCACATCTCCGCCCCCGATCCCGAGGGGCGTGGTCTTGAGCGCGCCATTGCGGCGGCCATGCGGGAGGCAGGCATCCAGCCCAGCGACATTGACTTCGTGAGCGCCCATGGCACGGGTACGCCGCTGAATGACCGGATCGAGACCAGCGTCTTGAAGCGGGCCCTGGGCGCTCCTGCCTACAAGATTCCCTGCAATTCCATCAAGGCCCCCATGGGGCACACCATGGGAGCGGCGGCCACGCTGGAAGCAATCATGTGTCTGTTGGCCTCTCGCCACGGTCAGATCCCGGCGACCCTTAACCTGGAGCAGCCCGATCCGGAGTGCGATTTAGACTACATGCTTGGAGGGCCCCGCGCAGCACGACCCGGGATCAGCCTGAGCACGTCCCTGGGCTTCGGTGGGTGCAATGCGGCCCTCATTCTGGAAGGCGGGGCATGGTAACGGCGCCCGCTCTTAGAGCCGTCGGCCTCCTCACGGCCTGGGGAAACGGGGGGGCAGCCCTGCCTGTGGATGCGCTCACGGCCGCAGGGGATCGCCCTGTGCTCTCCCTGGGCCGACCCGCCGTCGATCGGGAACGCCTGCGTCGCGTCCCGCGGGAATGCCTGTTGGGTCTCGCGGCTGTAGAGGCCATGCTGGAGGATGCCCGGGCTGGGCGGGAGGCGATAGCTGGCGAACGCACGGCGGTGCTGTACGCCTCCGCCGGAAGCTACGCGGCTTCCAACCGACTCTTCATCGACCACGGCGCCGGCGGCGCCTACTTCCCGTACACGGCGCCGGCGGCTGTCCCCGGTGAGGTGGCCATCGAGTTCGGGATTACGGGGCCCTATGCGGTCTTCATCGGAGGTCCAGTCGCCACCCTGCGGGCCATTTGGTATGCGGCGACCCTGCTGGAGGCTGATCTCTGTGAGCGCGCCTTGGTGCTGGCGGTGGAGACCTTTGAGGAATGCGCCGACCTCTATATCCGGGGGAGGCGGCTGACAGGGCATCCCCTCGTCGAGGCAGCCGCGTGCCTGTGGCTTGAACCCGGGAAGGGGATCATCGCCATCGAGAGCCATCGAGGCGGTGGTCGCCCGGATCGCGGCGGGATCCGCCAGCGGCTCGGCGAGACGTTTGCCTGTGAGCCCATGGCGACCCTAGAGCTCTGGCGGCGTGGCGAGGGCGGCCCGACGCTTTGCCTGAGCGGCGCGTGGGGGGGCGAGACGGTGCGGCTTCGGTGGACCGACCCCCTGGCCAGCGCACACTGCCGATAGACTGAGACGCCGAGGCGTGAGGCGAGGGGAGGCATTCCGGATGACCCAACAGGATGTCCTCGAGAAGCTGAAACAGATCCTGGTGGCCCGGCTCAGGTTTGACCCCCAGCGTGCGGCCGAGATTACCCTGGAGACCACGCTGCCCAATACTGTGGAGGGATCGCTGGGCCTTGACTCGCTGGACATTCTCGAGCTGCTCCTGGGCATCGAGGAGGAGTTCAAAATTGTGATCGATGAGCGAGAGGACCTGACCGCCGAGTTTTTCTCCCTGGATAATCTGTCGCGCTTCGTCCTGGCCAAGACTGGCCAGGCCTGAACGTGCCTCCGCCGCCATGACCCGCATCGTCATCAGTGGCCTCGGCGTGGTAAGCCCCTACGGGGCCGGCACAAAGGCGTTCTGGGAGGGCATCGCCGCCGGCGCGTGCGCCATCCGGCCCATTACCCTCATCGAAACCGAGGGGTTCCGCTGTCGCATCGCCGCGGAGGTGCCGGACCCCGTGGTGGTCGGCCTGGATGCCTCCCGGCGCCGATCGCGGGCGGACCGAGTGGCCCTGGCCGCGGCACGCGAGGCGGTTGCGGATGCCCACCTCACCGCGCAAGACCGCGCGGTCGCAGCGCTCCTCGTTGGCGCGGTCGGCGGCGGCATGCTCGAGGGAGAGGCCTGGTACTGGGAAGAGGCCCGGACGGGGCGACGCTCGCCGCGGATCAAGGCCCTCCGCTCCATTCTGCCCTCCAGCCACGCCGAGACGGTCGGCCATTGCCTGGGCCTGGAGGGCCCCAAGGAGACCATCATCATGGCCTGCGCCTCTGGTGCGGCCTCCATTGCGCTGGGTGCCGATCTGATTCGAGAAGGGGTCGTGCCCCTCGCCGTGGTGGGCGGGGTGGACGTTCTCACCCGGATCTGTTTCATGGGCTTCAATGCCCTCAAGCTCCTCGATAGTGAGCCGTGCCGCCCCTTCGACCGTGATCGGCGCGGGATGTCCCTTGGCGAGGCTGCGGCCTTCATGGTGCTGGAGGAGGCTGAACGCTGTCGCGCGCGTGGCGGCCCGATTTACGGGGAGTATCTGGGCGCCGGCATGACGACCGATGCCCATCACATCACGGCCCCCCACCCTGTGGGTGACGGCATGATCCGCGCCATGAACCTGGCCTTGGATGCGGCCGGGGTACCCGCCTCCGAAATCGGATATGTCAACGCGCATGGCACCGGGACCCCGCAGAATGACCGTGTGGAGGCCTTGGCGCTCTCGCGCGTGTTTGGCGAGGGGAGCGTCCCGGTGAGCTCGACCAAATCCATGGTGGGTCATACCATGGCGGCGGCCGGGACTCTGGAAGCCATCGCCACCGTCCTTGCCCTCCAGCACAGCCTGATTCCCCCGACGGCGAACCTCCGCTCTCTCGATCCAGAGGTGCCTTTTGATTGCGTCCCCGAGGTTGCGCGTCCGGCCTTGGTCGAGGTGGCCCTGTCCAACTCCTTCGGATTCGGGGGGCAAAATGTCAGCCTGGTCTTCCGGAAAGGCTGAGGGGTGCCGCGGTCAGCGGCGCCGCGTCGTCATTACCGGGATGGGGACCGTGAACGCCTCGACCGTGGGCGGGGCAGACGCTGTCGCGGCTGCCCTGGCCCTGGGGCGCACGGCGATTGCGCCCGTGCGGGCTTTCGCCCTCAATGGCTGCCGGAGTCACCTGGGGGCTGAGGTAGAGATGTCCACGGTGTCGGCCCTGCTGAATCGGGACACCGACCGGCGGCTCTCCCGGATCTGCCAGCTGACCGTCGCTGCCTGCCGTTTGGCCGCACTGGATTCGAAAATCACCGGTGGTCCGCACCTCGGCATCGTGGTGGGCAGCGAGTTCGGCGACCTGCGCTCCAGCGAAGAGTTCGTGGCGGCGTTCCTCCGGCGCGGGCCGGCCGGGCTCTCGCCCTTGATCTTTCCCAATACCGTGATGAACACGATGGCGGCCGCGGCCGCCATCGCCCTGGATGCCAGGGGGCCTTCGGTCACGGTGAACCAGGCGACCACCGCCGGTGACTTGGCGGTGATTCGCGCCACCCTGCTGGTGAGCGGGGGATGCGCCACGACGATGATCGCGGGCGGTGTGGATGAGCTCTGTGCACCCCTGTATCGGCACCTAGCCGAGCTGGGGGCGCTTTCCCCGATGCAGGGAGGCGGCACCGAGGGATGCCGTCCCTATGCCCCGGACCACAACGGTCCCGTCCTCGGCGAGGGGGCCACCTTCTTGGTCCTTGAAGAGCTGGGAGCGGCGAAGGCCCGCGGGGCGACCATCCATGCCGAGGTGAAGTGCGGCGTATGGGGGAATATCCCCACAGCCCCCCACAAGGCCCAGCACTTCCGGGTTGACCTGCATTCTCCCGTGCGTCGCTTTCTGGAGGACCTCGCCCCAGGCCATGTCGGTCGCTGCTACGGATCGGGCAATGGAGATCCGGGGGTTGACGACTGGGAGATCGCCTTGCTTCACCGGGACCTTCCTGAGGCGTCACGCCGACCCGGCATCCGGCCGCCCCTCTCCCTGGCCCCGCAGTTCGGCCAACACGGAGGGCTGGGGGCCCTGCGCGTGGCCGCCGCCGCGCTGAACGCCGCCCGTGGAATGGGGCCGGTGCTCGTTCATGGGATCGCCCGCGGGGGGTGTCGCACGGCCCTCCTCATCGGGCCGCTGGCATGAGTGCCCACCTGATCCTCATCCCCATGTTCAATGAGGCCTCAACCATCGGGGGGATCGTGGCCCGGGCCCGGCGACACGGGCCCGTCTTGGTGGTGGACGACGGCTCTTCCGACGGCAGTGGCGAGGCTGCGGCCCGGGCGGGTGCCGACGTGATCCGCCTGGATCGTCGGAGCGGCAAAGGCACCGCCCTTCGGGCCGGCCTGGCAGAGGCGCTGGTGCGTAACGCCGGGTGCGTCATCACGCTGGACGGTGACGGCCAGCACGACCCGGACGAGATTCCCCGCCTCCTGGAGGCCGCGGCCGACGCCCCGGCGGCACTCATCGTGGGCGGGAGGCTGGGGGGATTGCCCTTGCGGGGGGAGGGTGTCGTCCCACTCGAGCGGTTGAACGCCATGCGGGTCTCGGGATTCTTCATCAACTGGCTGACCGGCTTCTCCCTGACGGACACACAGTCCGGTTTTCGAGTCTATCCGGCCAAGCTGATCGGGGCCGTGAAGCCCCGATGGGGGGGCTTCATCTTTGAGACGGAGATCCTGGTCCGGGCGGCGGCCGATGGCTGGTCTCTGCTCGAAATCCCCATACCGTTCATCCCCTCGAAGGCCCGGCCAAGCCGGTTCCGCCCGGTCCGAGACGGCGTGGCGGTGGCGACGTACATCGTGTGCCAGGTCCTGCGCCGCTGGGGGAGAATGTCCATGGCGATCCCCGGCGCGCTCCTCCGCCCGTTCACCGCCGCGCAGCGGGCTCAACGACACCAGGCGTTGGCCCGATACACCTTGCCCTACCGTCATAACCTCGCCGTCTTCTGGACCGCGGTGGGCGCCTTCGTGCTTCACCGCACCCTGGAGGCATGGCGAGCCTGGTGGTGTGATCCGAAGAGCCGTTGCCTTCGTCTGGGGGCCGTGGCCTCGGCCTTGAGCCCCGTGCTGCTGGTATTCGCCATCATCCAACCGCCCCTCCGCCGACTTGGCCTGGACATCATCACGCCCTTGATCCGGCGGCTCTATTCCCAGGAGCGTCTCGCGGCGCTCCGCCCGCCGCCCCCTCGCCCCTCCGGAGAGGGACTGGGAATTGAGGACCGACCGCGGGAAGTGGCCCCGGGCGTGTCTCCCCACGGAACGGAGGGTCCCGAGGGGACGGAATTCGACGTACTGGTGGTGGGAGGTGGCCCCGCCGGCTCCACGGCCGCGGCCTTCCTGGGGCGAGGGGGGCTCTCCGTGGCCCTCGTGGAGCGCGAGCCATTCCCCCGGTTCCACATCGGCGAGTCGCTCCTTCCCGCCAATCTGCCTCTCCTGGAGCGACTGGGTGTGCTGGATCGAGTTGTGGACCACGGCTTTCTCGTCAAATACGGGGCCTCCTTTCACGATCAGGAGTCAGGACGCGAGTACACCTTCTACTTCCGGGAGGGGAAGCCGTGGCCCCACTACAGCTTTGAGGTTCAGCGGACAGACTTCGACCAGATCCTGCTGGACCATGCCACCCGTCAACGCCGCGTCACCCTCTTCCAGCCAGCGACCGTGGAGCAGGTCCACTTCGGCCCCGAGGGCGTCACGGCGCGAATCGCCAACGGCGAGGGGCACAAGGAGATCCGGGCCCGCTTCCTCGTGGACGCAACCGGTCGCAGTGCCTTGCTGGCCTCGCGCTACGGCCGCCGCCGGCCGGTCCCTGGCCTCGGCAAGGTGGCCATCTTCGCCCACTTTAGGGGGGCACGGCGCTGGACGGGCCGTGAGGAGGGCAATATCCGCATCTACATTTTTGAGGATGGCTGGTTCTGGTGGATCCCCTTCGCCGGGGATGTCACGAGCGTGGGCTGCGTGCTCCACGCGCGAACGGT
>CAZNWB010000069.1:10151-17275 GCA_964576535.1 uncultured bacterium | reverse complement strand
GAAGGTCAGGGCGCTCCCCATGAACCCGGCACCCAGGATCGTGATGCGTGCCACGGGATTCTCCTGGACAGATCCCTTCAGGCCTCCAGGTCGCCAGCGGCGATCCCCCCGTGTCTCGACCATGTCGTGCCGTTCCTTGCGGCGCCTTGGACCGGGCCCGGCCTATTGCTGGGCCTTACACTGCTCCGCGGCATCCCGGATCATCGTCTTGGCGTTAGCGGGATCTGCAAAGACCTTGTCCAGGCACTGCACGTACTTCCACGGATCGCCTCCCAGCTCCCGGGAGAGGATATTCGCCACCTGGATCTTCTGCGGGGACGGCGCCTGCACCCATTGCCCCCCGGAATCCGCATCACTGAGGGCCCAGGCCAGCCCGGCCACCAAGACCAGACCAACGATCAACGCACCGAATCCTCGTTTTGCCATCTTGGCGTCTCCTGTGTCCCCTCGCCCCATGCGGGCTCTTGGGGGTTTTTCGACTTCCACCTGCTTGTCTCCGGATCGAAGGTGCCACCGGCTCGGATCCACGAGCATCTTCCGTAGCTCCCCGACACCCAGGCTCGTGATGGTGCCACGCTTCCCCTCTCTGGTCAACTGCCGGAGATGCGGGGGGGCGCGATGGCGTCCATCGGCGGACGCCGGCGCGATGCCCTAGGCCCGGCTCGATCCCACCTGACGAATGTTCCTCCTTGACGCCTTCGCCCGGGAGGGGATATGGTCCGAATACAGAGACGATCTTTCACTATGCGGAACATCCCTGACCGGACACGCGGAACCGTCGCCTCCCTGCGGAAGGGGATTGATCTCCTCTTCCTCTTCTCCGAGGCGGAGCCCGTGCTCGGCGTCCAGGAAATCGCCTCCCGTTTGCGATTCCCCAAGAGCACGGCCTACCGGTTCGTGAGCACCCTGCGCCAGGCCGGCCTGCTGGTCCAGGACGCCGAGTCCCGTCGCTACCGCCTGGGGGCGCGGCTCCTCTCGCTCCAGCCGGCCGTCATCCGCCCGGTGGACCTGCGGACACTGACCCTCCCGTTCCTGCGGGACCTGATGCAGCGGTCAGGCGAGACCGCGCATCTCACGGAGCGGCGCGGTGCCCTCGCCGCCATCACCGAGGTGGTGGAGAGTCCTTCCATGCTCCGCATGGCCCCCAAGCGCGGGCAGACCTTTCCGCTGCATGCGGGCGCCCTCTCCCGGGCGATCCTAGCCCTTCTTCCACCCCGCGAGATCGACCAGATCCTCCAGGCCAGGAAACTCAAACGGTTCACCCCGAACACCCCGCCCACCCCGGCCGCGGTCAAGCGGACACTCCAGGAGGTCCGCAGGGCGGGCTATGCCCTGAGTCTGCAGGAGGTCACGGCCGGGGCCTACGGCATCTCGGCGCCGATCCTCGGCCCGGACGGGTGGGCCATCGCCAGCATCGGGGTGTCGGGCCCGATGCAGCGGCTGACTGAGCAGAAACGCCAGGCGCTGGTCGAGCCGATCCGCAAGGCGGCGGCCGAGGTGACGCTTCTTGTTCGCCGGCAGCTCACACGAGCGCCGGCGACTGCCTCGGCGTCACAACCCGCTCCGGGCTGATGAAGGACGGAACCGGGCGCTGACGGTGAGGGCCTGAGGCGGTCGTAAAGATTGAGCGAAAGTCACTCGCAACCTGGAAGAGGCGGTGGCTTTCGAGTTCCTCGGAATGGTCAGCAAGACGAAACAGGGGACCTGCGATCTGTCTCCCGCGACAACTTCACCCGAGGGAAGCGCCAGCGTCCGCGCTGAGCCTCGCAGAGATGCGGCCGGCTCCCCTCCCCCGGTGGCTGGCCGCAGGCTGGATCCCCCCGGGCTGCTGTTGCCCGGGGGGATCCTTCCGGCTTGGGGGGTGGCAGTCCACTTCGGCTTGGTGCCCGGCGTCCTGCTCTCCAACCTGGGCGCGGTGGGCTGGACCTAAGGGTGGACTGGGCTTCCAACCTCTCCGGGGGGCGAGACCCGGATCGTGATCAAGCACGGCCTCACACCGACGGTGATCTTTGGCCCCGGCGTCACTTCCGAGATGCGCGCCCTGAACGACCCCTTTCCGATCGCCCACCTACTCGCGGCCACGAAGTCCCCCGCCCCGGCCGCCGTCGAGTGGCGCGGAGTGGCATGACGTCTTTGTCACGCCTCACACAGCTCGACTCCCAGTGGGATCGCCCGATTGCCCCTGATTGACACGTGAAACGTCGTGGCCCAGCCTGGAAGAGGCAAGCGGTGCCCCTTGGCGGATCGACCCAAGTTGGCGGCCGGCTGCCGACACCTGAGCGCTTCCAGCCACCCGTGAAGGATGAAGGAGGATTCATGCAGCGCATCGGCTTCATTGGATTGGGCCTGATGGGACAGCCCATCTCCCGGCGCCTGCTGGAGGCCGGGCACCCGTTGACCGTCTGGAATCGAACGGCGGACAAGGCCAAGGACCTGCGGGCCGGAGGTGCCGCCTGGGCTCCCTCCGCCAGGGCCGTGGCTGAGACCTCCGACATCGTCATCACGATGGTCACTGATTCGATGGCGTCCGAGGAGGTTATCTGCGGGACGGGTGGTGTCCTGGAAGGCGCCCGCCCGGGCCTGATCCTGATTGACATGAGCAGCATCGCGCCGGAGATGTCCCGGTCCATCGCGGGGCGGGCGCGCGCCCGGGGCATCCCCATGCTGGACGCCCCGGTCACCGGCGCGCCCCGGGTGGCGGCCGAGGGGAAGCTTGGGATCATGGTGGGGGGTCCTCGGGAGACCTTCGAGGCCTGCCGCCCGGTCTTCGAAAAGCTCGCGGCCAAGCTCGTCTATGCCGGCGGGAACGGGATGGGGACCACGTTGAAGCTCGTCAACAACCTCATCCTGGGCGTGGCCATCCATGCGGCGGCGGAAGCCCTGGTCCTCGCGGCCAAGGCCGGACTCGACCCGCAGTCGGTCATCGAGATCACCTCGGTGGGCGGCGCCCGCACGGGGGCCATGGAAACCCGCGGGCCCCGGATGGTGCGGCGCGATTTCACCCCGCACTTTTCCGCGAACAACATGTACAAGGATCTGTCCACGGCACTGAAGCTTGCCGAGGAGTGTGGCGTGCCCTTGCCGGTGGCCAGCGCGGCCCGGGAGATCCTTCGCGCGGTGAAGGCTCAGGGCAAGGGCGACCTGGATTCCTGCGTCGTCATCACCATCCTGGAGGCCATGGCCGACACGGTCGTGCAGTTGAAGGAGTGAACCCGGCCCGGCCTCTTGGCAGGAGGGGGCAGGCCGCTCAAGTTTTTACGCAAATTATTGCGGGAAGTTTGCACCAGGGGGATGAACCTTGCGCGAAGTTCCCCCGCTGAGGAGCGGCGAATTCGGAGGACGTGCCGTGACTTGCAGGCGTATCAGAATTCTGATATGGTATGACGATTTCCCAGGAGGCTGTCATGCCGCTGATCAAGCCGATTTCAGATCTAAGGAACCGTGCGACGGAGATCTCTCGCCTATGCCATAAAGAAGACGAGCCCGTCTTCATCACCCGGAACGGTCAGAGTGACTTGGTGGTGATGAGCCAGGCCCACTATGACCGCCTTCAGGCACGGTTGGAGTTGTACCGGAAACTGGACGAGGCAGAGACCCAGGCCGGCAGGGGTGCCAAGGGTATCGGCCACCGCGAGATGATGCGCCGGCTCCGGGCCCGCCTGCAGTGAGCGGGCGCTACGACGTCCGCTATCTTCCTGCCGCCGAGCAAGACCTGCTTGACATCCTGGATTACATCGGCCGGGATAACCCAGACGCTGCACGGGCCTTCGTGGACCGAGTGGAGCAAGCCATCGGGCGACTCGCGTTTTTTCCAAGATCCGGGCCACAACCGCGGGATCTCCGGCTCCGGCGTCTGGGTTATCGAGTCCTTGTCGTGGATGATTATCTGGTTTTCTACGTGCTCATTCGTCGTACGGTTCAGATCCGTCGGGTGATTCATGGAGCCCGACGATACGAATTCCTCCTGCCAAGCCGATAATGCCCCGTTAAACCAAACTCCGCTGTGTGGGGTGGTGGCCCGGCATTTTCACGGCCGCACGTCCACCCACCGTCTGTCCCGCGCCGCGCGCTCGACCGCGTCGATCACGCGCTGGGCCTCGGCGCCGTCGCGGAAGGTCGGATAGTCCTGCGTCTCCCCGCGGATCCCGAGCAGGAAGGCGACCCCTTGATCCAGCTTGTAGCCCACCAGCGGATCATCCAGCCTGGGGTTCCGGGGAGAACCCGGGTACTTCCGGAGGTCGAAGGGAACCTCGGCCCGGGCCCACTGCTGCGTGCTGGTCATGGCCGGGCCCAGGCTGATCTGCAGCTCGAAGGGGTGGATCAACTCGTAGATGGCAGCCCCACCGGTTCCGTGGACCTCGATACATTGGTAGTTCGCCCGCCCGGCGCCGCCCCGGCCGGCCACGGCCCTGTTGAGGTCGAAAGTGCCGATGGCCCCGTTCGCAAACTCCACGGTAAACGCGCAGGCATCCTCGGTATCCACGGGAACCAACCCGGAGCCGGACGGATGCGGTCGCTCCCGGACGTAGAGGCGGCTCACGCCGCTCACCGCCGCAATGTCCCCGAGCAGGTACCGGGCGAAGTCAATGCCGTGCGACCCCATGTCGGCCAGGATCCCGGCCCCCGCCTGGGCCCGCTGATTCCGCCAGGACAAGGGCCGTGCGGGATCCAGCATGAAGTCCGTGAAGTACGACAACCGCCAGTGACGGATCTCGCCGAAATGGCCCTCGCCGACCAGCCGCTTGAGATATCGGAGGCCGGGGACGAACCGGAAGGTGAAGGCCACCATGTGGATGATGCCGGCCTGCTCGGCCGCCACCTGAAGCTCGCGCGCCTCCGAGAAGTTCAATCCCAGGGGCTTCTCGCACAGGATGTGCTTCCCCGCGGCGATGGCCGCTTTCGCCACCGAATGGGTGAGGCCGCTGGGCGGGCAGATCACCACGGCATCCACCTCGGGATCGGCCAGCAGCGCGGTCCAGTCGGGGTGGACCCGGGGGATGCCCCACTGCTCCGCAAAGGCCTTGGCCTTCTCCTTCGTGCGGGACGCCACCGCGATGACCTCGCAGAGGTCGGGACACAATTTCAGCGAGGGGACGTGGACGAACCCCGCGATGCGCCCCGCACCGATGATCCCTACCTTGATTTTCCCGCGTCCCATCTCCCGTGACTCCTTGTCCTGGGGGTGAGTCGCTCTCTTGAGAGGGCCCCCGCTTCATACCACACCGATTCCAACATCGCAATCGCCATCCCCCATCGCCCCCTTCTCCCTCACTGCTCCCTCCTTTCCCGATTCTCCGCTTCCCCGCTTCGCTGTTTCCGCTCCCCTGCCTGCTGCCTTCTTTCTCCTGGCCTCCGCGAGAAAACCCTTTGACACGAGGGCTCGAATGCGGAATGCTGAATGCGGATTGGAAGAGTCGTGAGGACACCCAGTCGAATCGGAGGGATGTCATGATTTCCAGTCTGAGCCGTCGGACGTTCCTTGCCCTTTTCTGTGGCGCGCTCATTCTGGTCGGCCTGGCCCCATCCCTTCTCGCCGCGACGCCGGCGGAGCGCTCGGTCCGGCTGACCATCCTTCAGATCAATGACGTGTACGACATCACCCCGGTGGAACGCGGGAAGAAGGGCGGCCTGGCCCGCGTGGCGACGCTGCGCGACCGCATTGCCCGGGAAGCACCCCACCTGGTCTTCGTCCTCCCCGGGGACTTCCTCTCGCCCTCCACCATGTCCAGCATGTTCCAGGGTGGCCAGATGGTGGCCGCGCTGAACGCCATCGGGCTGGACCTGGCCACCTTCGGAAACCACGAGTTCGATTTTGGCGCGGGCGTGACGCGGGACCGGATTCGCGAATCGCGCTTCACCTGGGTTTCCGCCAATGTCCTGGACCCGGATACGGGGCTGCCCTTTGGCGGCGCGGTGCCGTTCGTCCTGCGGGAGTACGGCGGGATCCGGGTCGCCTTCTTCGGCCTGGTGACACCGGAAACTCAGACCCTGTCAAAGGGAGCCGGGACGCTGAAATTCCTGGACCCCATCCAGGCGGCGAAGGACGTGGTGACGCGGGCGCGCCGGGTAAAGGCCGACGTGATCGTGGCCCTGACCCACCAGGACATGGCGGATGACAAGCAACTGGCGGCGGCGATCCCCGAGATTGACCTCATCCTGGGCGGGCACGAGCACGTGCCCCTGGATGCCCGGGTCGGGAACACCCTCATCCTCAAGGCGGGGTCGGATGCCGTCTTCCTCGGCCGGACTGACCTGACCGTCAGCGTCGGTCGAGACGGCCGAAGGGTCGAGTCCAAGTGGGAGCTGATCCCGGTGACGGACGAGATCCCCGGCAAGCCCGAGGTCGCGGCCCTCGTGAAACAGTACGAAGACCTGATGGCGGCGCAACTGAACGTGGGCGTGGGCGCGACCTCGGTCCCCCTCGACACGCGCAACGAGATCGTTCGCACGCAGGAGTCGGCGGTGGGGAACCTGATCGCCGATCTGATGCGCGCCGCCATGCAGGCGGACGTCGCCCTGGTGAACGGAGGCGGCATCCGGGGAAACGCCGTCACGCCGGCGGGCGACCTGCGGCGTGGCGACGTCATCAAGATTCTTCCCTTCGCCAACAAGGTGGTGAAGCTAGAGGTGTCCGGCGAGGCCCTGCGTGCGGCCCTGGAGAGTGGCCTGAGCCAGGTGGAACGCATCGCGGGCCGCTTCCCGCAGATTTCGGGCATCCGGTACACCTTCGATGCGAAGCGCCCCGCTGGCTCCCGTCTCGTCTCGGTCACCGTGGGCGGCCGGCCGCTCGAGCCCCAGGCGCGATACACGCTGGCGACCTTTGATTTCATCATGGGCGGTGGCGACGGCTACGCCATGTTCCAACAGGCGAAAGTCCTGGTGAAGCCCGAGAACGGTCCCATGGACTCCGACCTGATCCTGGAACGCCTCAAGGCCGGCCCCATCGCCCCCGTACTGGACGGCCGTATCCAGCGCGTGGAGTAACTGAACCTCAAGGTGAATCCGCAGATGGAGCCCTGGTCCGCCAAAGGCGGACAGATTTGTTGACCGCCGTGGTCCCGCCGAACCTACGAGGTCCCGCTTGGAGAAAGTGTAATAAGTGTACTACGTCCCCTTAGCCGACA
>CAZNWB010000069.1:492-10051 GCA_964576535.1 uncultured bacterium | reverse complement strand
ACGAGGTCCCGCTTGGAGAAAGTGTAATAAGTGTACTACGTCCCCTTAGCCGACAGGAATGCCACCCATGCTCTCGAGAAACATCTACACTGGACGGATCGTCAACCTGAACCTGGAAACGGTCACGCTGCCCAACGGCGCCACGGTGGAGCTGGAGATCATCCACCATCCCGGGGCCTCGGCCGTTGTGCCGATGAAAGATGAAAGGACTGTCGTCCTGATCCGGCAGTACCGCCATGCCGTTGGCGGGTACATCTACGAGATCCCGGCCGGGAAGCTCCACCCCGGTGAGGATCCGAAAGTGTGCGCGGCACGGGAGCTGGAGGAGGAAATCGGGTACCGTGCAGCCACATTCGAGCATCTGCTCAGCTTCTACACCACGCCGGGATTCACCGACGAGTTGATCCACGTCTATCGGGCAACCGGTCTGACGCGAGGGAAGCAGGACCTCGGGGCTGATGAGGTACTCGAGGTGATCGAGGTGCCCCTTGAAACCGCGATGAATCAAATCGCGGACGGCACCATCCGGGACGGCAAGACGATCGTCGGCCTGCACACCGCCTACCTTCGCGACAGACGGCGGTAGCTTTCCTCCTGCCTGACCCGGCCGCCACCAGACCTGTCTGTGGGCCAGGACCCAACACCCTCCTCTCCCCTTGACTGGCCACTCCAGGCGGGAGAGACTACCTGCATGATTCCGGAGACGCGTTACGCGAAAAGCGGCGACGTCAACATCGCCTATCAGGTCGTCGGGGACGGCCCGCGCGATCTTGTGCTGGTGCCCGGGTGGGTGTCGAACGTCGAGGTCTTCTGGGAAGAACCGAGCCTCGCCCGTTTCCTCCGGCGCCTGGCGTCTTTCTCACGCCTCATCCTCTTCGACAAGCGCGGGACCGGGTTGTCCGATCGGGTGACGGACTTGCCCACCCTGGAGACCCGAATGGACGATGTCCGCGCAATCATGGACGCTGTGAGCTCGGAGCGTGCTGCCCTGCTCGGATATTCGGAAGGTGGGCCGATGTGCGCCCTCTTCGCGGCCACGTATCCGACGCGCACATCCGCGCTGATCATGGTCGGCAGCTATGCGCGGCGGACGTACACTCCGGACTATCCCTGGGGACCGACCGTCGAGGAGCACCAGAAGTTCTTCGAGACGTGCCAGCGAGAGTGGGGGGGGCCGGTTGGTCTCGAGGCACGGGGGCCCAGCGTCGCGCACGACGAGCGCTTTCGACAGTGGTGGGCCCGCCTCCTTCGAATGGGTGCAAGCCCAGGGGCGAACCTCGCCCTGCTGCGGATGAACGCCGAGGTGGATGTTCGCCATGTCCTACCCGCGGTTCGGGTCCCGACGCTGATCCTTCATAGCGTTGGGGATCAGGCACTGGACGTGCGGGCGAGCCGCTACATGGCCGAGCGGATTCCCGGGGCAAAATACGTTGAGCTGCCTGGGGATGACCACCTTCCTTGGCTCAGCGACGCGGACGCGATTCTCGACGAGGTCGAGGAATTCCTCACCGGCGTCCGTCCCGGCCCGGAGCCAGATCGTGTCCTGGCCAGCGTCTTGTTCACGGACATCGTCGGGGCGACCGAGCGGGCCGCCGCCCTGGGCGATCGCCGGTGGCGCGATCTCCTGGATGCCCATCACAGCCTGGTGCGCCGGGAACTCGCCCGTTTCCGGGGGCGTGAGGTTGACACGACAGGCGACGGCTTCTTGGCGACCTTCGATGGACCAGCCCGCGCGATCCGCTGCGCCTCTACCATCAGCGACGGCGCCCGGCAGCTTGGAATCGAGATCCGCGCCGGGTTGCACACGGGTGAGTGCGAGCTGATCGGGGAGAAGGTGGGGGGCATCGCGGTGCACATCGGGGCGCGCGTGGCGGCAAGCGCCGCACCAGGTGAGGTCCTCGTCTCGAGCACCGTCAAGGACCTAGTCGCGGGTTCTGGCCTCCGCTTCGCCGACCGAGGCGTGCATACCTTGAAAGGTGTCCCGGGCGAATGGCGCCTCTTCGCCGTGGAGCGGGGGTAGGTGGATAATCCAACCGGTGGTGCCGAAGCCGGTTATTGTGGCCCCCCTACTGCAGTCTCTCCTCCGACCGGCCCCGTGCTCACTCCGCCAGCCCCAGGTGTCGTCGTGTTCGTCTTCCAGGTCTTCCAGGTCTCCCAAGCTCTTGTTGGTGTCGGGAAAGACTTTGACTTTCCCGGGTTAGCTGCCTAGACTCCGTTTCGCCTACCATTGCGTTGGCCCTCGAGGACGCTCGAGGGCTTTCTGCGTCTAAAGGGAAGGAAAATCCGCATGCCGAAGGGTAATTCTGAGAAGAAACCGGGGACCCTGGGGGAACTCAGGCGGAGCCGGTGGAGCGAGGAACGCATGGCGTCCCGATCCGTGCGGGACGAGATGCGGGAGAACCTTCTGGGGAAGCTAGAGCGCCGCGAGGCCCTGTTTCCTGGGATCATTGGGTACGAGGACACGGTGATCCCTCAGCTCGTCAACGCGGTCCTGTCGCGGCACCACATGGTCCTCTTGGGCCTCCGGGGACAGGCGAAGAGCCGGATCCTGCGAGGCCTCGTGGACCTGCTGGACGAAGAGGTCCCCATGATCGCGGGGTGCGAGATCAACGACAACCCATACGCGCCGATCTGCCGGGCCTGCCGGGACCGGGTGGCGGAGTTGGGTGATGGCGCACCCATCGCCTGGCTGCCCCGGGATCTCCGCTACGTGGAGAAGCTGGCGACCCCCGACGTCACCATCGCCGACATCATCGGCGACGTGGACCCCATCCGGGCGGCGCGCGGCGGCCTGGACCTCTCCAACGAGTTGACGATCCACTATGGCCTGCTGCCCCGCGCCAACCGGGGGATCTTCGCGGTCAACGAGCTGCCGGACCTGGCGGGAAAGATTCAGGTGGGCCTCTTCAACATCATGCAGGAGGGGGACGTCCAGATCAAAGGCTATCCCGTGCGGTTGAAGCTGGACGTGGCGCTGGTCTTCTCCGCCAACCCGGAGGATTACACCGCCCGGGGCAAGATCATCACCCCGCTGAAGGACCGGATCGGCTCCGAGATCCGCACCCACTACCCGGTGGACCTGGCCCACGGCATGGCGATCACCGCACAGGAGGCATGGGTCCGCCGGCACCCGGACGGCCGCCTCGTGGTCCCCGAATTCATCCAGGAGGTGGTGGAGCAGATCGCCTTTGCCGCCCGCGAGAGCAAGCACATTGACAAGCGTTCCGGCGTGAGCCAGCGGCTGCCCATCTCCTGCCTGGAGAACGCGGTGAGCAGCGCGGAGCATCGGGCGGTCCTGAATCGGGAGCGGACCGTCGTCCCGCGCCCCTGCGATGTATATGCGGCCATGCCGTCCATCACGGGCAAGCTGGAGCTGGAATACGAGGGCGAGATGAAGGGAAGCGAGGTCATCGCCCGGGCCCTGATCAAGGAGGCGATCGGTCGCGTCTTCAGCGCCCGCCTCGCCGGCGCGCCGATCCAGGAGACGGTGGCCTGGTTCGATGCCGGGGGCACCGTGAAGGTCGCCGATGTGACACCGGCCAACGAGGCCCTGCGCTTTCTGGAGAAGGTCCCCGGGCTGGTCGAGATGACCGCCCTGCTCGGCGTGCCGGAAAAGGCAGACCCGTGCCTCACGGTCTCCGCCTGCGAGTTCATCCTAGAGGGGCTGCACGTCCAGCAGAAGATCGACCGGAACGAGCAGCGGGGATACGTCGGCACGCCCAAGGTGGAGCGGAAGCAGCGGGAGGAGCCGCAGGGGCCGCCGCCCGGACGCCGAAGAAACTATAATTGAATGCGGAACACCCAGAGGGTACCCGAATTCGGAATGCGGAATGGAAGACACCACACTATCGAATGTCGAATCTTGAACGTCGAATTTCGAAGTATCCGAACCACGTAGGGAAGTGAAGTGCGGATAACCAGATATAGCCAGTACACGGGGCAGTGGTGGGACAGCCTGAGCCTAGAGGATCTGCTGGGCGAGCTGGCCGATCACCTGCTCCAGAGCGGGTTCCGGAACCGCTACTTCGATGAGTCCTTCGACGAAATGCAGTCCGAGCGAAACCTCCAGGAGCTGTACCAGGCCATCCTGGAGGCCCTGGCCAGTGGCGGGCGGATCCGCTACGAGGACGTCGAGGACTGGATGGAGGGAAAGGACACCGAGGCCACCAAGCAGCTCGGCCAGCTTCTCAAGGCGCTCCTGGAACGGATGCTTCAAGAGGGGTACATCACGGTGCCGGGCGAGGATTTCGGCCGGTTGGAACGGGACCCCAGCGGCTTCATGGGCGGGATCGGCCCGGAGAGCACCCAGGTCAAGTTCGATCTGACCAACAAGGCGATAGACTTCCTCGGCTATCGCACATTGCGGGACCTGCTGGCCTCGCTGGGGCGCAGCAGCGCCGGCCGTCACGACACCCACGCGCTCTCCACCGGGGTGGAGGCCTCCGAGGCGCCGAAGCGCTACGAGTTCGGGGATACGCTGAACCTGGACATCCCCGGAACGCTCCTGAACGCCATCCGCCGCGAGGGGCTGAAGAGCCCCCTTTCCTTGGAGTACGATGACCTGCTCGTCCACCAGGCGGAATACCAGAGCTCCTGCGCCACCGTCCTCATGCTGGACTGCAGCCACAGCATGATCCTGTACGGCGAGGATCGGTTCACCCCGGCCAAGCGGGTGGCGCTGGCGCTCACCCACCTGATCCGGACGCAATATCCCGGTGACAGCCTCAACGTTGTGCTGTTCCACGACAGCGCCGAAGAGGTGCCAGTCAGCCAGCTCGCCCGGGTCACGGTCGGCCCCTACCACACCAACACGCAGGAGGGGCTGCGCCTGGCCCGCCGCATCCTGAACCGGCAGGGCAAGGACATGCGGCAGATCGTCATGATCACCGACGGCAAGCCGTCGGCCATCACCCTCCCGGACGGGCGCATCTACAAGAACCCCATGGGCCTGGACCCGTGGGTCATGAAGGAGACCCTCAAGGAGGTAGGCGAATGCCGCCGCTCCGGGATCCTCATAAATACCTTCATGCTGGCCCGGGATTACGATCTCGTCGCCTTTGTCCAGAAGGTGACGGAGATGTGCCGGGGCAAGGCGTACTTCACCACCCCGATGACGCTGGGCCGGTACCTGTTAATGGATTACATGACGAAGAAGATCCGGACGGTTCACTGAATAAAACGTAAAACGTGAAACGTAAAACGTCATGGTGCAGGTTACGTTTCACGCATTACGTTTTTCGTTTTCGTGATATGAGCTGCGTGAGGGCACAGTGAGCACCGAGATCACCCGCCCTGAGAAATTCTTCCTGGAAAAGTTCGGGCTGACCGAGCAGACGCTGGAGCGCACGCTGGGAGCGGCCCTGGGAAAGCGGATCGACTACGCGGACCTCTACTTCGAATACCGGGTGAACGAGGAGATCGGGCTCGAGGAGGGGATTGTCAAGAAGGCCGCCCGGAGCATCAGCCAGGGGGCCAGCGTGCGGGCCACCGCCGAGGAGAAGACCGGCTTCGCCTACTCGGATGAGATCACAGTGGAGGACCTGCAACTGGCTGCCCAGCGGGCGCGCTACATCGCGGCCGAGTCGGGACATCCGGGGGCAGTCGCCGTGCGGGAGTCCCGGCTGGCACCCCGGGATCTTTATCCTGTCCAGGTCCCGCCGACCGACGTCCCCATCCAGAGAAAGATCGACCTGCTCCAGCAGATTGACCGGATCGCGCGGGCCCACGATCCCCGCATCAGCAAGGTGATGGCCAGCCTGGCCAGCGAGCACAAGGTGGTCCTGGTGGCCACGTCCGAGGGGTGGGTCGTGGGGGACGTCCGCCCCCTCCACCGCCTGCAGGTCACCTGCATCGCGGAGGATACCCGGGTCGCCGGCAAGCGGCAGATGGGCACCTTCGGCGGCGGCGGTCGCGCCGAGTTTGGCTTCTTCCTCGACGGCGAGCGCTTCGCCCACTTCGCGCGCGAGGCGGCGCGCCAGGCCATCGTCAACCTGGATGCAGACGAGGCCCCGGCCGGCACCATGGACGTCGTCCTGGGTCCCGGCTGGCCCGGCATCCTCCTTCACGAAGCGATCGGGCACGGCCTGGAGGGGGACTTCAACCGCAAAGGCACGTCGGCCTTCACCGGGCGGATCGGTGAACGGGTCGCCTCACCCTTGTGCACGGTGGTGGACGATGGGACGATGCCGGGGCGGCGGGGCTCTCTGAACGTGGATGACGAGGGAACGCCCACCCAGCGCAACGTCCTCATCGAGAACGGCATCCTCAGGGGCTACCTGCAGGACCGCCTGAACGCCCGGCTGATGGGGATGGCGCCGACCGGAAACGGGCGCCGGGAAAGCTATGCCCACCATCCGATGCCGCGGATGACCAACACCTTTATGCTGTCGGGCACGACGCCGCCGCAGGAGATCATCCGCTCGGTGAAGCGGGGGCTGTACGCCGTCGCCTTCGGTGGCGGCCAGGTGGACATCACCAACGGGAAGTTCGTCTTCTCGGCCAGCGAGGCGTACCTGATCGAGGACGGGAAGATCGGTCGCCCGGTCAAGGGAGCGACGCTGATCGGCAACGGCCCTGACGCCCTCACGCGGGTGACCATGGTGGGAAACAACCTCGAACTGGACGAAGGCATCGGGACCTGCGGAAAGGATGGCCAGTCGGTCCCCGTCGGCGTCGGCCTGCCGACGATCCTGATCAACGGCCTGACCGTCGGCGGCACCCAGGGTTGAACCGCCAAGACCCGACGATAAATATATCCGCAGATTGCGCAGCCCCCCCTCCCACTCCCTCCCCCTCAGAGGGGGGAGGGTTCGGGTGGGGGTGAAATCTGTGTAATCTGCGTAATCTGTGGATAGGTAAGAGGTTCTTTTTGCCAATGGACTATCGAGAACTGGCCCACGATCTGTTGAAGCAGGCCGCCGGCAAGGGCGCCAGTGGGGCCGAGGTCATCGTCGTCGTGGACGAGGCCTTTTCGGTACAGGTCCGGATGCGGGCCGTGGACACCCTGACGAGCGCACGGGAGAAGCGGCTGGGTCTTCGCCTCTGCTTCGGCCAGCGGTCGGCCACCACGGCGACGTCCGACTTCTCGCTGGATTCCCTGCGACGGCTGCTCGACGACACGGTGGCTCTGGCCCAGGCCGTGGCCGAGGATCCCTTCAGCGGCCTGCCGGAGCGGGGCGCTTTCACCGGCGACATGCCGGACCTGGAACTCTGGGATCCAGAGCCGGCCGCCCTTCCGGTCGAAGACCGGATCGCCCTGGCCACGGCCGGGGAGTCGGCCGCCCTCGACTACGACCCCCGGATCACGAATTCCGAGGGCGCGGAATACAGTCACCAGGACGCCCGCGTCGTGTTCGCCAACAGCCATGGGTTTACGGGGGAGTACCGGGGATCCTCGGTGGTCCTCTCCGTCGCGCCCGTGGCGGCCGACAACGGCGGGATGCAGCGGGACGGGTGGTACTCGTTCCAGCGCCGGCTGCGGAACCTCGAGTCCCCCGAGGCCATTGGACGGACGGCGGCGCAGCGGGCCCTTCGCCGTCTGGGCGCCCGGAAGGTTGCCACCCAACAGGTCCCGGTGGTCTTCGATCCCAACATGGCCGCCAGCCTGCTGCGCACGATCCTCAGCGCCGCCTCCGGCTCCACGATCTACCGGAACGCCTCGTTCCTCACGGGGAAGTTGGGGGAGCAGGTGGCCAGCACCAGCCTCAGCATCGTGGACGACGGCCGGATGGTCGGCCACCTCGGCTCCCGACCCTTCGACGGCGAGGGCCTCCCCACGCGGCGGACGGTGGTGATCCAGGACGGGGTCCTGGCGAACTATCTCCTGGACACCTACACGGGGCGGAAGCTCGGCCTGGCCTCCACCGGGAACGCCTCGCGCTCCCTGGGCCAGCCTCCAACGGTCTCCCCCACGAATTCGCACGTCGTCCCCGGACCGTACACGCCGGAGGAGATCATCCGCTCGGTGGATCGCGGCCTCTACCTCACGGAGATGATCGGCTTCGGCGTGAACCTGGTGACCGGAGATTACTCGCGGGGCGCGGTGGGACTCTGGATCGAGAAGGGGGAACCGGCCTATCCGGTGGAGGAGATCACCATCGCCGGCAACCTGAAAAACATGCTCCAGCAGGTCGAGATGATCGGGAACGACCTGGAGTGGCGCGGCGCCATCGCCGCCCCCACCCTCAAGATCGCGCGGATGACCATTGCCGGCGCCTGAGCGCCGGCAATGCAAAATCTAAAACCGACAACGAAAAACCGAAACCCACGCTGGCCGGTTGTCGGTTGTCAGTTGTCGGTTGTCCATTGGAAGGGTCAGTTGTCGGTTGTCAGTTTTTCATTTTCAATTGCGAGGCATCGAAGATGATCGTCGTGTCCAACCGGATCCAGGTGGCCCCGGGTCACGAAGAAGCCTTTGAGAAGCGCTTCGAAGGGCGGGCGAGGCTGGTGGAGAACCATCCCGGCTTCATCCGCCTCGAAATCCTGCGCCCAACGAGCGTGCAGATGCACGGCAAGCCGATGGGTGGTTCCGACTACTACGTCGTCCTGACCTACTGGGAGAGCGAGCAAGCCTTTGTTCGCTGGACCGAAAGCGAGGATTTCCGCACGGCCCACGCCAGCCGCCCGCCCAAAGAGATGTTCTCCGGCCCCAACGTCTTCGAGATGCACGAGGTGATCCAGACAGCCCTCAAGCCCCACGAGTGACCGCCTGTAGGCGGCCGCCCCCTGCCTGACCGTCCGCTCTCACATCGCCAGACCTCCAAGCAGGCCAATCTCGCTCCGTGCCTTCACGGCAGGCTGTCAAAGGAGACACCCCACACCTCCTGCGCCCGCGAGGCAGCGTGCGAAAGCACCAATAACCTGGAGGGGCAGCCGAACGCCGGGTTGCCAGGCCGACACCGGGGCTTGCCCCATTGTACGCTTCCCATTATAATGTAACCCGTGATAAGGTCTTTTGCGGATCGTGGCACAGCGCACATCTTTGACGGCACGGATTCAAGCGTTGCCAGGAGGACATGCCCGCAGAGCCTGTGGTCAATTGCGCGCCGGAAGCTCGACCAGATAAATCGCGTTCGTGACTTGGGCGAGTTGGCCGTTCCCCCGGGAAACCACCTCGAACGCCTCAGGGGGAAACGGGCCGGCCAGCACAGCATCCGCATCAATGAGCAGTATCGTATCAGCTTTCGCTGGGAGAATGGCGATGCCCACGATGTCGAGATCGCGGACTACCACTAGAGGGCGCCGGGGGCGAACTCGTCTGGATCGAGAAGCGGTATTGAGGCGGCTTCCGGCACACCGCCCACCGACTCACCCGGGCGAGATGCTGTTGGAGGAGTTCCTCAAGCCGCTCGGCATGAGCCAGTCGGCCTTTGCCGTACGGCTGGGCATCTCCTTCCCCCGGCTGAACGAGATCATCCGCGGGAAGAGGGGTGTGACCCCTGACACAGCCTTGCGTTTGGCGCGGGTTCTCGGAATGTCGGCTGACTTCTGGCTGGGCCTACAGCAGGACTGGGATCTGTGGCACGCCATGCGGAGCAAGCGGGCCGCAGCGATCGCCGAA
>CAZNWB010000069.1:0-482 GCA_964576535.1 uncultured bacterium | reverse complement strand
AGGATTTCCGCACGGCCCACGCCAGCCGCCCGCCAAAAGAAATGTTCTCCGGCCCCAACGTCTTCGAGATGCACGAGGTCATCCAGACGGCCCTCAAGTCCCACGAGTGACCGTCGGCGATCCTGCCGCCCCTGCCTCACCGCCTGCCCTCGCATCGCCCCTCTCCAGAACGCGCCGTGTACACAACTCTCCGCCATGCTTGACATCGAGCCAGGGCTGCTGATACGGTTGGCCAGCTTCGGGTTCCCCGCGGCGCTCAGGGGAGGGCGATCGCGTGACCTCGGCTGAAGACGATAGCGGAGCGAGGACTACCGTCCCAACGGAAGCACGCACGGCCACCCACGGCCCCTTGGAGGCGCTTGTGCCCCAGCGGGCCATTTCCCTCCCCCCCCTCTCTCCTTCCCCGCCGGGCTCCACAATCTTCCTCACGAACCGGCCAACGAGCGGGAACGATAACGGCGGCGTGGAGAGATTCCTCCGTT
>CAZNWB010000068.1:0-17689 GCA_964576535.1 uncultured bacterium | reverse complement strand
ATCCGGCCCCGCTTCGGAAACTGGGACCTTGCCATCAACATCTACGCGGTGAATCCCTGCAAGGATGGCCAGATCATGGTGGGTGGCGGACACGACCGGCTCTGGTTCCGGATCTGGAAGACGGTCGGAAAGGACCGGCCCGAGCTGGAGCAGCACATCATCGAGGATCCGTCCCTCAAGATCGTGGTGGACCGGCTCCCCTTCTACTCCCAGGTCGAGACCTACACCACCTTCTCCGACTGGTTCAAGGATAATTCCCGCCTCGAGGCTGAGACGAAGCTTCAGGCCGAAGAGGTGGCATCCGGTGGTGTGAGCTTCACCGACGAGGTGGCGGAGTTCCCCCACTTCAAGTATCGGGGCCATGTGAACGTGATTGACGATGTCCTCTACGGGAAGGTTTTGCACGCGCCGGCCCCCCAGTTGGCCCAGAAGGCCCCGCCGCGGCTGAAGTGGATCGGCCGGCCGACTGGCTACGACAACGAAGAGGTGTACCGCCGCATCTTCGGCTTCAAGAAGGACGACATCGACGGCCTGAAGAAGCGGGGGATCATCTAGTTAGGTCCTCAGATAAGGAGGTCTGACCGATGGCTGATCAGGTGAAAAGCTTTGAAGAGTATTGTCGCGAGACCTTCGACGCCAAGAAGATCTTCGAGAAGCCGGAAGCCTTCAAGGGGTACGTGGCCATTTCCACGACCCAGTACATCCTCGGCCCGTCCTGCGCCAACTACTTCGCGGAGCTGGGGGCGGAGACGATCAAGATCGAGCTGCCCCGCCGGGGGGAGCCGATGCGCCACACGACCCCGTACAACGAGCCGTTCCTGTACCCCCTGTCCAAGCAGATGCCGGACAAGGGAACGGGCCTGGGCTTTTTCGGGGCGAACCACAACGAGTACTTCCTGTCTGTGGACTTCCACAAACCTGAAGGGGTGGAGATCGTCCACCGCATCCAGGCCAAGGCCGACATCCAGGCCGAGAACTACCGGCCCGGCACCTTCGACCGGTGGGGGATCGGCTACCGCCAAGCCGCGAAGATCAACCCGCGCATGATTTACATCTGGATGGGCGGATTCGGCGGGTGGGGGCCAGGGCGCGTCCGGGCGTCCTACGACATCCTGGGCCAGGCCGCGGGAGGCTGCTTCTCCGTGACCGGATTCCCCGGTCCGGGCCAGGGCCATCCCGCCATCGGCTTGCCCTCCAAGCACACCATCTGGCTGGCCGACTACTGGGGCGGCATGATGGGGTGCTTCGCCGGTCTGGCCGCCCTCTGGTGGCGGGACAACGTCTCGGGTGTCGGGGAGTTCATCGAGTACAGCCAGGTCCACGGAGCCACCCGTCACCTGGAGAGCGCCCTCCCGATCTACGGCCGCTATGGGGTCATCAAGCAGCGGTGGGGGGACTGGGACACCGAAATGTGCGTCCACGGGATCATCCAGTGCGGCAAGTCCTCGTACCCCACCTCCAAGAATCCGCAGGAGATGGAGCAGGGGTACATTCTGATCTCCGCTCCGGAGGATAGCGATTTCGCCAAGCTCTGCGGGGTGGTGTCGAACCTGAAGCCCTTGGCGGGCAAGTATGCGAAGTTCGCGGATCGCGTCCAGCCCGCGGCCCAGACGGAGATCTACACCGCCCTTGAGGCATGGGCCAAGGACAAGACCAAGGAAGAAGTTTGGAAGATCATGGAAGACAGCAACATCAACAGCCAGCCGGTCTGGAGTAACAAGGAGGTCGCCCAGCAGGAGCATTTCCAGTTGCGGGATGAGCTGCACTGGCTGGATGACCCGTACTTCGGCGATGTCCTGAGCCAGGGGCTTCCGTACCATCTCTCGGATACCCCTGCCCGGCACCGGTGGGTCTTCAAGCCGGTGGGGGCCGATAACGAGTACATCCTCCAGAAGTACTGCGGGTACGGCTTGGACCAGATCCGGGAGTTGGAGAAGAACGACATCATCTAGTCGGGTTGGTGGGGGGCCGTTCCCGGGTGCCCTTGGGAAGAAACCCGGGGCGGTCCCTCCGCTCAGCCCCAAGACTGACAGAGGAGGTGCCTGCATGGCAGACTTCAAGCATTGCTCGCTGCTCTTGGAATGCGCCAAGTGCCAGATCATCAACTACCTGGACCCCTTCACCTTCTGGTTCTTCGAGGGGAAGGTGAAGTGTGCGGGCTGCGACGCCATCTGGCGGCTGAAGCTCGACAACGGCCAGCGGGTGTCTGGTCCCACCGAGGACAAGCCGCCGCACGACAAGCTGCCCGGCTATGCCCAGTCGAAGGACTACAAGAACAAGATCACCGATACCACCAAGGTGAACCCTCCGGTCATGGCCCGGGCCGACTTCGTCGGCAAGCCGATCCCCATCCGCAAGAGCATCCGGGGCAAGCCGGTCAGCGGCGGGCCGCTGAAGGCCGAGGACCTGGTGGGCAGCCGCCCGCGCTTCATCATGGAGGGGAGGCATTACCAGTAGGAGCGTGAGACTCGATGCCCAAACCGAGAGGTAGAAGGGCGAAAGGCAAAGGCCGCCGTATCGCTCCGGCAAAGAGGGGAGCGAGGGCGCCTGCGAGGAAAGTCCGAAAGGTAAAGGCGGTTTCGCGCAAGCGGCGGGTCGTCACCCCGAAGAAACGGGTGAAGGCGAGGACCCCGGCGAAGCCGACGCCAAAACCCGCGCCGAAGTCGGCGACCCCTTCAGGGGTTGTGGTGGCTCCACGAGCTGCCCCGCCACCGAAGAGGGTTGAGAGGAAGGAGGCAACCAGCATGGCAGACCAGGCCAAGTGCCCGATCCACAACTCCCCTGAGTGCTTCAAACCTGCCCTGGACGCCTATATTCAAAAGGCGTACGACGGCTACTGCACGAAGATTGATTGGCCCTTTGTCAGGATCCTCCCCAAGGGGTGGAAGCCTGGCTAGTCGGCTCCAAGGGTGACCGAGGAGGGGGGGATGAGCCACGGCTGTGACGAGCAGCCGTGGCTCATTTTTGCTTCCGCAAGACGGCTGTCGCGGACCAGCCGGGGGAGGGGGTGTCCGTCCGCGTACGTATTCTAACGTCTGTCCTATAGAGGTCCGAGGAGGAATCCGCCGTGAAGGTAGAATTCTACTACAGCAGTAAGGACGAATCCGCGAAGCAGTTCTTCTGCGACAATAAGAAGGCCCTTGAGCTCTGCGAAAAGCTCAAGGGCAAGGGGGTCCCCGTTAAGGTCCAGGACTGCGGAGCAACACCGGTGGCCTTCATGACCTACAATGCCGCCGTGACCGGCCCCAGCGCGTCCAAGCGGGCGGTGTTTGGTGCGAAGGGGGCGCTGGAGGAGGACATGGGGAAGGCGGTCCCGGCCCTGCTGGTCTTCACCAAAGACGGTGACCGGTACCCGGAGGAGGTCTTCCCGCGGAGTGACAAGGAGCTGGGCCGCGTGGTGGGTGTGGAAGAGGCCCTGCAGAACCTCATCAACAAGGCGTAGCACGCGGAGGAGGGGGTTATGGGGCGGATTCCTGCCGATTATTTGCCACCCAAAGCGCTGTGGCCCGAACGGATCTACAAGCTGCCGGAGCACCAGGCCTACCCCCAGCGGTTCAACAGTACCGAGGAGCTGCTGGACAAGCAGGTGGCGGCGGGCAAAGGGGATCGGATCGCCATCTACTTCGAGGATAAGAAGATCCCCTACAAGGCGGTCTGGGCCAATGTGAACAAGCTGGGCAGCGCCCTCAAGCGCCTGGGGATCGAGGAGGCCGACCGGGTCATGCTGCGCCTGCCCAACATCCCCCCGGCGGTCATGGCGAACTTCGCCATCATCAAGATCGGGGCGGTCAGCCTGCCCACCTCCGCCCTCTTCTCTCAGGCGGAGATCACCCACGTCGCCAACGTCGCTGAAGCGAGGGCGATCATCGTGGCGGGGGCCATGCTGGAGGAGCTGGAGAAGGCGAAGCCGAACTGCAAGACGCTCCAGCACGTGATCGTCGTCGGCGGCACGCCGGAGCAGCAGGCGGCGTGGAAGGCCAAGGGGTACCGTCTGTGGCAGGAGCTCCTGGACGCCGAGAAGCCGGAATGCGAGCCGGTCCGCCGGGACCGGATGGAGGTCTCGGTCCTCCTGTTCACCTCCGGCACCACGGGGCTGCCCAAGGGGACGGCCCACTTCATGGAGGAGGCGCTGCTCGTCCCCGACGGTTTCGGCAAGTACTGCTGGAACGTCCGGGAGGAGGACATCGTCGGGGGGTCAGCCCCCATCGCCATGGCGGCGGGCTACTCGGCGGTAGCCGTCATCCCGTACCGGTTCGGGGCGGCGGTCTCCCTGATCGCCCGCTTCACCCCCGAGGCTATGTTCGAGACCATCCAGAACCACAAGGTCACGATCCTCTCGATCCTGCCCACCGCCTACCGCAAGATGCTCCAGGTGCCGGACGCGGAGAAGAAATACAACCTGGGCTCGCTCCGCGTGTGCACGGGGGGCGGGGAGTCCCTGACCGCCCAGACCTACCACGACTGGAAGGCCAAGTTCGGGATGGAGATCTTCGAGGGCCTGGGCACCACGGAGATGATGTTCGTCTTCATCAGTAGCGCGGCCATCAAGAAGGTGAAGCCCGGCTCCATCGGCCCCGCCATCCCCGGCTACGAGCTGAAGGTCATCCACCAGGAGACCGGGGAGGAGTGCAAGCGGGGCGAGACCGGCCTGCTGATGGGCCGGGGGCCCACGGGGACCGTCTATTGGCGGGACGAGGCGAAGCAGAAAGGCTCCGTCATCAACGGCTGGGTCAAGGCCGGGGACATGGTCTCCATGGACGAGGACGGCTACATCTGGTTCCTCAGCCGGGAGGACGACCTCATCAAGTCCTCCGGCTATCGGATCGGGCCCGAGGAGATCGAGGACGTCCTGGTGACCCATCCGGCCGTGGCCGATGCCGGCGTCATCGGGGTGCCGGATCCCATCATGGGCCAGAAGACCCGGGCCTACGTGGCGCTGAAGGCCGGCACGGCCGAATCCGAGGCGCTGAAGACGGAGCTCATCGAGTTCTGCCGGGGCAAGGTGGCGGTCTACAAGCTGCCGCGGGAGGTCATCTTCGCCCCGGAGATGCCGCGGACGATCACGGGAAAGCTCCTGCGGCGGGTGCTGCGGGACCGAGCGGGCAAGGCGGGATAGGCATTCAGGCTTCCGGGATCACCACAAGGGCCCTGGCCAGGTGCCAGGGCCCTTCTTCTTCAGGCCCGTTCCTCCTGCATCCGCTTGGCGTCCCGCCCCGCGTCCAGCTTCTGCCGCATCCGTCGGAATGTCTCCATGTCCCGCCGGAGGTCCGGATGCCCGATCCGGCGGTCCAGCTCGATGACCTGCTCGAGCAGCCGGAGGGCCTCGCGGTAGTTCCCCTGGTCTTCATATATCATGGCCATGTTGTACATGGCCACCGTCGCCCGTAGGGAATCTCCGATCTGGTGGAGCAGCGTGAGCGCTTCCTGGTAGGCTGCCAGGGCCTTCCCGAGATCGCCCAGTTGTTTCTGCACGAATCCGACGTTGTTGTGAATGGTGGCCTCGCCGAGAGCGTCCCCGGTTTCCCGATACAGGCGGAGGCTCCGTTCATACCAGCTCAGGGCCTGGGGCCACTGTCCTTGGCGTTGGGCCAGGCTTCCCAGATTACCCAGCGTGATGGCCTGGCCGGCATGGTCCCCGACCCCTTCATGCAAGGCGAGGCACTTGGCCCAGGCCTGGCGGGCCCCCTCCCAGTGCTCCTGTCGGGCGTACACCGCCCCGAGGTTGTTGAACAATAGGGCCATCCCCGGGGCGTCCCCCAGGGCTTCGCGGATCGCCAGGCTTGCCCGATACGATTCGAGGGCCTTCTCCCAGTTCCCCTGCCCCTGATAGACGCTGCCGATCTGGCTGTGGGTCTGGGCGATCTCGGGACGCTCTTCCGGGTCCCGGAGCTGGTGCAGGGCTTGATGGTAGAGGTCCAGGGCCCGGTTCCAGGCGCCCTCCCCGTAGCAGAGACCGGCCATGGCCTTCAGACACGTGACCCGGCTGGTTCGGTCATCCAGCTCCTCGAACGACTTCAGGGCCTCCTCGTACGTCGTCAGGGCGCGGCGGAAACGACCCAGGGCGGCATAGGCCTGCCCCAGCTTCATGCAGGTCTCGGCCAGGGCGACGGTGTCGCCGGAGAGACGGTGCGCTTCGAGTTCCGTCTCCAGGGACTGCACGTGAGACGGGTCCGGTGGGGGCGCTCCGCGAGCCGAGCTGGGATCCAGCATCACGCGTCTCCCGTGCCCTGGCGGGATATCTCTGTCTCGGAGAACCCCAGCACCCTGCCGATGGCTCTGCGGATGTGATCCAGGGCTTCCCCCCGCCCCTCCCGCGGTGCGCTCTCCATGACCAGGGCCATCCGCGTGACGGCCTGGTTCAGCACCAGGAGCTTGGGTTGGCCGTTTCCATCGCCCAGCCGGATCAGCCGGCGCACCAGATCCTGGTAGAGAGGCGACGTCACCAGGTCCACCTGGGCCGTCTCATCATCCAGCATCTGGTATTCGTGGCACAAGAGGATCCGGGCCAGGTGGCGTGCCATCTGCGCGACGTCCATGGCGGCGTTGTCCTTCTCCAGCAGGCGCAGGCGATGCTCCTGGGGCAGGAGGTTCCACACCTCGCTGTTGACCGGAGGACTGGCGACCAATTTTCCCGTCCGGTAGCGCTGGATGAAATCGCTGAGTCCCCGATTGCCCATCTGGAGGGAGACGGTCGCGACCACCTGCCGCAGCGCCTCGACCGGCATCTGACTCAGGTTCGGGTACTTCGACCGGTGTGGACCCATCAGTTCCTGGAATTCCCGCAGGCTGAGCTGGTCTGCCAGGACTTGCAGGTTCAGGCGCAGCTCCTGGGGGGAAAGGCCCTCCAGCTGGCGGGCCGCCTCCGCAATCTGATCCGGTGACTCTCCGTCGGCCCCCCCGGGGGGGAAGAACTCCCGGGGGAGTCGGTCCATGGATGCGCCCAGGTGCTCGTGCAAGGGTGCGGTGAAGCCCGCGGCCTGGGCGATCTCCTGCTGGATGTGAGCCAGCCGCTCCAGGACCTCGGCGGTGGGAAGGCCTTTCATCGCGGGGACGCTGGCCGCCGCCAGGTCGGAGAGGCGGGAGATCTCAGCCGGGGGCAGTCGTCGCAGCGCCTCTTGCAGCTCGAAGTAGAAGGGGAACTCGATCACTGCCCGGGGGAGCATCGCATCGTGAAGGAGATCGGGCTGGAAACACAGGGCCAGTCGGGCCAGCTCCCGGGCAAGCCGACCGGGATCGAGACCTCGGGGGTCGGCCGCGATCATTTCCCACTTTTCCATGACCGCCATGCTCTGCAGATCGGTATCGGTCAGTCCCTGGAGACGGTCGGCCGCCGCCCCTCGCTTGGCCTCGAGATCCAGGATCGCGAGCTGCGTGCACTCCCGGACCAGCCGTTCGAGAAGGCTGCGGGTCCGATCCACGGCGAGATGCTCATGGTACCCGGCCAGCACGGTCTGCCAGCGCTCCCCGCTGAGGGCGTCGGCCAGGTACCGGACCGTCCACCGCAACTCATCCAGGCCCATGTCATCCAGGCCCTCGAGGAGGTCATGCTCCCGCTCCTCCATCTGTCGGATTCGCATGCCCAGGTACTGCTCCGCGTCCACACTTCACCCCCGGTCTCGGTTCTCTACCGCTCCAATGCCCTCACGGAAGCACACCCGTCCGCTTGCAGGAGTCTCTCCAGCGCGTGGAGGACCTCCTCCCGCCGGACAGGGGGGAAGGACCACGTCGCGTTCACCGGAGCCTCATCCAGGCTATCCATCAGCTCGCCGACATTTACCACCGTCGGCCCGGCATCCGGCCGACCCAGAAAGGGCGCCAGCAACTCCAGGAATTCATCGCTGAAGCGCCGCAGCGATTGGATGTCGAGGCTGACGTGCGTCTGGCCTACCACCAGAAAGAATTCCGCATGCTGATCGCCCCGCGACGCCACGCCTTCCAGGACGAGGTACCCCGGCCGTCTCCACGTCCTCGTCTGGAACTCCCATTGGGGGGGCATTGGCGCTGTCGGGGCGGCATTCGGAGCCAGGCTAGATGGACCAGGGGCACCAGGCGCCCCAGTTGAACTCAAAGTATGCGTCTCCCATCCATTCCGCGATGTGAACGATGGTCTCGCGGACGTGACGGAACGCGCCGTCGAATTCGTAGGCCACGATATTCCGATCTTCGGGGTCGAAGTATCGCACGGCGTACAGATTTTCTCCCATCACGTGGGCGTCGATGGGCTTGATATCCTCGAAGGCCAGGCCCAGGACCTCCAGCAGGGCGTAGAGGTCGTACACCTGGCCGGCGATGGAAAGATCGAACTGGCCCGTGCCCAGCGCCCCGTACCGCTCTTCCATCCCGGCGCGATCCGAGGCGGTGGAGCTGGATGGGGTGGCTTCTCCACCCTTCTCCCCGGCGTACCGGACGAATTCCAATAGCTGTCCCGGGCTCAGCACGTAGGTGGCATCCACCTCTTGGCCATTCACCAGGGCAACGGCCCGGGGGCTGATATTCATCGGTTGCGCGAGCGCTTCGCGGACGCTACTGACGGTCCGGCCGGCCAGGCCGGCCTCGAGCGAGTGAACGCCATAGATGATCTGTACTTTGCCGGCCTCCTCCTCGCGGGGGGTCGTGACGGCGCGAGGCGGCGTCACCTGTCTGAGCTTCTCCTGGGCCACGGGGACTTCCTCCTACCAGGCAGGGTTGCACTTCCGAGGGCAGGGATCGAGGGGCACGGAGCGCGCGGCGCCCACCCCTGTCTGCAGGCGCGGCCATGCGGGCAGCATCCCCTCCCCCAAAGGCGTGTGAACGTAGGGGTTAATATGCGGATTCAGGCAAGGCATGTCAACCGGAAACTCCGTCGTGCTGGCCCGGAGGTCCCCCGCGGGACGCGGGGTCCCGCCGCATGCCACAGCCTCATGAGACGCGAGGCCATTCCTGGGTCAAGACCATGTGAAACCACGCGGAACGCGTGGTTGACCTGCGCCGTCTCGGCCCCTATAATCCGCCGCCGGATCGTTGTGCCCGGGCAGGATGGCCGATGCGGGCCGAACCTCGACAGACGCCGTCCCGGGCCGGAGAGCGCCGTGGATTTCCTAGACCAGAGGCCGCAGGATTTCACTTCCATGTGGAAGGGGGGCCATGACCACACCACCCCAGGCAGGCGAGCATCGGATGTTCGTCACGGAAGAGGATCACGCTGGACGGTACGGGTTTTGCGAAGTGTGTGAAGATCACCATGACATGGTGCAGTACAAGCTCGATGGCACGGGGACCTTCCGACCCGAGGTGAAATGTTACCCCAGCCATCACGCCTGGCGGACGTGGCGGAAGGGCGAGGCGATGTTCCGGATCTCTGGAGTGTAAGGGAAAGGTTGTGTCGAGGGGTCTCGGGGGAGAGGGGAATGTGAGGGGGACTGGAGACGGCCTATGCCGATCTGGATCGGTGATCGCCTGATCCTGGCAGCTCCGGCGGATCCCGAGTACCTCCGGCAGGACCCCCGGGCGATCCTGATGTCTGCCGGGCAGGCATTCGGGACGGGGACCCATCCCACCAGCCAGATGTGCCTCGTGGAGCTTCAAGCCCATCTCCAGGAGGGGGATCGCGTCCTGGATGTGGGAAGCGGCTCAGGCGTCCTGGCGATCGCCGCCGCGAGACTCGGCGCGGGGACGGTCGTGGCAATTGACAGAAGCGTCCCTGCGTGCCGCGTGGCCCATGCGAACGTCTCCCGGAATGAGCTGGCAAAGGTCGTCACCGTTCTGGCCGGCACTCCCGAAGTCTTTGGGCCTGGCGCCCGCTTCGACCTCGTCCTGGCCAACCTCGACACGGCGGCGGATGGAGCGTACTGGCTGCCGACCCTCTCCCGGCTTTGCCGCAGGGGAGGAAAAATAGTCCTCTCCGGGTTCCAGTCGCCTGGAGAGGGACGTGTCCAGCAGGCGTTGGAAGGGGCAAAGCTCGCGCGCCTCGCCCGCCGGTCCCAGGAACGCTGGATCACCCTGGTCCTTGGAAAGCCTGCCTGATTCCGTGTCAGCCCGGAAGTGCTCGCGGCCGTCCTCCCGTCGGAGAATAAGACCCAACACGCCTTACATGACGGAGTTTTCGATTGCCGCCACATCCCTAGGGTGGTATTTGTGATACCTCCTGTGACTGAGGGTGGGAGGGGCTGTTGGTCACGCTGCTAGCGCCTGCGGGAAGCCCTGAGGCTGTCCTGGCCGCCCTGAATGGGGGGGCGGATGCGGTGTATGTCGGCCTCAAGGGATGGAGCCGCGGGGGGGGCCGGGGGGAACTGACCTGGGAGGAGCTGGCGTGGGCGCAGCGTCGGGTCTGCGATGACGGCCGGGAACTCCAGGTTGCCCTGAACACGATCCCCCTGCCACACGAGCGGTCGAGGCTCTTCCAGCAGATTCCTGCCCTGCTGGATCTCGGGATGCGTAGCCTCATCGTCAACGACATCGGGATCCTGGCGACCCTCCGGAGCCGTTTCCCGGCGCTCCGGCTGACGGCGAGCATCGGCTGTGGCGCCCAGACGGTGGCCGATGTGGGCTTCTTCCGGGACCTCGGGGCATCTGCGGTGGTTCTGCCGGGAACCGTTGGGCCCAACGAGGTTCGCGAGATCACAGCGGTCCAGGGAATCCTTGTCGAGGTCATGGTCCACATGGTGGAGGAATTCATCCTCCTCGGGAAGTGCTGGATGCCGAGCTACGTCCACCTGAAGCCGTCACCGTTGCCCACCGACGCCACGGCGGGACCGGTGCCGGAAGGGGCGGAGCGCGGCCTGCGCCAGACGGGGAGCATGAAGCGCGGCGGGGTGGGGACCTGCTTCAAGATCTGCCAGCAGCCATGGGACCTCTACGACGGGGATGGCTGGCGGGAGGCGCGGCGGTTTCCCAGCCGGCAAGTCAGCCGGGTGGCTGACGTCGCAGGGTATGTGGAGGCGGGCGCGCACGTTCTGAAACTTCAGGGGCGAAGCCTGCCCCCCGACCAGCTTGCCCCGGTGGTGCGACGCTACCGGGAGGCGCTGGATGGCGTCGCGAGCGGATCGGTCCCGGCGGACCGGCCGACCCTGCCCGCGGCGTGGACTGTCATGGGTCGCTGAGGACGAGGGGATGGCAGCGGTCGCCTGTGAACTGAATACGTCCATTGCCAACCTGCGGGACCTCCGGGCGTCCGACCTGCGGGACTACGACGCGGTGTACCTGGGGGACATCTACTGCCGGCTCTACGAGGCGAACTTCCTGGAGCGGACGGACGAGCTTCGGGAGGGGCTCCGCATCCTCCGGGACCAGGGCAAGCGGGCCTACGTGGCGAGCTATGCGGCCCCGCGAAACGACTATCTTCCCCGCGTACGGAAGACGCTGGAGATCGCAGCCCGGGAGGGGGCGGAGGCCGTCGAGGCGCACAACCTGGGCATCCTGAAGATCGCTCACGACGAGTTCCCCGGGCTGCCGGTGCACATCGGCGGCTTCGCGAACGTGTACACCGATGCCGGCGTCGAGGTCCTGCGGGGTTTCGGGGCGGTGCGGTTCACCCCGAACTACGAGTTGAGCCTGGAGGAGATCCGCGACATCGCCTCGACCTGCGGCGTCCCCATGGAACTCATGATTCACGGCAAGATGCCCCTGGGGGTCTCGGACTACTGCTTCCTCCTGGACTACGAGGAGAAGTGGGGGATCAAGTGCCCGGACCTCTGCCAGAAGGACCTGTTCTTGAAGCAGGGGGACTGGGCCATGAAGTCGGTGGGCAAGGGGATCATGAGCGGCAAGGACGTCTGCATGCTGGAGCACCTGCCGCGCCTGCTCGCCGACGGCCACCGGCACTTCCGGATCGAGACGCTGTCGGAGACCCCGGAGTACCGCCGCCAGGTCGCGGCGGTGTATCGCGAGGCCCTCGACCGCGCCGCCGAGGCGGCGTTCGAGCAGGACGAGCGGTGGTGGCGCGTCGTGCGGGCCCACGCCCGGATCGGGCTGTGCAACGGCTTTTACTTCGGCAAGAGCGGGATGGAGTACGCGGGGATCCGGCCGGAGGCGGCCGGGTCCCTCCTGACGATCTCAACGTCGGGCACCTAGGACCAGACGGACGGTGGTCGCACCCCCGGCGGCCTCCGGCATCGTGAACGACGGCCCCGGCGGGGGCGGGCGCTCTCACACGAACGGGGAATCGCGCATGGTTGAACTCCTGGCACCGGCAGGCAATCTCTCCATGGTCGAGACAGTGGTGTCAAGCGGCGCCGATGCCATCTATGTCGGGCCCCTCGGCTGGAGCCGGCGGCGGGACCGGTACGAGCTGGCGGAAGAGGAGGTGCGGGACGCCATCGCCATGGCCCACGCGGAAGGGGCGAAATTGCGGGTGGCCATCAACACCAACATGCAGTCCCGGGAGATCCCGCCGCTGCTCCAGAAGATGGAGCGCTTTGTGGGCTGGGGGGTGGACGGGGCGATCATGACGGACATCGGGGCCATCGCCGAGGTGCATCGGCGGTTCCCCCACCTGACGATCCATGCCAGCATCGGGGCCAATATCCTCAACGACGAGGACGTGCGGTTCTACCGGTCCCTCGGCGTCTCCCAGGTGGTGGCGGACACGAAGCTGACGCTGAAGGAGCTGGCCTCGCGCAAGGAGCAGATCAACGTCGGGATCGAGATCCTCATCCACGCCAACTATTGCTACACCTACCTCGGGAAATGCTGGATGTCCCCGTACCACCGGCTGGAGCGGACCACGGATCCCTCGGGGAAGGACCTGTTCAAGGGGAGCCCGAACCGCGGCGGCCTGGATTACCGCGTCTGCCTGGAGTCTTGGGAGCTGTACAGCGGGGATGCCAAGCGGGAGGATCGGGTGGATCTGAAGAATGACGCCTTCTTCTTGGTGGAGGACATCCCCCAGCTGATCGACCTGGGGGTCCACTGCCTGAAGGTCCAGGGGCGCGAGTATCCCGTGCCGCTGGTGGGGGAGATGGTCCGGTTCTACCGCGACCTGATCGATTCCTATCTGGCCCATCCCAAGGGGCAGCCCTTTGACATCACGCCCTGGCGGTCCCGCCTGGCGCGGATCGAGGCGGACCGGAACGCGGCCCGGTCCGAGGGGACCCAGCTGCTGCTGATCGAGGCGCGCCAGCCCGTGCCGACCACGTGAGGGCAATTTCGAATTTCGAATGGTGAACTGGATTCGGGGCACTCTGAAAGATTCCGCATTCCGCACTCCGCATTCCGCAATTGATGGAAGGTTTTCATGACCGACCCCCAAGCCCGCCTCCTGTGTCTGAAGTGCCGGCGGGATAAGCACCCCTTCCGCCACGTGGACGTCATCGATCGCATCCGGCTGGCCGACGACCCCGCCGATCCCAACTGCGGCCACTTTTACCTCGAGACCGTGCACATCATGCAGTGTCCCGCCTGCGGCCACCGCCAGGAGCACCTGGACAAGCGCACCCCCTACGCCACCCTCCGCGAGGCCCAATCCCAGCTCGACGCCCACCTGCTGGGCAAGGGCTAGCAATAAAAATATAAAGGCCTGACCCCAATGGGGGTCAGGCCTTTATAACTTTATATTGGTCAGAGGTTGGTGCGGAAGGCATCCTGGGTGTTGGTGGCCAGGGCGGCGGCCGTGGCGGCGGCCAGCTCCGCGTCGTGGGTGTGATCCAGGGCGAAAACGCGGTAGTGGGCCACCTGGGCGGGGATGTACCGGAACAGGTCGGCCACGGCGCTGGGTGAGGCCTTACCGGTGGCGGGGTCGTAGAGCAAAATCTTCTTCGTCTCCTCGGTCCAGGGGTTGAGGGGCCGCGGATCCTGTCTGGCCATATCCACCCGGAAGGCGATGCCCCGCAGGGGCTCGGGCAGGTGCTTCCGGATGGCCTCCTCCAGGTCCTTGGTGGACCAGAACTTCTTGCCGCGCGGCTCGTCCATGGTCTCCATGTGGTCGTAGGCCATCTTCCACTTGACCTCGCGGTTCAGGATCTTGGCCCACTCCGCGCCCAGGACGCGCTTGCGGGGGTCCGGGTCGGTGGCCCACCGCTGGACCCCCTCCAAGAGGGACCAGTCGCTCACGAGCAGGTAGGCATCCAGCGATTCCCGAAAATCGACGGGGTACAGCAACTGGATCGTCTCCTGGAAGATCTCCTGCATGTGCAGGTCCACCGCCCGGTTGGTCCGGTGGAAGTACACGTCGGCGTACATGGTGAACCGGGCATTGACGAATCGGCGCAGGGTGGACGACCCGGACCTGTGCAGGGTCAACCCCTTCTCGGTGACGAAGGTGTAGTAGAGCAGCCGGTCGATGTCCACCATGTCCAGGGAGAACCCGGTCATGTAGGCATCCCGCTGGATGTAGTCCATGTTGTCGGCCGTGTAGATGCCGGAGAAGACGGGCTGCAGGGTCTGGAGCCAGCGGGGCATCTGGTCGCCGGTCCCCGCGTCGGGCTTGCGCATCAGGTAGGCGATGTGCTCGGGCCGGATCACCTCGTCCGTCTCGAAGGGGCCGTCCGGACTTCGCCGGATCCCCCGGATGATGTGGCCCAGCCTCTCCAACACGATGCGTTGGCCGATGCCCTCGTGGGTCGTGCCGTGGAGGGGTTCCAGGAAGTTCTGGTCGAAGAAGTGGCTGAAGGGCCCATGGCCGATGTCGTGGAGGAGGCCGGTGAGGCGCAGGACCTCCTTGACGTAGGACGGGGACGGGCACTGGCGCCCGAAGACCTGCTTCAGGCTGGAAGAGAGCCGATCCGCAAAGCGACCGGCCATGTGCATGGTCCCCAGGGAGTGTTGGAAGCGGCTGTGCTCGCCCGACGGGAAGACCCAAAAGCTGGACTGGAGCTGGTGAATCTTGCGCAGCCGCTGCAGCCAGGGTGTGTCGATGAGGTCCTTCTCCGTCCGCTCCTCGGTCTGTCCCTCGACGGGAACGGTGAACTGGATGTACCCGTAGAGCGGATCCGCCAGGAGGGCGATCCCCTCGTACATGGGATGCCGGCGCTTACTGAGAGGCACGATGCCACCTCAAACGGCAACCTCAGCCCAGGGAGAACCTGCCGTCCGTCTTTTCGGAGCGAGTGGCCGTCGAGATCTCAACCAGTGTGTGGTCGCTTGAAGATGAGCAGCGCCCCCACCGTCCCATAGGCCACGCCATCCCGGTTCGGGGCAACGAGGGGGACGCTGGCGGCCAGCTCCCACCCATCGGCACCCCACGCCTGCATGAACTCCAGGTTACCGACCAGGCCATCCTGGGTCTCCTTGAACATCGCCATGTGGTCCCGGTATTCCCACTTCATCAAACCCCCCTCTCTCGATTGCGGAATTCGGAATGCGGACTGCGGAATTTTCGGAAGGCACTGGGGAGGATCGGCCATATCCATTCCCCATTCCGCATTCGGCATTCCGCAATAGTGTTCAGGCCCGTCCTTCCTTTGCCGCGGGATACGTCAGGTCGTCCGACAGGCCGAGGGCCGCGGCGATCATGGCGCGGATCTCCTGCAAGCGCGGCGGCCGTGCCTCGGGCGGCAGGGCCTCGAGCTCGAGCATCTTGCGGGTCACCGTCTGGGTCAGCTTATCCACCGGCCGTCCCGCCTCCTCTGCGCTCATCAGCCGATTGACCAGACGCTGGTACCGGGGGGAGCGCAGGAGGTCCACCTGGAATCCGGCATCGAAGAGCATATCATACTGGAAGCTGAACAAGATCTTGGCCAGGTGCCGGGCTGCCTGGGCGAGGTCCATGGTGCGATTGTCCCGGTCCAAGACGGCCAGCTGTTCCGCGACCGGCAGCAGGTCCCAGATCTCCCGGTCCACCTTGCGCTCGGCCATCATCCGCCCGGACCGGTACCGTTCGGCAAAATCGGTGACCCGGCGGCCACCCATCCGCCCCCACAGGCGTCCCAGGACGGAGCGCAGGGCCTCGGGCGGGATCTCCGTGATGGATCGGTACTGGCGCTGGAGGGGGAGGACGTACTCCTCCCACTCGCGAAGGCTCATCAGGTCCGTCAGGACCAGAAAGGCGGTCGCCAGGTCCTCGGCCGACATGTCGGCCGGAGCGCCTTCCGCCGTGGGGGAGACGACCGCCGGGACCTCATCTGGGCGTTCCAGGGGAAGCCGCACCATCTGGCCGGCGAAGAGCTGATCCACGGGGATCGAGATTCCCAAGGTCCGGCCGATGGCCTCCCGGATCTCGGCTACCGCGGCCTCCACCTCATCCGGCGTCCCCTCACTGAGGCGGCCGGAACGCTCCACGACCTTTTCCTTCAGCGCCTCGACGGTGGCCTGAGGCTGGGCCTCCAGGGCCTCCCGGACCCGGTGGTAAGCCGGGAACTCGACGGCCGCCTCGGACAGGCCCGTGTCGTGGAAGAGGTCGAAGGACTTGCACATGAACAGGCGGGCCAGCTCCCGGCGCAGTTGATCGGGCCGGAGCCCTGCGGGATCCGCCGCCAGGAGGTAACATTTCTCCGCCAGGGACATGCTCTGGAGCTCTTCCTCCGTGAGGTCCGCCAGGCGGACCCCCTGGCTTCCCTCCTTGGCGGTGAGGTCTTTCAGGGCGATGGCCGTGTACTGCTGGATGAAGGTCGGCAGGAACTGGCGAAGCCGTTCCACGTCCCAGTACTCGCTGTACGCCTTCAGGTGGGTCGCCCGCTCGTCCGAGGAAAGACAATCGGCGAACATCCGCACCGTCCACCGCAGCTCCTCCTCGTCCATCTGGGCCACGCGGGCCAGCAGATCCTGGGCGCGTTCCTGGATGAACCGGCGTTGGGACTCGATCCTCGAGAGCGGGTCCACGGGTGCCTATCCTTTCGGCCGGGTGTCCGCCCGACCCCGGTTCGTCCAGCTCCCTGTCGAGGCGGTATTAAACCCCGGCCGCCCGCAATAGTCCAGCAGAACGCCAGGACGACGCATGGGGCTTCAGTTCACCCCAAGAATTTCACCGCAAAGGTCGCAGAGAACGCAAAAGGCAAACATGCGTCAGCAAATCCGAGCCGTATGACTGTCCAGAATCTGCGGGACCCTCCCGGATGTCGGCTCCCCGCGTCCTTTGCGGTTCAATTGCATTATCTGAGTTTATAGGGATTTGGGTTGCAATTGACGACATCCGATAGCACGGGACGCAACCCCCGCGCAACCAGAAAAACGCGAGGGGGCCGAGGGGGGGTGGGGGCGTTCCGGTCATTGGAGATAGGCGGGCTGCGGATCGAGGCCTGCCTCCCCGGGTACGACCAGCCGTCCTTGGTAATCGGCTAGAGCAAGACGGGCAAGACCCGGGCCGCGGATACTTTGGCGAAGGCCTGAAGAAGCTCGCAACGGAACCGTGAAACTGGTGCGAGTTGGCGCCGCCGCGTGCCCGTAAGTTTGCGCCCCACGCCTCATGGATTTCTAGCCCCCCGTGTTACCGCACCGGGGGGCGTTTGTGCTTGACACCGCGTCAACCCCTCAATACCCTCTCGCCAGGGATCTTCTCGCCTTTCCTCCTGCGATTCAGGGGGTGTTATGCGGAAACCATATAACATCCCGACGAATTCGGTCGTCTTCTTTAACTCCATGAGTTACCAGAGCCTGGATATGGTCAGTAGGCGGGGGCTTATACGGACCCGATGCCACATACAGGTTTTCGGACGGAAACCATATAAGCGTAGTTAGCCCGTCCAAACAGCAATCGTTCCGAGGACCAACACAATTAGGAGGATGGCGATGAAGTACATGATCAGCTGGTTCGAACGCCCGCAAGGTTCGCCTGCGGAGT
>CAZNWB010000067.1:0-17698 GCA_964576535.1 uncultured bacterium | reverse complement strand
TGGGCCGGATCCGGCTGCAGAACGTAGAGGGTTCTCGGGTTCACCTTTCCGTTGACGGGTGTCTCCGGAAGGCGCATCTCGTACGTCACGGGTCGCCGGTGGTCGGCGAGCTGCAGTTCGGGGTGGTACACCTTGTTGAACCGCCAGAGCATCCTGACGAAGTTCGTTTGCCCCTTGGCCAGCAACCCCGCGGCACGCGCGGCCGTCTTTCGCAAGGCGGCAAGGCCGAGATGCTTCATGTTCAGCACCTGCTGCGTCTTCACCAGTTCCTGGTAGAACCTCTCCAGGGGCAGCTTCGTGGGAAGCACCGCGTGCTGGATGTCGAACAGCCGATAGTCCCGCGTGATGAATTTCCGTGACTCGGTCAGGAAGGTCTCCGTGCCGGGGTACGGTGTGTTCACGCTAACGTTCACGATCTCGGGGATGGAGAGGGCCCACTCCCGGATGAGGCGGAACCGCTGCTCATCCCAGTCCGGGTCGGCGATGATGTTGACTGCCACCGCGATCCCCAGGGAGCGGGCGAACTCCAGGGCCTCGAAGTTCTTTGAGATGGACACCCGCTTCCGGTGGAGCTTCAAGCCCTCCTCGTCGATAGCCTCCAGCCCGAGGAATATGTAGCTGAGGCCCAGGCGCTTCCAGTACCGAAAGACCTCTTTGTTCCGGAGCAACACGTCCCCCCGGGTTTCCAGGTAGTACCGCTTCTTGATCCCCCGCCGCTCGATCTCCCTGGCGATGGCGAAGCCATGGTCGGCCTGGATGAAGGCCACGTCGTCCACGATGAAGATGCCCGGCTCCTGGAGGGTCTGCAGCTCGTCCACCGCCGCCTCGGGGCTCCGCTTGCGGTAGCTCCGGCCGTAGAAGGTCCACGCGCTGCAAAAGACGCAGTCCCAGGGGCAACCTCGCGTGAACTCGATGGAGGCCGCGGGGTCGAGGACCCCGATGAAGTACTTCCAGCGCTTCTGCAGCAGGTCGTGGGCGGGGACCAACCTGTCCAGGTCGTCCACCTTCTTGGGTGGTGGCCCCTCCCCGTCGAGCGTCACCACGCCGGGGAGCGTATGAAGACTCTTCCGGTCATGGGCCGCTGCCAAGAGGAGCAGCGAGGTGATCTCCTCGCCCTCTCCCTTGACCGCGCAATCTATGGCCCCTGCGGCGTGCTCGAGGATCTCCCGGGCGGTGAAGGAGGCGCTGTGGCCCCCCACGCAGACGAAGCAGTCGGGCAGCCGCTCCTTGGTGGCCTTGGCGAGATCCACGACCTCGGGGATGTTGGCGAGGTAGTTGAGACCGAAGCAGACCGCCTCGGGCTTCCAGTCGTCCAGCAGCTTGAAATAGTCCCGGTGGGTAAAGACCTGGAGGTCGAGGATCCGCACGTCATGGCCGGCCGCGCGGGCCGCGGCGGCCAGCAGCTCGACCCCCAGCGGCTCCAGCCGGAGGTAGATTTCCGTGTACATGAGACCACTCGGGTGACAGCAGAGGACCTTCATATGTCATCTCCTCAGGTACCCCCGGGCACCTGCGGCGGGTGGTAGCAGACATCAACTCAACCCGGTGTGTTTGATGTTCCTGGCGACAGTACCTGGCAGTGAATCGCGGATCAGCCTCCGACCCACTCGTCTCCGGAAGGAACTTGGCATTCTGACGGTGCGAATATGACAAATTGCCCCGCAGAAATCCAGTATTTTCCTCCCGCGACTGACGCAGGCGGCCTGCTGAGGGAGCTGCGTGATCTGGCGGATAAAATGAACGTCGGGTCACTTCCCCTGCAACGCGTGGGTGGGGACGCGGATGGAGCCCTCCATCAGGCGGCGCGCCGTGCGGTAGACCACGACCTTCTCGGCGCGCCCCCCGTGGACGGAAGCCGCGATGGGCAGGACGCCCGAGGGGTGACCCAGCCGGATGTCCGCGGCGGGGTCGGCGGCGGCGGGACCCACGGCCTCGTGCGCCACGGTTCCCGGGATTCGGGCCGCCACGGCCAGGCACATGGCCGCCGTGAGGGCAAAGGCGCGATGGGCCTTCCCCATGGACATGACGCGGGCACAGATGTCCGTGGACGTCGCCGGGACTTCCGTGCCCGAGAGGTCCCGGTAGAGGACCGGCGGGCACACCACGGCGATCTTGGGGACGGCCGGGCTCTTCCGGCTGGCCTCTTGGGTGGTGCCGGCCAGTCCGATGCGCACGGCGACGGTCGCCCGGATCTGTTCCAGGCGCGTCGTCAGAGCCGTGTTCCGATCAATGGCCTCCGGATGCTCCGTCCCTTGAAGACCGAGGTCCGCGGCCCGAACGAAGACCATGGGATTCGTGGCGTCCACGACGGAGACCATGAGGCCGCCGAGGCCGGGGATCTCCAGGACGTCCTTGACCGTCCCTGTCGGCAGCAGCTTCCCGGTCACCGCACCGCCGGGATCCAGGAACTCCAGGACGATCCTGGCGCCGGTCCCGGAGACGCCCTGGAGGACGAAGTCCCCCTCGACGGCGGCCTGTCCATCCCGCACCGGGACCCGGGCAACGATGATCTTGCGGGTGTTGGTGTTGTGGATGCGCACCGCACCCTCGCCTTCCCGGGGCACCGGGACCAGCCCCTCGTCGATGGCGTACGGCCCCACGGCCGAGGAGATGTTCCCGCAGTTCCCGGTGTAATCCACCAGGGCATCGGTCACGCTCACCTGTCCGAAGGTGTAATTGACGTCGGCGTCGGGTCGCCCGGGAGGCGCGATGATCGCGACCTTGCTGAGGGAGGAGATCCCGCCGCCCATTCCGTCCAGTTGGCGGCCGTAGCTGTCGGGGCTGCCCATGGTCGCCAGGATGATCCGATCCCGGACCGCCGGATCGGACGGCAGATCGGCTTCCCGAAAGAAGATCGCGCGGCTCGTGCCCCCGCGCATGAACACCGCCGGAATTCTCAACTGAACCATGAAGACTCTTTCTTATCCGCAGATTGCGCAGATTCACACAGATTCTCTTCAAAATCTTTTCCGGACTGAAATCTGCGGAATCTGCGAAATCTGTGGATTCCTAAGAGGTTCCCCTCCGGGGTGCTGCGGAGCGGGCGAAGTCGGCCAGGCAGGCGATGGAGGAGTCGATCGACAGCACACGCGTTCGGGGGTTCGTGGCCGATGCGGCCGGCACGAGCCGCGACGGCAGTCCGGCCGGGCTAGGCCTTGATTCGTCGCGGTCGCAGGGGGCGGATGATCTCGGGCGGCCCGCCGTGGCGGGTGTGGTACACCCACGCCTCCACCCGCAGCCGGCTCGCCGTGCTGGACATCTGCCAGAGGGCGACGCTGGCCTCGATCTGCCCTTTCTCGGCCGTGGCGTGATATGCCCCCGCTGCCCGCCGGTAGGCCGCCGCCAGCAGCACCAGGTGGTTTCCCAGGGTCTCCCGGGTCGGGTGCAGCATGAGGTCGTCGGAGATCAGCAGGAGGATGTGCTGTTCGTATTTGATGTTGGCGGCAGGCCCGTTCGGGAAGACGCGCGCGTGAATCCCATCCAGCAGTTCGATGTTGTTGGGGATCAAAGGGTCCCGAGCCAGCATCCACTGGTACAGGCTCGGGATATCCCCCACCGTCTGCGCGGGTGGTGGATGGGGCGCTTCGAACTTGACGAGGGAGTGGACGCCCGTCCAGACGGGGCGCTTGGGCAGATCGTCGGTCGTTCCCCGGGGGGCGGGGGTGGCACCGGCGGGATTCGGTGGCGGAAGCGGCTGCGACCCGGCGGGGGTAAGCGCTGGACCGTTTGCGGGATCCACGGTCGTGGATCGAGGCGGGGTGTTGGCGGGCGCCGCTGCCGAGGCGGCCACAACAGGACGGGGGCCCGGTGGCGCGGCTGAGGCTTCCGGGCGAACACGGACCACCGGTCCGGTGTTCGGATCCTCCACCTGCATCTTGCGAAGCAGGTAGACATCCGTGGGGATTCGGGCGCCCCGGAGGTGGGCCCGCAGATCCGCGGAGCCTTCCGGTCGGATCACCAGGAAGCAGGTGGGACAGAACGTCGCCTCGGCCGCGATCTTCTTTTCGCAGGCCGGGCACCTCCGAACCTTACTGTCTCCCTGCCCCCCGAACAGCCGCAACGGCATGCGTGCCTCGATAGACCTCCTGGGACGCGATAGGCTTTCCGAAAGATATCATCGAACATCCGGCCCCGTCAAATCAAGACTGACCCCGGGCGGCGGTCTGCTCCAGGGCGGCGACTCGCTTGCGGAGCGCCTTCTCCGTTTCCCAGCGCTCGGTGTCATCGTGCAGGATGGCAAAGATCCCCTCGACGCGTCCACCCGCGTCCTTCAAGAGCCCCACCGTAAAGGCGACGGAGATGCGGGTGCCGTCCTTGCGGATGGCGGGGACGCGGAGCAGGCTCGTCCCATACCGGGTCTCGCCGGTCTGCATCACGTGGTGGTACCCGTCCCAGTGTCGCTTCCGCTGGGCCTCCGGAATGATGACGTCCAGGCTCTGCGCGACCGCCTCGGCCTCGGAATAGCCGAACAGCCGCACTGCCCCGGCATTCCACAGCGTGATCTTCCCCGAACTGTCGGCCGCGACGATGGCGTCGGCGGCCTCGCGGATGATCCGTTCTCCCAGTGACATGGCCCTCCCCATTCCGGCCGGCCGCTCCCCGCGGCCTTCCGGCGCCTGATCATCCCATGGTCGAGACACGCTCCAGGCGGATCCGGTAGATGATCCGGACCTCGCTCGGCCGGCGATTCGGGTAGCGATCCTGGCCGAGATACTTCTTGGACAGCGAGTCGATGTGGGCGTCGGCGCCGGCCTCGGTAATCTCCTCGACCCGGCCGCGGATTGCCAGGTGCCGGTACGGATTCTCCGGATCCATGATGCTCAGGGCCACCCGCCCGTTGCGCCGCATGTTCCGGTCCTTGACGCGCCCCTTGGCGGAATTGACCCGGAGGTGCGTTCCGTCGAAGTCGAACCAGACGGGAGTGACCTGGGGGCTCCCATCGGCCATGACGGTCGCCAGGCTGGCGAAGGCCTTCTTGGTCAGCAGGTCTCGAAATTGCTGGGGAATGATCGCGGCCATGGGTGTCTCCTTTCCTGCGAGCCCCGAGGACGTTCGCCATCCCGTGACCGGGTCAGAGCACCTGCACGATGAGCCCGGTCTCGCCCAGCACCTTGGCGACCCGGTCGCACTCGGCGGGGCTTCCCCGATAGACCTCGGCCATGCCCTGGGTGTGGACCCGCCACGCCAGCTCCTCGGCCAATGGGCGGGTCATTCCCGGGACCGCTTTGAGGAGCTGGGTGATCACGTCTTCGAAGCTGTGACATTCGCAGTTGAACAGGAAAACCTTGCTGCCCTCGCCGCGTCCCGTGCCGAGGTCCTCGATCTCTTCGGGAGCCAGTTGCTCCACAGGCGTCGCCTGGGCCAGGAGTGGCGGTCCGGCGTGCTGACAGGTCGAGACAGGCGGCATCATTGGATGAACCATGCTGCAAGCATTCAGCGGTCAGCTATCAGCGGCCAGCCGCATATGCATGCGGAGTTCCCCCCCGAAGCAACCCACCGGTCTATGGCCGACGGGGACCTGATGGCTGAGGGCTGACTGGCTGACTGCTGACCGCTGCGTGGAAATGTATCCCCTTGACGTACGATGCGCAAGAGCCCAGGGGGCATCGACCCCGGTTCCAGCGTGAGCCCCGGGCTCACCCGGATGCACGCCATGAGTCGGAGGGTGTGGTATGGTATCATTTCAGGACGCGGATCGATCGTCGGGACGAGTCCCGGGGCCCACGACTGGAGGATCGCATGGGACGAACTGGTAGGCGCTGGCCGCGTCGGGAAAATTTCGTCCAGGTCGGCACTCTCCGTCTCCATTACGCCGCCTGGGGACCGAAGAACGCGCCTCCAGTCTTGCTCTTGCACGGGGGCGCTGCCAACACCCACTGGTGGGACTGGGTGGCCCCGGAGCTTGCCGGCAGCTTCCGGGTCCTGGCCCTGGATTTTCCTGGCCACGGCCAGAGCATGTGGCCGCGGCCCCCGCGGTACCGCATGCAGGACTTCGTGGCGGCCGTGGTCGGCTTGGCGAAGTCGCTGGGAATCCGCCGCCTCGATCTTGTAGGGCATTCCATGGGTGGGAAGGTGGGGATGCTGGTAGCGGCCGGGCACGCACGGCTCGTGAACCACCTGGTAATCGTGGATGCCACTCCGGAGGTCTCAGCCGACGGGTTGGCGGAGATGCGGCAAATCTCGACCCGCCCGTTGCGGCTCTTCCCAGCCCGGCAGATGGCCGCCCGGGCCTTCCGGCTGATCCCGCGGGAGACCGTGACGGCGCCGGGCCGTCTCCGGGCGCTGGCCACGCGATCCGCGTGGCACCGGGGGCGCGGCCGGTGGAGCATCGGACCCGACCGCGCATTCTTCGGGCATGTGGTTCCGCAGGTGGCCTGGCCCGTCCTTCCCAGGATCCGCTGCCCCGCCCTCATCCTGCGGGCGGAGCGGAGCAGCATTCTGTCGCGCCAGACGGCGGCCAGGATGCGCGAGGCGATACCCCACGCCTCGCTCCTGGAGGTCCCGGACACCTGCCATCACCTGACCCTGGAACGCCCGCGCTGGGTGGCGGGGGAGATCCGGCGGTTCCTGAGCAGCCGTCCCCCGATCTGATGGATGCTTGCCGCTGACGGTGGGTGGGGATTGGGCAGGGGAGCGAAGAGGCAACAGACGCCGGCCCGGGGGATCGGTGGATCAATGGTTGAGCCCGACGGTGTAGAGAGCGCCTTCCCGCGCGAGTTCGCAGGCGATCCGGGAGCCGCGCTCGGCGATCGATTCCTGGACCGCGGCACCGATGGCGTCCAGGAAGCTGTCGGAATGGTCCGGATCGTGATGGAACAGGATGAGCTGCTTCACGCCTGCGTCGATGGCCAGGTCCAGGACGTCCGTCCACGCGGAGTGTCCCCAGCCGCGGCGGCGCTCCAGTTCCTCTGGCGTGTATTGGGAATCGTGGATGAGCAGGTCGGCGTCCGCGAAGAAACGGATGAACCGCTCCAATTCGTGGGCGGCAGCGCCACCGCCGGCCTTCCACCCCAGGGGAAGTTCGTTGTCGGTGGCATAGATCACGCGTTTGCCCTCGTGGCGCAGGCAGTATACCAGGGACCGGCCCGGGTGAAGGGAGGAGAGGGCCTCGAACTGGACGCCACCCAACTCGATCGTCCCCTCGTCGATCTCCTGGAAAGAGAGATGGGCCCCGAACTGCTCCAGGCCCACGGGGAAATAGACGGAGGCCATCTGGCCGCCCAGGGTCTGGACCAGCCCGGCCGTGGGCTGGGCGGGGCCGACGAGGGTGAACGCGTTCCCCGTCGCATATGCCGGCTCGAAAAAGGGCAGTCCCTGGATGTGATCCCAATGAAAATGCGTGAAGAGGAGGTACCCGTGGATCGGGGTCTCGACGCCCCGCAGGGCCCGGCCCAGCTCCCGGAGGCCCGTGCCCCCATCCCAGATGAAAATGTCGTCCACCCCGGAGACGCGGACTTCGACGCAGGGGGTGTTGCCCCCGTACCCCACGACCTCGCGGGAGGGGGTGGGGATCGAGCCGCGGACACCCCAGAACCGGACCGAGATCCTCCGGGCCAGAAGATCCTGGACGGTGCCGAGCAGCCGCTCGGGCGTGAAGGGCTTCTCCAGGAAAGCGCTGGCGCCGACCTCGCGGGCGATCCGCTTGTCGGTTTCGTAGCGCTTGGCGGAGAGGATGACAATGGGTCCGTGAAAGGCTTTGGGCCCGGTGCGAAGCTGGCGGCACAGGCTCAGCCCGTCCGTGCCGGGCATCATGATGTCCAGAAGGATCAGTGCCGGGCGGTTCAAGGCGACCGCGGACGGCAGCGCCCCGCCCTCTTGCAGGCAGACGGTCCGGTAGCCGGCCTGCTCCAGCACGTCCTTGCAGATCTCGAGGATGAGCCGGTCGTCATCCACCAGCAGGATCGTGTCGCTCACCTCGCCCCTCAACCGTCAAGTCGCCCGATATCCCAGGCACCTGTCCTCTGCCGCCCCGGGCGGGCACGGGTTAGCCCCTTTTCATAACTTGCAGGGCTGCCGGTGTCAAGGAAAGCTTCGGAAAAGCGTCGGAAAAGTATGGGATGTGGCAGGCGCGTGCGGGAAACAGAGGTCACGGGCGAGCCCCCCGGTTCAGCCGATGTCCCGGAGCCAGGCGAGAGGTTCCTTCACAGACGGGCCATGGCACGTGTCGCGGCGCTCGGCAGGTGATCACGTGGAGCGGATCTCCTGACGCATGAAGCAGCCGTAGCAGATGGCGAAACAGATCAGCGTGATGGCCACCAGCGACACCAGGTGCGGCGCCACGATCAAGGCACTCTGCCCGAGGGGCAGCGGGTTCTGGAAGCGGCTGATGGACAGCCGCTCCATGGGGCCCATCAGGACGAGCGAGCGGGTCGTCTTCCGCATCGGGTCCAGCATCGTGCCCGTGGCATCGCTGTACAGCGTGATGGGCGAGAGGCTGGCCACGATCTCGCGCGTGCGCTCGTGCCGGATCAGGGCGGTCGGATCCGACGAGGCGCCCGGGGAAATGGGCGAGATCACGTCCGCCGCCAGGCTCGCCCCCAGCGCCATGAAGAAGGCCAGGAAGATCCACAGGGCGAGGGCGGCCAGGGCCGAGGTGGCCATGTTGCGAAACAGGACCGAGAAGAGGATCGAGACCCCCAGCCAGAATCCGATGTACAGGACGCTGACCACCAGGTACACCGCCAGCCGGCCGACCTCTTCCCATCCGGGCACGACCCCCAGCACCCAGAGCCCCATCCCCGAGATGAGCAGCACGATAGCCACCAGCATCTGGGTGATCACCGTAAGACCCGCCAGGAACTTTCCATTGATCACGGCATCGCGGTGAATGGGCTGGGAGAGCAGCTTGCTCAGGGTCCGGGCGGCCCGTTCCCGGCTGATGGCGTCAAACCCCAGGACCATCCCGATCAGGGGGCCGAAGAAGGCGATGAACTGGACCAGCGAGAACAAGGCCCCGGTAGAGGTGAAGAGCAGCAGGAACACGAGGGAGGGCTTGGCGAATCCTTCCAGCTCCCTCCGCAAGCCGCTCCCGACCATGAAGGAGGTGACCAGGCTGACCATCAGGATCACGGTCAGGAGCAAGATGAACCGGGTGCTGCTGAAGTGATCCTCCAGCTCCTTGCGATACACTGCCAACAGTCCGTGCACGATTGGTCCTCCCAGCTTCTAGCCGTCAGCGTTCAGCTGTCAGCCCACTGCCATGTCGAGCTGACCGCTGAAAGCTGATAGCTGATGGCTCGCCGTTCAGGCAGCCGGCACCCCTTCGCGGAAGTAGCGCATGTAGATCTCTTCCAGAGTGTACTGGGCCTGGTCCACGCCCAGCTTCCGCTTGGCCAGATCGTCCATGGGGCCGATTCCGACCAGGCTTCCCTGCAACATGATGCCCACCCGGTCACTGATCCGCTGGACCTGGTCGAGCTGGTGGGAGGAGAAGAACACGGTGATCCCCCGCTCGCGGCTCAGGGCGCGAATCATCTCCAGCATGCGTTGCGTCCCGTCGGGGTCGAGGCCCATGGTCGGCTCGTCGAGGAAAACCACCTGAGGATCCTTCATGAGAACCTCGGCGATCCCCAGCCGCTGGCGCATGCCCCGCGAATAGGCACCCACCCGCTTCATTCCCTCGGCCAGGAGCCCGACCCGATCCAGGGCCTCCTCGATCTTCCCGGCCAGGGCTCCATCCTGGATCCTGTTGAGACGAGCCACGAAGCGCAGGTTCTGGATGGCCGTCATGTCGTCGTAGAAGCCGACGTTTTCCGGCAGGTATCCCACCACGCGCTTGACCTGCAGCGGTTCGCGGGTGGGATCGAAGCCGCAGACCCGGGCCGAGCCTGCCGTTGGCTCGCTCAGCCCGAGGAGCATCAGGAACGTGGTGGTCTTGCCGGCGCCGTTGGGTCCCAGAAAACCGAAGATCTCCCCCTGCCCGACCTGGAGATTCAGCCGGTTGACCGCCACCTGACTCCCATACCGCTTCGTTAATTCGTGGGTCTCTATCACCGGCTCCATAAATGTCTCCGCCTTTCAGGGGCTAGCAATCCGGGGTTCCAAGTTGCCGGGTACCCTCTGGGTGCGCCTGATTGCCCAGTTGCCATGGTGTCAGCGGCGTCCCAGCCAGATGAACAGGCCGCCCATCCCGCCAATCGCCAGGGCGATCAGGCCCACGCCGATCCAGCCCCACGCCGTGGGGGCTTTGACGGTGACCCGCATCTCGACCGTCTTGCTCGATTTCTCGCCGTCCGCCATGAGACCGACGGAGTAATCCCCCACCAGGGACGTTGCCGCGGGGGTGATGCTGGCCTCGACCTGCTTGATGGCGCCCGGCTCCAGGGCCTCGATCTTCTCGGGCTTGAATTCGACCTTCCAGTTCTCGGGCTTGAAGGACGAGAGGCTGATGTTTCGGTTGACGGCCGACCCGGTATTCTTGATCAGCAGCGAAACCGTCGTCGGATTGCCGGTGACGGCCTCGGCCGACAGGATGCCGGTGGGGGTCGCCGCATCCAGCTTGTAGATGCCCGTCAGGACCACCTTGAGCGGCACCTCGGCCTTGGAATCACCCGCGGTCACCCGGACCAGGAGCGGGTACTCGCCGGCCGTGGCCTCCCGCAGAGGGGTGACCTGGACGGCCACCGTCTGGCTGGAGCCGCCCCGGATCCGGAGGCTGCTGATCTGCTTCGCCTCGTAGCCGGGCTTGAAGTTCACCTCCCACTTCTCCGGGGCCAGGGCCGCTAGATTGAAGGTGCGGTCGTTGTCGCTCTTGTTGGCCAGGTCCAGCGAGAACTCGAAGGTCGCGTCGGTCTGCCCCCGCAGGACGGGGTAGGAGGTGGTGATCTGGATGTCCTCGGCGCCGAGGTGACTCCGCTCGCGCGTGGTCACCGAGATCGTATGCATCGCCGTGAGTTTCCCGTCGGCGGTGGTTCCCTCGATGCCGAACTCGTAGGTCCCAGCCGGGACCCCCTTCTCCGGCTCGGCGCTAAAGGTGAGGGTCCGGGTCTTCCCGTCGGGGACGGACACGCCCATGACCGTGAAGCTGCCGCCCCTGAGGGAGACTTTCCAGCCCTTGGGAACGGGCGTGAACTTGAGCGCGATGGTCTCGTCCCGCCTGCCCTTGTTCTCCACGGTCAGCTCCATGCGCACCGTCTCTCCCAGGGGGACGGCGACGCCGGAGAATTCGGTGTACATCGCGATCCCGCGCTCGGGCCGGTCATCCCGCTTGGCCGGCTCCTGCGCGGCGCCGATGGCCGCAGGTGCAGCCAGGGCGAGCACCACCGCCAGGACCCCTCCGAGCAGGGCGCGCGCGTCGGGTCCCCAGAATCCCAATCGATCTCGACTGCCCAACATGGTTCGTCCTCCTGCGATCACGAGTGAATTTCGAGCGGAGACCGGGGGATGAACTCCCGGCCCCCAGGGTTACATCAATCCTCGGGCGGGGCCGGTGCCTTGACGTCGGCGGGGCGCTGGGCCTCCGCAATGGCCACGTGCACGACCTGCCCCGCGTCCCAGGTGCGGCCGAGGGCCACAGGCGCGACGTACAACGCCCGCGTCAGATCCCTGGTTGCTTGCACATGCACCTCGGGAAGCATCTTTCCGGGATTCCTCCCGTCGCGACCGAACTGAATCCGCGAGAAAGCCGGGCCCTTATTGAAGGCCAAAGACCGCCAACTGTCAAGTCCTCCTATGTGTGAATGGTGTTGACAGGGCGCTCACGCGTGCCTTAGCCTTACGCCTCTCTTGCGCACGACGGGGAACGGGTGCGGGTGACGCCGCACGGCTGGCTGGACATCCGGCTCGCCTGAGCGCAGAAGGGACTCGAATTTATCCGCAGATTTCGCAGATTACGCAGATTTCTTATGGTGGTGGAGATGGTGATCGGACGAACTATCTTGGGGACAGGGCGGCGAATCCCAATATCTGGTCGAGCCGGCCGTGCCTCCTCCCATCGGGAGACAGGGGAAAAGGCGTTCTTGGCGACCTTGTCCCGCCCTTGGCGGGATTGGCGGTTTGGGAATTCTTCCAGGGCAAGAGATGCGTGATCCTCGAGCCGGGCGCGTCGCGGGATTCGGCACGTCGGTCTTCACGGAGATGAGCCGGCTGGCGGTCGAGCACAAGGCCGTCAACCTGGGGCAGGGCTTTCCGGATTTTCCGGGGCCGGATTTCGTGAAGGAGGCGGCCATCCAGGCCATCCGCGCTGACCTGAACCAGTATGCGGTGAGTCATGGAACCCCCCGCCTCCGGCGGTCCATCGCCGAAACGTGGAAGCGTGCATACGGCCGGGAGATCGATCCCGAGACAGAGGTGAGCGTCGCCAGCGGCGCCACCGAGCTGATCCTGGACGCCATCCTCGGCCTGGTCAACCCCGGGGATGAGGTGATCGTTTTCGAGCCCTTCTACGACAGCTATCTGCCCGACGTGCTCATGGCTGGTGGCGTCCCGCGCTTCATCACGCTGGAGGCGCCCGACTGGCACTTCGATCGCCAGCGGCTTGCCCACCTGTTCGGTCCGAAGACCAAGCTGCTCCTGATCAACACACCCCACAATCCCACCGGGAAGATGTTCAGCCGGGAGGAGCTGGCATGGATCGGCTCTCTGTGCCAGGAGCATGATGTCATCGTGCTCACCGACGAGGTGTATGACCAGATCCGGTTCAACGGGGTGGACCACGTGCCCATCGCCACCCTGCCCGGGATGTGGGAGCGCACCCTCACCATCAACAGCACCGGCAAGACGTTCAGCATGACCGGCTGGAAGGTCGGATACGCCGTGGGGCCGCCGCCGCTCACCCAGGCGGTCCGGGCCACCCACCAGTTCGTGACCTTTTCGACCTCCACGCCCTTCCAAGAGGCCATGGCCACCGCCATGGAGACGGCTGCTCAGACCGGGTACTATGAGCAGCTTCGGCGGGAATACACCGCTCGCCGCGACCATCTGGCTTCGGCCCTGGCCGAGGCTGGCCTGAAAACGCTCCCCGTTCAGGGGGCGTATTTCCTGCTGGCAGACGTTCGAGGCATGGGGTTTCCGGACGATGTCAGCTTCTGCCGGTATCTCACGAGCGAGATCGGCGTGGCCGCTATTCCCCCCTCTGCCTTTTACGCCGATCCGGTCCGGGCTCCCCTTTTGGCCCGCTTCTGCTTCGCCAAGAGGGAGGAAACACTCCGCGCCGCCGCCCACCGCCTGCAACGCCTCCGCTCGACCCGAAGGAGTTGAGCCTTTCCGCTCGCTCCTCCGCTGCATCGAAACACCGATCATCACGCTGCCAGTATCTGACACCAAGCGCCCGGTACAGGCGAGTGAGGCCAGGAAGATTGCGATCCAGGCAGGCCTGGAGCGGGAAAACCGCGACGCGGTGATCCGTAGGAGACACGACTTCTTCTTGACACGGGGAAGCGGGTCAGGCAGTCATGTGCCGTCCGATCCGCCCGCCCGCAGGGGAAAGATCCGGCGGCTTCCGGGGGTTGGAAGGAAGGGGGGCTGACATGAAGGACATCACGATCGCCTGTCCCGCCTGCGGGCATGCGGAAGCTGTCCGGGAGGATGACGTGCCTGCCGGACCGATTGACGTTGACTGCCCCCAGTGCCAGGGAACGTTCACATTCACGAGGGAAGCCGTGGCGACTCTCCCAAAGCCCGGCAACTCGACGGGGCCGCCCGCGCCGCCGCGGGCGAAACTGCCTGCAACGAAGCCAGCGGGCGGACACCCGGTCTCACCGCCACGAACGGAGACCGCTCCGCGACCGGGGGGCGGCCGCAGGGTCCTGGTGGTTGTCGGCGCGGTGCTCGTCGGTCTCATGGTGCTGGGCGGGGCCTGGATGGTCGTGTTCAAGCTCACGCCGATCGTCGCGGAGAAACTCCTGATCGTCGCCCTCTTCTCGAAGGTACCACCGGTGCAACGGGCGGCGATCCAGGCGCTGCGGGACTATCCGACGAAACACGCGGCCATCGCCCTCGCACTCTTCATCAACCTCAAGAACCTACAAGAGGTGGAGGACCCCAAGAAGCCGTGGACTCCGGAGGAGAAGGCGCAGAAACGGCAGGAGCGCGTGCGGGATCTCAAACTGGCAGAGCGGGCCACCGAGACCTTGTGCCTGCTCACGGGACAGAGCTTCGGGACGTATTTCAAGCTGGAGAAGTACGGTCATTCGTGGGGCAGCCTCAGCGAGGAGAGGTGGCCGACCGTCTTGTGGGAGATTGACACCTGGGCAGTGCAAGCCTTCGGGCCTGGGGGCCTGCCGATGCTTCCCGGGTCCTTCGGGGCCCCGCCGCAGCCTGCGGATGCCCCAGGGGGAGGACAGGCGAGATGAAGCGGGCGGCGTTCTGGGTGGTGTTCCTTGTCGTGGCCGCGGGTGCGTTGGTGTATATCTGGCGAGCCAAGGACCCGTTGCGGAACCACCCGGTTCTGCTCCCCCTCTGGGTCAACTACAACGTCCGGCTGATGGCCCACCCGCACCCCTCGGTGGCCCACGACGCGTGGCTGGAGGTGTGGAACCTCTACTTCACGAAGTGGGCGGTCTTCGAGACGTTTCCCAAGCACCTCGCCAACACAGAGCCGATCAGCTTCCTCATCGAGCGCGAGTCGTTCCCCACCGGCGGCCCCAACAACCCCGCGATGGACGGCTTTTTCGCGCGCAACAAGCCCGTGTATTACCGGGCGGACCGGATCTACTGCCGGACGGTGAGCGAGGCGCTCATGGCCATCATGTACCGGGAGAAGAAATGGACCGAGGACTACCAGGGGGACTGGCAGACCTGGTGGCAGGCGAACGGGAAGTACTATCGCTGACCCGCGCGATCCCTCTTCCTGGGGGTCGTTCTCCTGCAGGTCGAGCTTCGATGAGTTGCTCTTGCGCCGGATAGCAAATTACCACAGCCTGACCCCAACGGGTGTCCACCGCGTCGACCCGGAACCCTAAGACACGAACCCACCTGCTTTCCTCCCGTCCGAGTGGCACCTCGCTTGAGAGCATCCCGAAGGACCGACCACGGTTCGCTGCCAGCCTGAGGTTGTCCTCCAGCAGCGCTGCTTGTGTCCGGCAGGGTGCGCCTGCTTTGGTGGCTAGGCACTCAACCATTAGACCGGTAGAGAAGGGGCGTGAGCCCGGCTTGAAGGCCCAAGGACCGGAGTCGGCCGGGATTCCTGGCAATACATCCTTTCTATTCGTGGAATGCTCTTGACCCTGTGATTGGGACGGAACGAGGCCTCCGATGAGAGGACCCGCTAGTTCACTGACGTCCCTGTTACACCAGCATACAGAATGTGTGGGGCATTGTGACCTGAGTGGGACATGTATGCTGTGGCCGTTGCGATGATGGGACATCTCGGCTATAGTCGATCGGAAAAGGACGCGAGGAATCGGATGAGGCTGGGTGCCAAGCTGACGCTCTGGCTGCTGATTCCGCTGCTCATCGTGTTGAGCGTGTTCGCGGCGGTGACCCTCCAGCGGGAGCGGCTGGTCCATTACCGCGAGGCGAGTGAGGAGGCCGAGCGGGTGGCCAACACCCTGGCCATCTCGGTGACGGATGCGTTGCGACGCCGGAACCCGGAGGATGTCCGCCGCATCGCCGAGGCAGCCGGGCTGGATCCCGCTCGTTTCGGTCTCGTGGTCTATGACCCCCAGGGGCGGCCCCTTTTCGCCTCGGGTTTGGCCGCAGAGGCAGGGGCCGTCGGCCGCCAGGAACTTAGCGCGCTCTCCACGCTCCCCCGAGGATTTGGCCAGGAGGAGCAGCAGGGTGGAGTGCCGGTGCAAAGCCACCTCGTCGCCCTGACCACGGGCGGTGAGTTGCTGGGCGGGCTGAAGGTCTCCATGCGCCTGCAGGAGATCCAGGACGTCCTCGACCGGGAGCGCAACCACTTCCTGGGCCTGCTGGCCGTGGTGTCCATCGTGCTGGTGCTTCTCGTATCGGTGGTCATCCGGCGGACCGTGAGCCTGCCCCTCCACGGGCTCATGGGGCGGATCGCCGCCCTGGGGCGCGGCCTGGTGCCGGGGGATGTCGCCGCCACGGGACGGGACGAGGTGGCCCAGCTCACGCGGGAATTCAATCTCCTGGCGCGCAACCTGGAGGAGGCGCGCCGCCGGCTGCTCGAAGAGAGCGAGCATGCGCGGAGCGTCATCCAGAATATCACCGACGGCATCATCGGGGTGGACCGGACATGCCGGATCCGGACCTGGAACCGGGCCATGGTCGAGCGGTACGGGATCGCCGAATCCGAGGTGCTGGGCCGCGATCTGTTCGAGGCGTTCCCCGCCCTGGAACGGGAAGGGCTCCGGGGCGAGTTGGAGCGGCTGCTGTCCGGGGAGCGGAAGGAATTCTTCCTGCGTAACTTCGAGCACGAGACGCTGCGCCGCGGCCGGGTGACCCTGAACATCCGAGGCAGCGTCCTGCCGGGCCCCACGGGTGAGGTGGACGGGGCCGTCCTGGCCATCGAGGACGTGACCGAGCGGGTGGCGCTGGAGCGGGAGATGCAGCAGGCGGAGAAGCTGGTGGTGGTGGGCCAGCTCGCCGCCGGGATCGCCCATCAGATCGGCACGCCGCTGAACGTCATCTCGGGTTCCGCGGAGTACCTGATGATGGAGTGGGGGACCGACCGGCCCCGGCCCCACGAGCTGGAGATCATCGTCGCCCAGACCGACCGCATCACGACGCTCATTCAGCAGCTCCTGAACTTCGCGCGTCCCGCCCGGATGACGATGCAGCCGGTGAAGCTGAACGACCTCCTACGGGAGGTGGTGGGCCTCACCGAGCACCAGATCGCCAAGGAGCGGATCACGCTCCGGACGGAGCTGCAGGCGGACCTCCCCGACATTCAGGGCGACCCCAACCAGTTGGAGCAGGCCTTCCTCAACATCGTCATCAACGCCTGGCACGCCATGCCGGCGGGCGGCACGCTCAGCTTGCGGACGCGCAGCACGTCCGCGGCTCACCGCCCCCGCCGCGCCGGCCCCCGGATACCGATGGGTGTGGAGGTGACCATCGCCGACACCGGGATCGGGATCCCGGCGGAACACCTTCCCCGGATCTTTGACCCGTTTTTCAGCACCAAGGGGGTCGGCAAGGGCACGGGCCTCGGGCTGGCCATCACCCGCCGCATTCTGGAGGATCATCGCGGCACCATTGGGGTATCCAGCGAGGTCGGACGCGGCACAACCTTTACCATCTGGCTGCCCGCCGAGGGAGCGCACGCATGACGACGCGAGGGCGAATTCTCATCGTGGACGACGAGGAGCAGATGCGGGAGCTGCTGGTGAAGGTCCTGGACAAGAACGGTTACCAGGTCAGCGCCGCCGGGGACGGGGAACAGGCCCTGGCGCTCCTGGAGAAGGAACCCGTGGACCTGGTGGTGACCGACGTGCGGCTGCCGGGCATCGGCGGCCTGGAGGCCCTGAAGGCCATCAAGGAGTTGAACCCGGAGATCGTGGTCATCATCATGACGGCCTTCGGCTCCATCGACCAGGCGGTCCAGGCGGTCAAGGAGGGGGCCTACGATTACATCAACAAGCCCTTCAAGATCGACGAGATGCTCCTGACGATGGAGAAGGCGCTGGAGGAGCGCCGGCTGCGCCACGAGGTCACCACGCTCCGGAAGGAGCTCCGCACCCGCTACCACTTCGAGAGCATCATCGGGAAGAGCCGGGCCATGCAGGAAGTCTTCAGCCTCATCGAGCAGGTGGGGGGCAGCCGCAGCACCGTGATGATCTACGGCAAGAGCGGG
>CAZNWB010000066.1:13527-17998 GCA_964576535.1 uncultured bacterium | reverse complement strand
AGGTGAGGGACGGGCGGCTCTGGGAGTATGCGGGGGATTACGACTACTACCTCGAGAAGCGAGACGCGGAGGCGGGGGTCAGGGGTCAGGGGTCGGGGAGCGAGGAACAGGCGGCAGCCGGCAGGCGGCAGCCGGCAGGGGACAAGGGGCAGGCACCGTCTGACGTCCAACGCCCAGGGGCCACGGATCGGCGCCGGGAAGGATCGGGCAAGTTCCGGGAGAAGCAGGGGCGGCGGGCCGAGGCCGAGGCGCGTCAACGCAAGAGTCGCGAGATCGCTCCCCTGCGGACCCGCCTGAAGGAGCTGGAAGCAGAGATTGGCAAGATCGAGGGGCGGGTGCGCGAGCTCACCGACCAGATGGCCAATCCGGAGCTGTACCGGGACGGGGACCGGGCGCGCGAGGTGGCCCGGGAGCGGAAGGTGCTGGAGGAGCAGGCGGCGTCCCTCTACGGCAAGTGGGAGGAGTTGGCCTTGCGCCTGGAGACCACCACCGCTGGGGAAGCTCAATGAGGGCAGGAGCGTTCGACGGTTCGGCTGTCCCCGCTCCGCCCTGCGGCCCGGGGCAGAGTCGGCAGTTCGGTCGTTCGGGAGTTCGGAGGGAACAGCCGAACACTCGAACCACCGAACAGCCGAACGTTTTTCGTCCGGTCGCGCGCCGTCCAGCCCGGCGTGGACCCGAACGGGGGATCATGGCCGGCGCACTCGTGCTTCTCACTCTCGCTACCGTGTGGTATGTTACGCGCCCGCGCGAGCCGGCCCTGCCCCGTGTGGCTAATCTGGGGGCGCCCGGGGAGGTTGTGGTCTTCTTCGGGGACAGCATCACCCAGGGCTACGGGGTGCGCCCCGAGGAGAGTTTCCCCGCCCTGGTCGCCCGGGACCTCGGCCTTGCGACCTTCGTGAATGCGGGCGTCCCTGGCGATACGACGGCCGCCGGACTCGTTCGGATTGAGCGAGACGTTCTCCCCCACCGGCCACGCCTGACGCTGGTCGAGTTCGGCGGGAATGATTTTCTCCGGCGAGTGCCCCTGGAAGAGACGCTGGAGAACCTGGACGGGATCGTGAAGACCCTGATCGCCCAGGGCATGATGGTGGTGATCCTGGAGGTGAACGTGGGGCTCGTGGGGGACCCGTACCTCCAGGGGTACCGGGCGGTGGCCGAACGCCACGGCGCCGTCCTGGCGGAGGACGTCCTTAGGGGCATCCTGAGTCAGCCGGGCCTGAGAGGAGACCCCATCCATCCCAATGCCCGGGGACACCGGGTGATCGCCGATCGCATCGTCAAGGTCTTGCGCCCCTTGCTCAAAGAGGCAAATCGGCGACGTGGTTCGCTCGGGAAATCATCGCAGGATTCCCCCTTGCCTGATTCGAGGGATGTGGTTACACTCGTGATGTCATGAAGCGTTCGGCCCTCGTTCGCCGTCCTCGCGTGACCCGCCCGCCGGCCCAACCCGTCCCGGCGCCACCGCCTCTTCACCTCCGCCACTACAAGCATGTCTACTGGATGCTGAACGGAGGCCCCCTGGTGACCGCCTACCGGGCGGTCGTGGTCCACGACGGGTGTAACGGCTGCGCCGTGTGCGACGGGACGACCGACTGGTTCATGGAGTTTGCCCGCATCGCGAAGAAGCTGCTCGGCATCAATCTCCGCGACTGCCTGCACTGGGGATCGCTCCACGACAATCCCCGCCCCCTGATCGCCCCCGCCTGCAACCTGGATGTGTGCAACCGGACGACCCTGGACCGCTTGCGGCGGGCGTACTACCGGCTGCCGGAGCTGGAGCGCCCGCGGTTGGAACGGGTGCCGCCGGTCCTCCGGCGGATGCCCCAGGCCAGGCGTTTCGAGGGATCGGTGGCGATCCTCGCCCGGATGATCGAGCTGTGGGAGGACGGCGAGTACATCGGCTGGCCGAGGTAGCCCCGTCGACGCAAAATGCTCGATCCCCTCTCCCATCCAGGGAGAGGGAGAGAAAACGAGGGTCATTGCATTTTCCAGACGCAGGACGTAGCCATTCCAGTTTTCCAGCCACCCAGCGTCTTACCTGCTATTTTCCACTGTCGGCGAGATCGGTGAGGAGCTTGCTGTAAACGTCCGGCAGGAACCCGCGGACAACCGTGGTGGTCCCGACGATCAGGACCGGAATCCTGATGAAGCCGTCGGAATGCACGAAGTGCCGGCGGAGGACCTCGTCCGGCACCTCTTCCTGATCCCTGTCCCAGAGAAAGACATCTTCGCCCGCCTTGACGAAGTAGCGGCGGAGGGGTCGCACGAGATCCAGCGTGGCCCGCGCGTCAAGGGGGCGTCGCGTGACGTCGTGCGCAATGCAGGCAACCCGCTTCTGCGAGAGGAACTCCCTCGCCTCGGCGCAGGCGGGTCAGCCGTCTCGATAGTACAGGTGCAGTGTCGGCATGATCGCGACCCGGAAAAGAACAGCCCCCTGGCCCGGCGGCCAGAGGGCTGGAACGAGCGGTTCCGATACGGCTACAAATCCTGCGGCTTCAGGGTCTTCCGCTTGTTGCCCACGGCCCGGGACTCGGCCGCGGCAATCAACTCGCGCACCTTCTTGTCCAGGGCGCCATAGAAGTCACCGGACACATTGCACTTCTTCGCCGCAGCCTTGGTGCGGCTCTTGGAGATGATCAGCTCCCCCCCCTTGCCCTTCTTTGCCACGTGTCATCCCTCCTTCCTTTTTTGATCGGTCTACTCTTCAGGTGGCCCTGCCTTATACACCACTCTCGGCGACCCTGTAAAGCGGATTCTTGGCCCGGACCGTGAGTCCCTTCGGAAAAAGCGAGCGGGGACCTCTGCGGTCCCCGCTCGAGTCATCCTTGGGCACCGGACGGGAATCTATTTCTCCCCCATCTCCTTGACCTTGACCTGCCCTTTCAGGGCGGCGTGGGCGGCCGCCAGCTTGGCGATGGGGACGCGGTAGGGCGAGCAGCTGACGTAGTCCAGGCCGATCTCGTGGCAGAAGGCGACCGAACGGGGGTCGCCGCCGTGCTCGCCGCAGATCCCGATCTCCAGGTCCTTCCTCGCGGCGCGGCCCTTGGCGACCGCCATGCGCATCAGGTAGCCCACGCCGGGCTGGTCGATGCTCACGAAGGGATCCTCGGGATAGATCCCCCGCTCCACGTACAGGGGCAGGAACTTCCCGGCGTCGTCCCGGGACAGGGCGAGGGCGGTCTGGGTGAGGTCGTTGGTGCCGAAGGAGAAGAACTGCGCCACCTTGGCGATCTCGTCGGCCACCACGCAGGCCCGGGGCACCTCGATCATGGTGCCCAGCATGTAGCGGACCTTGACCCCCATCTTCTTCATGGTCTCCTGGGCCACCCGCTCCACGATCGCCTGCTGTATCTCGAGTTCCCTCAGGGTCCCGACCAGCGGGATCATGACCTCCGGGTAGGGGTTCTTGCCCTGCTTCTTCAGCTCGCAGGCGGCCTCGAAGAGGGCCTGGGCCTGCATCTCGGTGATCTCGGGGTACTCGATCCCCAGGCGGCAGCCACGGTAGCCCAGCATCGGGTTGAACTCGTGCATGGCGTCCACCTTGGCCTTCAGCCGCTCCGCCGGGATGTTCACCTTCCGGGCCAGGTCCTGAATCTCCGCGTCCGTCTTGGGCAGGAACTCGTGCAGCGGCGGATCCAGGGTGCGGACCGTGACCGGGAGGTCCCCCATGGTGTCCAGGATGGCCTTGAAGTCGGCCTTCTGGATGGGCAGGAGCTTTGCCAGGGCGCGCTTCCTGCCCTCCACGTCCTCGGCCAGGATCATTTCCCGGACGGCGTCGATGCGGTCCCCCTCGAAGAACATGTGCTCCGTCCGGCACAGGCCGATGCCGCCCGCGCCGAACTTGCGGGTGACCTGGGCGTCCTTGGGCGTGTCCGCGTTGGTCCGGACCCCGATCGTCCGGTACTTGTCGGCCCAGGTCATCAGGGTGACGAAGTCTCCCGACAGCTCGGGCTGGATCAGCTTGACCTCGCCCAGCATTACCTCGCCGGTGCTGCCATCCAGGGTGAGGGCGTCGCCCCGCTGGATCTTGAGGTCCTTGGCGAAGAAGTAGCCGTGCTCCTCGTACACCGTGATGTCCGTGGACCCTGCGACGCAGGGTTTCCCCATGCCGCGGGCCACGACGGCGGCGTGGGAGGTCATGCCGCCCCGCGCCGTGAGGATGCCCTGGGCGGCGTGCATCCCGCCGATGTCCTCGGGGGACGTCTCGGTCCGGACCAGGATCACCCGCTCGCCCTTGGCGGCGGCCGCCTCGGCCTCGGTCGCGGTGAAGACCACCTTGCCCACGGCCGCGCCGGGCGAGGCCGGGAGGCCCTTGGCGATCTTCTGCATCTTGGCCGTCGGGTCCACCTGGGGGTGGAGGAGTTGGTCGAGTTGGCCCGGCTCCACGCGCAGGACCGCCAGCTTCTGGTCGATCAGCCGCTCCTTCACCATGTCCACGGCGATCTTCACGGCCGCGGCGGCGGTGCGCTTG
>CAZNWB010000066.1:0-13505 GCA_964576535.1 uncultured bacterium | reverse complement strand
ACGCGGCACTGCAGCATGAAGAGCCGGCCGTCCTGGATGGTGAACTCGATGTCCAGCATCTCCCGGTAGTGCTTCTCCAGGCGCTTGTAGATGCGCTCCAGCTCGGCGTACACCCTGGGCATGCCCTTCTTGAGCTGGCTGATGGGCTGGGCGGTCCGGATGCCCGCCACCACGTCCTCGCCCTGGGCGTTCATCAGGTATTCGCCGAAGAAGCGCCGCTCGCCCGTGCCCGGGTCCCGGGTGAAGGCCACCCCTGTCCCCGAGTTGTCCCCCATGTTGCCGAAGACCATGGACTGGACGTTGACCGCGGTGCCCCAGTCGCCGGGAATATTGTGCAGCCTCCGGTAGGTGATGGCGCGGGGGTTGTCCCAGGACTCGAAGACGGCGCTCACGGCCAGGCGCAGCTGCTCCTTTGCGTCCTGGGGGAACTCCTTGCCAGTCTTGTCCTTCACCACGCGCCTGAAGAGGGCGACCAGCTGCTTCAGATCGGCGGCGGCAAGGTCGGCGTCCAGCTTCACCTTCTTGGCATGCTTCTGGGCCTCCAGCAGCCGTTCGAAGGCCTGCTTCTCGATCCCCAGGACCACGTCGCCGAACATCTGGATGAAGCGGCGGTAGGAGTCGTAGGCGAAGCGCTCGTTCTTCGAGCGGGCGATCAGGCCCGGGAGCGTCTGGTCGTTGAGTCCCAGGTTCAGGACCGTGTCCATCATGCCCGGCATGGACACCCGGGCCCCGGAGCGCACCGAGACCAGGAGCGGATTCTTGGGATCGCCGAACTTCGCCCCCATGGCCTGCTCCACCCGCTTCAGATGCGCCTCCACCTGCCGCCACATCCCCGTCGGGTACTGCTTCCGGTTCTGGGTGTAGTGGATGCACGCCTCGGTGGAGATGGTGAAGCCGGCCGGAACCGGGATGCGCAGGCGGGTCATCTCGTGCAGGTTGGCGCCCTTGCCGCCCAACAGGTTCTTCTGTTCCGCCCGGCCCTCTGCCCTGCCCTTGCCGAAGAAGAAGACGTATTTCCGTGCCGTGGCCATACCGCGCCTCCGATGTCCCCCCCCTACCCCGCCAGTTTCGTGAAGTCGGCAATCCGATTGAACAGATCCCCCACCGCCTTCAGCAGCGCGAAGCGGTTCTGGGTCAGCCCCTCGTCCGGCCCGATGACCAGGACCTCCTCGAAGAACATGTCCACCATGGGCTTCAGCGCCGCGATCCGCTGGAGGGCCCCCAGGTAGTCCTGCTGGGCCACCCGCCGATCCACCTCCTCCTGGAGCGCCGTGGCCTGGGCATGGAGGGCTCGTTCCGCGCCCTCCACCAGGCGGGTGGCGTCCACGGACCGGTCGAAGCCCCGGGGCACGATGCCCACCACCCGCTTGAAGGCGGCCGACAGTTCGCCGAAGTCGGCCTCGCGCCGGAGCACCGCCAGGGCCTCGGCGCGCCGGGCGGCGCCCACGACGTCGTCGGAGCCGGCGGCCAACGCGGCGTCCACCACGTCCGCCGGCAGGCCCCGGTCCGCCAGGACCACCTGGGTCCGGCCGCGGAGAAAGTCCAGCACCTCGCGCCGCGCCGAGTCGGCGTCCCGTGTGAGGGACGGGAAGCCCGCCCGGGCATGGGTCACCATCTCGGTGAGGGACGCGCGGAATCCTCGGTGCAGGATGGACTGCACCACCCCCAACGCCGCCCGGCGCAGGGCGTAGGGATCCTCCGACCCGCTGGGGATCAGGCCGATGCCAAAGCAGCCCACGATGGAGTCCAGGCGATCGGCCAGGGCCACCACGGCCCCCGCGTTGGAGTCCGGCAGCTTGTCGCCGGCAAAGCGGGGGAGGTAGTGCTCCTCGATCGCCTGGCAGACCTCCGGTGGCTCGCCCGAGAGCCGGGCGTACTCCCGCCCGATGGTCCCTTGCAGGTTGGGGAACTCCTTGACCATGGTGGTTCCGAGATCCGCCTTGCAGAGCAGCGCGGCCCGCTCCGCGACGGGGCGGCAACCCGGATCCACCCGCTCGGCGACCAGCCCTGCCAGGTGGACGATCCGCTGCACCTTGTCGTACATCGTCCCCAGCTTTTCCTGGAAGATGATGTGCTGCAGGCGCGGCACCCGTTCCGCCAGGGGGATCTTGCGGTCGTCGCGGTAGAAGAACTCCGCGTCGTTGAGGCGGGCCCGGAGCACCCGCTCGTTGCCCTCGCGGATCAGGTCCATGTCCCGGGCCCGCATGTTGGAGATGGCCACGAAGTGGGGCAGGAGATTCCCGGCGGCGTTCACCACGGGGAAGTACCGCTGGTGCTTCCGCATGGGGGTGATGATGACGTCCCGGGGCAGCTCCAGGTACTCGCGCTTGAAGGAGCCGCAGATCACGGTGGGAAACTCCACCAGGTTGGCCACCATCTCCACCAGCTCGTCGTCCAGGACCGCCCGGCCCTTCACGCGCGTCGCCGCCTCCGTCGCCAAGGACCGGACCAGCGTCTTGCGGCGTTCCTGGTCCACGATGACGAACTTCTCTTCCAGCTTCTCCAGGTACTCCTGGAAGCTGCGCACCCGGACGCCGCGCGGGGACAGGAAGCGGTGACCGTAGGTCTTGGCGTCGGCCTTCATCTGCAGGCCTTCAATCGTGACCGGGACGACCCGGCCCCCGTAGATGCAGAGCAGCCACCGAATGGGCCGCACGAACCGGAACGTCCCCTCGGCCCAGCGCATGAACTTGGGGAAGGACAGGGAGGTGACGAGCCTGGGCAGGACGCTCATCAGGATATCGGGCGTGGGAGCGCCCTTCTGTTCCAAGACGGCGACCACGTACTCGCCGCGGTCGAGCATCCGGACCGTTAGGCGCGCCACCGGCATCCCCTGGGCGCGGGCGAATCCCTCGGCGGCCCGGGTCGGCTTCCCCTCGGCATCGTAGGCCACGGCCTTGGTGGGGCCGATCACCTCGCGCCGGGCATCCGCCTGCTTTTCCGCCAGGCCGTCCACGAACAGGGTCAGGCGCCGCGGCGTGGCAAGGGTCCGGATCGTGGCAAAGGTCAGCCGCTGCTCCTGGAGCAGGCGGCCCGCCACCGTCTTCAGCTCCTCCAAGGCCGGCGGGATGTAGCCCGAGGGAATCTCCTCGGTCCCGATCTCGAAGAGCAACTCCTTCCCCATGACCGCTGACACGTTCTCCCCTCGCGCGCCGGAGGATGGCCTCACGCCGGGCGGGTCTTCAGCAGCGGGTATCCCATCTCCTCCCGCTGCTTGAGATAGCCCTCGGCGACCCGCCGGGCTAACGTCCGCACCCGGCCGATGAAATGGGTCCGCTCCGTGACGCTGATGGCCCCCCGCGCGTCCAAAATGTTGAAGGTATGGGAGCATTTCAGGCAGTAGTCGTAGGCCGGGAGCACCAGGCCCTTCTCGAGCAGCCGGAGCGACTCCCGCTCGTACTCGTCGAAGAGGCGGAGCTGCAGCGGGATGTCGGCCTCTTCGAAATTGTGGATGGACCACTCCACCTCGCCCTTGTGGTGGACGTGGCCATAGGTGACGCGGTCGTTCCACTTGAGGTCGTAGACGTTGTCCACGCCCTGGAGGAACATGGCGATGCGCTCGATCCCGTAGGTGAGTTCCCCTGAGACGGGCTTCAACTCGATGCCCCCGGCTTGCTGGAAGTAGGTGAACTGCGTGATCTCCAGGCCATCCAGCCAGACCTCCCAGCCGAGTCCCCAGGCCCCCAACGTGGGGGATTCCCAGTCGTCCTCGACGAAACGGATGTCGTGCTTCAGGGGGTCCACGCCGAAGCTCTCCAGGCTGTCGAGGTAGATCTCCTGGATGTTGATGGGAGAGGGCTTCAGGATCACCTGGTATTGGTAGTAGTGCTGCAGCCGGTTCGGATTCTCCCCGTACCGCCCGTCGGTGGGGCGGCGCGACGGCTCGACGTACGCGACATTCCACGGCTCCGGCCCCAGCACCCGGAGGAACGTGGCGGGGTTACTGGTTCCGGCGCCCACCTCGATGTCGTACGGTTGCTGGATGACGCAGCCGTACTTGGCCCAGAACCTCTCGAGCGCGAGGATCAATTCCTGGAACGTCATTCTCGCCTCCCCCGCGGATACCCCTGGAGAAAACGCCACACACGCTAACAAATCGCCGGAGAGAGTGTCAAGGGAAAAGCCCTGAAAGGATGGCTGAACAGCTTTATTGATCGAGGGTTACAGACGGGCCAGAAAGTCTGACGACCGGAGCGGACGTCCCAGGACGTGGCGGAGGAACGCCTGCAGGATATCGCTAACTTCTTGTAAAGGTTGGGGAAGAATGGTTATCCGATCCATGACGCGGAGCGCTGAAATACAGGCGCCCCGCAGAAAGCCGAGGACCGCCGGCGAGGTGGGGATGCAATCGGGGGCGCTCTGCCGGCAGGTGTTGCAGACGATCCCGCCCGCGGCGGGACTGAGGGAGGCGTCTTGGTGGGGGGAGACCCCCTTCCGGCAACGCACACACACGTGCAGCTCGGGGAGATAGCCCAGCAGGCAAAGCAGGTGGAGGAGGAACCCCTGCAGGACCACGCCGGGCCGCGGCGCCTCTTCCAGCCGCTCGAGCCCGTCGGCCAGCAGGCGGTACAGGTCGGAGAAGGCCTCCTCTTCCTCCACGCCGAGGGCCACTGCCTCGACGGCCGTGGACGACAGTACCAGCCGGTCCAGGTCCTCCCGCAGGGGATGATGCGATCGGATCACCCCGAACTCGTTGACCTTGTGCAGCGTCTTGTTGGGCCGCTCGAAATAGACGAGATGCCCCCGGGTGAAGAGCAGCAAGCTCCCGCCGAACCGCGTCCGGATGCGCCGCGCCCCTTCCGCCACGGCCCGCACCTTGCCGGACGTCTGGGTGTAGAAGACGACGATCCGGTCCGCCTCGGCCAGGTCGTGGCCACCGATGACAATCGCCTCCGTCGAATGTACGGGCATATCGCCCTCAAATGCGGAATGCGGGCACCCAGCGACACGGCGCTAGCGCGCAGTCGCTGGGTCCCGGAGTGCGGAATGGATTGACATTCCGAATTCCGCATTCCGAATTCCGCATTGGGTTCAGGGTTCCAGGTAGCCGAATCGTTTCAAGGCCGCTTGGTCCGTGCGCCAGCCTTCCAGGACTTTCACCCAGAGGCGAAGGAAGACCCGGGTTTCAAGCATCGCCTCGATCTCCGGCCGGGCCAGCGCGCCGATCTTCTTGAGCATCTGCCCGCCGGCCCCGATCACGATCGCCTTCTGGGACGCCTTCTCCACGTAGATCGTCGCCTCGACGTCGGTGAGATCGCGGCCCTCCCGGGCCCGCACCGCCTCCACCTGGACGGCCACGGCGTAGGGGAGTTCCTCGTGGAGCAGACCGAAGACTTTCTCCCGGATGCTCTCGGCGATGAAGAACCGCTCCGGCCGATCGCTCAGCTCTTCGGGAGGGTAGAACGGTCGGCCGACCGGCGCGTACTGGACCAGGACGGACTCGAGCCGAGCCAGGTTGTCCCCTTTGGTTGCGGAGATGGGGATGATCTCGGCGACGGGGTACGCCTCCCGCCAGCGGTCGATCATGGGCAGCAGGAGCGGCTTTTGGACCAGGTCCACCTTGTTGAGGGCCAGGATCACGGTCGCCCGGGTGGACTTGCCTTCGCGGAGCTGTTCGAGGATGAGCTGGTCGTCGGGGTCCTCGGGCCGGGAGGCGTCGAGCAGCCACAGGATGATGTCGGCATCGGCCATGGCGCGTCGAGCAGACCGGACGAGGCCCTGGTTGAAGACCGCATCCGACTTGTGCATCCCCGGCGTGTCCAGGAAGAGGAGCTGGGCCTGCGGGAGGTTCCGGATCCCCAGGATGCGATGCCAGGTGGTCTGGGGTCGCGGGGAGACGATGGACAGCTTCTGCTGGAGCAGGCGGTTCATGAGGGTGGATTTTCCTACGTTTGGCCGGCCGATGATGGCTACGTAGGCCGCCCGGAACTCCTCTCCGGTCCGCGTGGTGGTCTCCTGTTTGCTTTCCGTAACGTCCATTGCGGCCTGCTTGCGAAGAGCGTTCGGTCGTTCGGTCGGTGGGCTGTTCGGTTGTTCTCGGATCCTGGGAACGACCGAAGCATCGAACCCTCGAACCACCGAACGCATTTCAGGGGATTGTACCATCCGCCGGGTGTGTCAATCCAGGGCGGAGATCCGGAGGAGTTCCTGCGGGTCGATCCGGGTCCCGTGGAGGCGGGCGCCCCAGTGCAGGTGTGGGCCGGTGGCGCGCCCGGTACTGCCGACGCGGGCAATCGGCTCGGCGCGGTCGATGTGCTGGCCCTCCCGCACGAGGCTCTCCTGGAGGTGGAAGTACATGGTGTACAGGCCGAAGCCGTGATCCAGGACGACCGACGTCCCCGAGAAGAACTGGTCCGCCACCAGCGCCACCACCCCGGCATTGGCGGCGAGGACCGGTGTGCCTTCGGATGCCGGGAAGTCGGTCCCCGTGTGGGGGGATCGGGGCTCGCCGTTGATGATACGCCGGACGCCGAACCCCCAGCCGGGTCCGGCCCCCTCCAGGGGGACCTGAAAGGGGTCGCGCCAGAGACGTTCGGGGCGAGCCGTCTCCCACACGCGATCCAGGACGACCTTTTCGCGGTGGACCCGCTCCAGGGTGGCCGCGTCCAGCTCCACAAAGGGGCGGGGCACGGTGAGCTGCTGGACGGGATAGCGCGCATCCAGGACCCGGAGCGTGCGTTGCCCCTTGAGGGACCGCCCGCGGGCATCCACGGCCTCGGCGCGGACTTCCACCGGACCCGGCGCCTGTTCCAAATCGACGCCGATCAACATGGCAACGCGACTCCGGTCAGTCCACGCGGGGGCTGCGATCTGACGACCGCCTGCCCAGACGCGCAGGGCGCGGATGGGCGCCTGCCACTCGATGCTGAGGATCGACACGCCACCCTGTTTGACCCGGTCCGGCGACAGGCGAAGGGCGAGATCCGAGGCCTCAACGGGTGCGGGGAGCTGGAAACTCAGGAGGGCGAAGAGGACGACCGGCACCAGGGGAGGGCCTCCGCGTCGCCGCTGCATCGCGGCGCAGGGGGCGGATGGGCCATCAGCCATTCGGGTCCGCGATGGGCAGGTTAATCCGGAAGGTCGAGCCGACCCCCGGGGTACTCTCGACCTCCACCCGGGTGCCGTGGGCCTCCATGATCTGTTTGACCAGCGCCAGGCCCAGGCCGGTTCCACCGAAGCTCCGCGTGGCGGAGGCATCCACCTGGAAGAACTTGTCGAAGATGCGGGCAATCTTGTCTTCGGGAATGCCGATCCCGGTGTCGCTGACGCCCACCTCGACGTAGCCATGGCGCCAGCCGGGCGGCGCGTCGTCCGGAGCGACATGAGCCTTGGCGCCCAGGGTGATCCGTCCGCCCTGGGGGGTGAACTTGACGGCGTTGTCCAGCATGAGGAACACGGCCCGGCCGATCTGCTTGGCGTCCAGCAGCACGTCGGGCAGGTCGGCGGGCACCGCCACCTCCACCATCAGGCCCTTCTCTGTGGCCCGGGACGTGATCAGTCGGGCCCGCTCCTCCAGCAGGGGACCGATGGAGAAGGGCCGGACCTGGACGACCAGCTCCCCCTGCTCCATCTGGACGAAGGCCAGCAGGTCCTCGATCAACCCCTGGAGGCGCTGGACCGCCTGCTCCACCACATTCAGGTGATTGCGCTGGCGATCGGTGAGAGGTCCCGGCCGGCCGGACAGGAGCATCTCGACGTAGCCGATGATGGGCGCCAGCGGGGTCCGCAGCTCGTGAGAGATGGTGGCCAGGAAGTTGCCCTTCATGGCGTCCAGGGTCTTCAATTCCTGGTACGCGTGGCGGAGGTCCTCGTACAGCTTGGCATTCTCCAGGGCGACGGCCGCTTGGGACGCCAGGGCATCCAGCATCTCCTCGTCCGACGCGTTGAATACCCCGGCCTGCTTGTTCAGGACCTGCAGGACCCCCACGACGGTCCCCGTCTTGTTCCGCACCGGCATGCAGAGGATCGTCTTGGTCCGATACCCGGTCTGCCGGTCCACCTCCTGGTTGAAGCGGCGATCGTCGTACGCCTCGGGGATGTTCAGCTTCTCGCCGGTGGTGGCCACATGGCCGGCAATGCCGAGATGGGACTTGAAGCGGATCTCCTTTTGCTGCAGGCCCTGGGCGATCCGGGACCAGAGCTCCCCCCGCTCGGCATCCACGAGGAAGAGGGTGCTCCGATCCGCTTCCATGGCGTGGGTGGTCTCTGCCATGATGAGCTGCAGAAGCCGATCGAAATCGGTCTCGGCACTCATGGCCTTGATGGTCTCGAGCAGGATCCTGAACCGGGCCTGGTCGCCCAGGCCCGTCGCCTGCCGCGAATCCTCGGGCATCGCCCTTACACCTTCCGCCCCGTTGGCCTGCGGACCCCGCACGCCTCGAGGATTATGCGCTGCTTCTGCCACATGCGCCGCCGGGCCTCGGCCGTCCCGTGGTCGTAGCCGACCAGGTGGAGGATCCCGTGGACCAAGAGGAGGGCCAATTCCCCCTGCACGTCACGCCCCCGGTCCCGCGCCTGCCGCGCCGCCGTCTCGGCCGAGATCACCACGTCCCCCAGAAGGTCCGGCCCCTCGGCCCGAGCTCGGGGCGAGGTCGACGTCGCACCAAAGCGCCCCTCGGTCATGGGGAATGCCAGGACGTCGGTCGAGCCCAGCTTGCCCCGATAGGTCCGGTTGAGCGCGGCCATGGCGGAATCGTCCACCAGAACGACGCTACACTCGGCCGTCGGGCGCGCCAGCGCGGAGAGCGCCCTTTCCCCCACCCTTCTTAGCCGCCTCGTCTCGACGGGGACCCGCTTTTGCCGGTTTCGCAGGCTGATCGCCATTCTCGTTCCGCTTCTTGCTGACGGCCTGGAGCTGGATCCCCGGGTAGTCCACCCGGTGGTGGAAGATCCCCGTCAGGATCCGGACGAAGATGTTGGCGATAATGTGGAGGTCCCGCAGGGTGAGGTCGCACTCATCCAGCTGGCCGTCCACGAAGATGCCGTTGATGAGCGTCTGGACCGCCCCCTGGATCCGTGCCGGTGCCGGATCCGTCAGGGTGCGGGCCGCCGCCTCCACCGCGTCCGCCAGCATGAGGATGGCCGCCTCGCGCGTCTGGGGCTTCGGCCCGGGATACCGGTAATCCTCCTCCTGCACCGCCTGCAGGTCCGGGTCGGCCGTTTGCTTGGCGCGATGGTAGAAATAGTGGACCAGCCGCGTCCCGTGGTGCTGGGGGATCAGGTCCACCAGGACCTCGGGCAGCCCGTAGTCCCACGCCATCTCTATGCCCTCCTTCACGTGGGACATGACGATGGCGCGGCTGAGGCTCGGGGCCAGCTTTTCGTGCCGGCTCAAGGCCTCGGCGTGGTTCTCGATGAAGTAGGTCGGATGCCGGGTCTTCCCGATGTCGTGGTAATAGGCGCCGACCCGGCACAAGAGCGCGTTGGCCCCGATGGCGTCTGCGGCCGCCTCGGCCAGGGTGCCCACCATGACGCTGTGGTGGTAGGTGCCCGGCGCCGTGAGCAGCAGGTGCCGCAGCATCGGCTCGTGGAGGTTGGAGAGGTCCAACAGGGTGAAGTCCGTGGTGCGCCCGAAGGAGTGCTCCAGCAGCGGAAGCAGTCCCGTGGCCAGGACCGCCACGATGCTCCCATTCACGAGCCCGCCCACCATGTCTGACAGCAGGGTGGAGGCATCCCCGTCCAGCAGGGCAAAGGCCAGCAGGGTGTAGGCGTTGGCGAGGCCCAGGACGCTCCCGGCGCGGAAGAAGGCCGTCCGCCCCACACGCCCCGCCAGGCTGGAGACGCCGACCAGGCTCCCCACGAAGGTGAAGAGGAAGTACTGGATGGGGGCGTCCAGCATGACCCCCGTGAGAATCGTGAGGACGAGGGAGCCGGCGAAGGCCAGTCGGGGGTTGAACAGGACCGTGAGCAGGACGGCGCCCAAGGGCACCGGCAGGGCGGCCCGCATGGCGGAGAGGGAGAGGTGGGGATACGTCTTGTGCAGGGAGGTGATGACCGTCAGCCCGTACCGGTTGAGCAGCAGGACAACCAGCAGGACGATGCCGATCAGCACGAGGCTCCGCGGCCGCCGGACCTCCTTGGGCTGCATGGCCCGCACATAGGCGTACAGCGCCGCGAGGAGGAAGGCCACCAGCAGGAACACCCCGAGGACCGAGAGCGCCCCCATGGGCAGGCTGAGGTTGGAGCTGAGGATCTCGACCGTGGCGACAAGGAAGAAGGCGGCGACCGCCGGCAGGAACCAGCGTCGCTGCTCCAGGTGGGCCACCGCGTGGCGGATAGGTGCCAGGGGAACCCACGTCTTCCGCAGGGGGGGATTCAGGCGATCCGCCACCTCGTGCCGGATGGTCTTGGTGAAGAATCTCAGATCCATCGCACCAATTGTTGATTGCCGATTGCGGATTGTGGATCGGCAATCCTCAATCCCAAATCGCAAATCGAAAATAGGGAAGGAGGCGGGTTCACGCTACGCACCCGGTTCCGTGCGCGGGGCCTGGTAGGCCTCGTACGCCCGCACGATCTGCTGGACCAGCTCGTGGCGGACGACGTCCTCTTCGGTGAAGTGGATGAACCGGAGGCCGGGGATGGCCTTGAGAATGCCGCGGACCTCGATCAGGCCGGACACCCGCCCCGCGGGCAGGTCCACCTGGGTGATGTCCCCCGTGATCACCGCCTTCGAGCCGAACCCCAGACGCGTGAGGAACATCTTCATCTGCTCCGAGGTGGTGTTCTGGGCCTCGTCCAGAATGATGAACGATTCGTTGAGCGTCCGGCCCCGCATGAAGGCGAGGGGGGCGATCTCGATGGTGCCCTGCTCGATCAGGCGCGCGGCCTGCTCGGTCTCCAGCATGTCATACAGGGCGTCGTACAGGGGCCGGAGGTACGGATTGATCTTCTCGATGAGCGTGCCGGGGAGGTAGCCGAGCTTTTCCCCCGCCTCCACGGCTGGGCGGGTCAGGATGATCCGGTGGACTTCCTTGTGGAGCAGCGCCGACACGGCCATGGCCATGGCCAGGTACGTCTTGCCGGTGCCGGCGGGACCGATGCCGAAGACGATGTCGTGCTTGCGGATGGCCTCGATGTAGCGAGCCTGGCGGAGGCCCTTGGGCCGGACCGGCCGCTTCTTGCTCGAAACCTCGATCGCCTCGGCCTGGAGCTCGCGGAAGACGTCGCGCTCATTGGCGCCGACGTGACGGAGGGCCAGCCGTACCTCTTCGTTCCCCACCTGGCGCCCCTGGCGCACGAGGGTCACCAATTCGCCCACCACCTGCTCGGCGACGGCCACGGCGCCCTCGCTGCCGGTGATCGTCAGCATCCCGTCGCGGACGACAAGCCGGACGCGCAGCCCCTCCTCGACCAGGCGGATGTGCTCATCTCGCCGACCGAACAGGCCCTGCATTTCCGGGCCTGCGGCCAGGGACACCCGTTTCAGCTCAACGTTGTCTGTCTCGCCCATACCTAGGCGGCGCTACCCTCCATCCCCTCGGGATTGTCAGACGTAAAAGGTAGGATAGACGCCACCTTAGGGGCTGTCAAATGGAAAACGGACCGGGGTAGAGCCGAGAGCCGTGAGCCGAGAAGGTGACCCCGCTGGTCAGACTCGCGCCAGCAACCAGCGGCGGATGGCGGGGATGCAGCGCCGGGGGAACACGTGGCGGGTCGGGACGAATTGGTGTTCGACCGAGGCCGCGCGCCGCTCCAGGGCCGCCTTGAAGGTCCCCACCCGATCAAGGGGGTAAAAGGGGTCCTTGGTTCCCGAGATGTGGAGGATGTCCGTCCCGCTGCGGCGGTACGTCCGCGAAATCTCCCAGTCACCCGGGATGCCGCCGCACACGCCCACCACCCCCCGGATCGTGTTCGGGTAGGTGAAGGCGAATCGGTAGTTCAAGCCGACCGACTGGGAGAACCCGAGGAGGAAGATCTTCTTGCGGTCAATGGGATGCTTCTTGGAGATCTCGCGGATGACCCGCCGGATGAATTCGTGGTGAAGCGCCCGGTTCTCTGCCGAGTTGTGCATTGTCCCCCAGCCGAAGGCGATGCGAACGGTCCGGGACCCCTGCCGACGCTGGGTGTGCTGGTGCGGCCCCTGCAGCGAGGCAATCGCACATCGGTCCCCGCAAATCCGCTGTGCCAGGGCTAGCATGGATTCCTTGGTTCCGCCGTATCCGTGCAGCGCGATCAGCAGGGGGTGTCCCCGGCGGCCCGGCGGGCCTTCGGGGAGGTGGAGGTCGTAAAAGCATTTCATGGAAACAGCCACACGTTGTTCCACGTCCGGCTCCTTGCCTCAGCACAATATCGTCTCAGGAACCCTCAAGCCGCTGCGGCCCGAAAAGATAACAGAAGAGCGCCCGGTTTCCAAGGCGATCCCCTCCATCCGATTTTCCAGACAATTGCCCCGTGGCATGGCGCGATGCATTACATTCGGCTTGACACCTTTGGGGCACCCTTGGTAGGTTCCTCGAACTTGGGGAGGGGAGCCGCCGGTACGCAGGTGTCCCGAGATCCAGGCGCCAAGTCTCCCACCGGATAGTCGTTCGTCGGCGGAAGCTCTTGTCCCCCCCACCCGGGATCACTGCCCGAAGGCATTCCTCATCCCTCTGCTATCACAAAAGGTTCTGCGAAGGAGGTTGCTGTCGTGAGTCAACCCAGCATTGTGCCACAAACTTTCGGCCCGGGCAGGCCCATTCGCCGTGCGTTGGCGGCCCCACCGAGGATTTTCGCGGGGCTTTTGGCGCTGGCGGCGTCTCTGTTCGCCACCACGGCGGGGGCGGGCGAGGCGGAGCTTACGATCCCCGACCTGGGCTCCGTGAACTTCCTCGGGATGTCCGGGCACAACCTGCTCCTGTTCGGGCTCATCATCTGCGTCGGCGGGATGGGCTTCGGGCTCGTCCAGTACCTGCAGATCCGCAAGCTCCCGGTCCACCGGGCGATGCGCGAGATCTCGGAACTCATCTACGAGACCTGCAAGACCTACCTGATCACCCAGGGGAAGTTCATCGCCATCCTCTGGGCGTTCATCGCGGTCATCATGGTGGTCTACTTTGGCTTCCTGTTGCACTTCTCGGCGGGCCGGGTGTTTATCATCGTGCTCTTCAGCATCATCGGCATCCTCGGGAGCTACAGCGTCGCCTGGTTCGGGATGCGAATCAACACGCTGGCCAACTCGCGGACGGCGTTTGCGAGCCTCGGCGGGAAGCCCTTCCCGACCATGGCGATTCCCCTGAAATCCGGGATGAGCATCGGCATGCTCTTGGTCAGCGTCGAGCTGGTGATCATGCTCTTCATCCTGCTGTTCGTGCCGGGTGAGTCGGCCGGTCCCTGTTTCATCGGCTTCGCCATCGGCGAGTCGCTGGGCGCCGCGGCGCTCAGAATCGCCGGCGGGATCTTCACCAAGATTGCCGACATCGGCTCGGACCTGATGAAGATCGTCTTCAAGATCAAGGAGGACGACGCCCGCAACCCCGGCGTCATCGCCGACTGCACGGGCGACAACGCGGGCGACTCGGTCG
>CAZNWB010000065.1:0-18007 GCA_964576535.1 uncultured bacterium | reverse complement strand
CGCGCTGCCTCTCCCCAGGGAGCGAGCGATGGTCGCCGCCCAACTCATCAGCTCGATCGCGCCACCCATCCTCGCGCCTGGCCCTTTGCCCGTGCGACGGAGCTCGCTCTCTCCCGAAAGTGAGTGAACCCCACTCATGCGCTGGGGGGATTCCTCGGGACGCCTTCGCCTCCTTCGCGCTAGCCAATGCCCCCGCGCTCCTGTATGCTATCACCGCTGAAGCCCAGGGCCCCACGCATATCATGCTCCTGGCGGTGCCAAGGTGGGAGGCGAGCGTGACACCCCATTCGATTCAGCACTTCGCGATCAGCCCTCATGCTGAGTTCGAGATGGGAAGGCGTGGCTTGAGCGACGATACGATTCGGTCGGTTCTTTCTGCCCCCGAGCAGCAATTTGATGTGCGCCCAGGACGCGTTGTGCTGCAGTCCAGGATGGCAATGGGCGAGGGGGCCAGGATGTACCTCGTCCGGGTAGTTGTGGACATTGACCGGGAACCCGCAGAGGTTGTGACCGCGTATCGCACGAGCAAGATTTCGAAGTATTGGAGGGAGGAAACATGAAAGTTGCCTATGATCCAAGGACGGACACGCTCACCGTGATCCTGAAGGAGAATACCCCGGTGGCTGAAAGTGACGAGGAGAAGCCGGGCGTCATCCTTGATTACGATGACGTGGGAAATCTGATTTCCCTCGAGATTCTGGATGCGTCGAGGCGGGTGACGGAAACGCGAAGGATGGAGTTTCAATTGGTAGAGTAGGAGCCAATGAGAATCACATACGACAAAGAGGCTGATGCGCTGCATATCCGCCTGCTGGAGGGACAGTATCAGTGCCGGGTAGTCCGACTGACGCAGGACATCGCCCTCGACTTCGCGGCAGGGGAGAAGCTCGTCGGCATCGAGGTGCTGGGCGCCAGCCGGCTCTTCACGACACCCGAGAGGCGGACGGTCGAGCGGAAGGACCTGCTCCCGAAGGTCGGAGTGGGGGACGGGAGTGGGGGACGTTGTTGACGTAGTGGACAACCCCCTTTCTCGTCTCTCGGCTACTACCCCCCGTCAATGTCGTAACCCTGACCTGAATGGGGGCGGGTTGCCCTGGCCCGCGACATCCCCGAGGATGGGATGCGCAAAGGAAGCCATCTCGTCCATCCCCTGCCAAATGCATCTCCCTCCTCCACCGTAGGACGTGGCCGCCTTGCCTCATGTCGTGAGTAACGATTTCGACCGTGAAATCGGCGCGTCATTGGATTCTTGTCCCGCCCCGGCGGGATTGGCGGTGAGATATCTGGGGTTACCCGGGGGGATCCACGGACAGGCGATGGATCGGTCCGAACGTGCCCATGGCGGACTCGAACTTCGTGGCGTCCCCGACCACGACGATGGTGGACGCGTCCGGACGGAGGTACTGGCGGGCCACCCGCTGGATGTCGGCCGCGGTGACCGCCAGGTAGCGGTCCAGGAGGGTTTCGTAGTAGTCGGAAGGGTAGCCGTCGAATTCCAGGGTCAGGAGTTGCACCACCGTCCCGAAGCGGGAGGTGAAGCGAAAGACAAAGGAGTTGCTGATGGCCTCCTTTGCCCGTTCCAATTCCTCGGGAGTCACTGGCTCGCGCTGGATGCGGGTCATCTCCTCCAGGATGGCGTTCACGGCGCGGGGCACGTTTTCGTTCTTCGTCTGCACCGTGGCCCGGAAGAGGCTGATGTCCGGGGAGGTGGTGGGAAAGCTCGTTCCCACGGAGTAGGCCAGCCCCTCCTCCGTCCGGACCCGTTCCATGATCCGGCTGGTGAAGCCACTGCCCCCGAGGATGAGATCCATGATCTCGATGGCGTACCGGTCGGGATTGGTCCGCTTGATGCCGAAATGACCCAGGGCCAGACTCGCCTGCGCGAGCCCGCGGGGCAGGATGTACACGCCCCGCTCGAAGCGCGGCTGTGCCTCGGGGATCGGCGGGAGGCTCAGGGACACCCGGGACCAGTCGCCGAAGACCGCTTGGATCTTGGCCAGCATCTCCTCGCGGCGGAAGTCGCCGACCACCGCCAGCATCATGTTGTTGGGGTGGAAGAAGCGCCGGTGATAGGCCTCGAGGTCCTCGCGCCGGATGGCCTCAACCTGCGCGGGCGTGAGGGGACGCCCCAGCGGATGGGCCTCGGTGTACATGGTCCGGTTGAATTCCCGGGCCAGGAGCCGCGGCGGGCTGTCCGGCAGGCGGCGGAGATCCTCGACGATCCGCCCTTTGGCCGTCTGGAGCGGATCGGGGTCAAAGGCGGGCTGGCGAATCACGTCCGCGAGAATCTGGAGGAGCCGGTCGGCATCCTTGGCCAGGGCACCGAGGCTGAAGGAGATGGCTTCACCCGAAACCGACGTCTCCAGGGAGGCGCCCAGGACCTCCAGCTCCTCGTTCAGCGCGTCAAAGCGCAGGCTGCGCGTGCCGCCGTTTCGAAGCTGCGACGCGGTGAGCTGGGCCACGCCAGGCCGTGCGTCCGGCTCGTACAGGGTACCGGCGCGAAAGACGACGGAGACATCCAGCACCGGGAGGAATCGATCCTCCACCAGGTACAGGATGATGCCGTTGTCCAGGACCCGCCGCTCGACCTCGCGTCCCACGCGCGGGACCGTGACCTGGAGGGGCGGGAAGGTCATCCGCTGGACCAGCGCCGAGCCTGGCGACTGGCGCGGACCGTGCTTGGACGGCCCGTCTATGGCGCAGCCCAGCAGGAACAGGAGTGAGAGGAGAAGGACAGGGGGCAGCAGGCAGACGAAATGCGGAATGCGGAGTGCGGAATGCGGAGTACCAGCGGGCAGCGGTCTGGTCGATTGGTCAAGTGGTCGAGGGGTCGATTGGGGGAGGGAAGCGCAAAGGGCATGGCGCATAGCGCGAAGGGCAGACGGCAGGGGCCGGCGGGACATCAGCCCCGATCCGAAATCCGGGTCACACACCAGCCGCTCCCTGCCGGAGGAGAGAGTACGCCTGGACATCAGGCATTATCCTTGTGGCTTCCTTCGGATTTCGGATCGATATCAATTGGCATCCCAGGGCTGATCAACTGTGGGCCGTCCGGCGGCGGGGCGGGGAAGCGCCGCAGTGCCACGCACCAGCCAGGCCGCTGTCCGCTGCTGCGGGACGAGATACCGCTTGGCTGCCTCCACCACTTCCGCGGCCGTGACGGCCTGGATGTGCTTCGGCTCTTCGAAGGCGAAGCGCCAGTCCCCCATGAGTGCCCAGGCCTCTCCCAGCCGGGAGGCGAGCCCGCTGTTGGACATCAGCCCGCGGATCGTGGAGGACTCCATTTGATTGCGCACCTTCAAGAGCTCCCGGTCGGTGGGAGGCTCCGCTTGGATGCGGGCAAGCTCCTGCGCGATGGCCGCCTCGACCTCATCCAGGGTGTGGGGCGCCCGAGGCGTTGCCTGGACCAGGAACAGTCCCCCATAGCGCAGGAACCAGGGCCCGGCGCCGATGCTCGTAACCAAGCGTTCCTCCTCCACCAGGCGCTTGTGGAGACGGGATGACCGGCCGTCCCCCAGCAGGGCCCCGAGCACGCTCAGGGCATGCATGTCCGCGTGCCCGAGCGCAGGGATCCGATACAGCCAGAGCAATTGCGGCTCCGCGGGGAATTCGACCCGGATCCGACGCTCGCCGAGTTGCGGGGGCTCTTCCAGGGCGGGCGGTGTCGGAATCGGTTGGGCGGGGATGCTTCCGAAATATCGTTGTATGACGTGGAGCACCTCGGTCGCGTCCAGGTCGCCGACGAGGACGGCCAGCGCGTTATTCGGAGCATAGTAGGTCCGAAAGAATTCCCGCGCCTGAGGCCGCGTGAGATTTTCCAGCTCGGCCGGCCACCCCAGCACGGGATGGCGGTAGGGGAGGGCGACAAAGGCGTTGGCCAGTGCGGCCTCGAGCAGCTGGCCCCGGGGGCTTGTATCCACGCGCTGCCGGCGTTCCTCCTTCACCACCTCTCGCTCGGTGTAGAACTCGCGAAAGACCGGGTTCCGGATCCGATCCGATTCCAGGAGGGCCCAGAGTTCCAGGCGGTTCTTCGGGAGGCTCACGAAATACTGCGTGCCCTCGCGGGAAGTGGACGCATTCAAGCGAACCCCCCCGTTCCGCCGGTAGACCTCCCACAGCTCGTTGCGAATGACGAACGGCTTCGCCTGCGCCTCCAGATCGGCGATCTCCTGTTCCAGCTTCGCCACGACCGATGTGTCCGCCACGCCGCCGGCTCCGCGGGTCCTGGCGCGCTCGGCGTGAAGCGCGAGGTGCTTCGCATCGATCTTGTCCAGGATGGGCCTCTCCCCCTCGGGGTCCGTCGTCCCGAAGAGCGTGGTGCCTTTGAACATCATGTGCTCGAGCAGGTGGGCGAGTCCGGTCTGGCCGGGGACCTCGTTGGCGCTTCCGACCTTGAAACGAAGATAGGCGGAGAAGGTTGGCGACTCCCGCCGCTCCACGACGAGGATCCGCATCCCGTTCGTCAAGGTGTGCTCGGTGATGGGCAGGCGGATCTCGTCCGGGAGCGTTGCCGCCGCTCCTGCCTGGGAAGTGGCGATGAGCAGCGCGAGCAAAAGGCCTATCGCGAGCCGCTGTCGGAAGGGTCGCACGTGTTCTGCATCCTCATGACCGAATTGTTCCGAGGGAATCTAGCACAGCAACAGTCCGGAATCAAAGTGGGGACAATGGGACGCGAGCGCTCGCCGGCGCCTCGGCACGCCCATGGTGTGAACGGGCGTGTGTCGAACGCCTTGCGATCTGCGGCGTCCAGCCGTTTTTGCTCTGAGAGCGCATGCGCGATTTAGCACAGACACTCGTGCCACATCGCACAATCGCGTCCCATTCTTTCGTTGAAAACTTGGTTGTCTGTCCAAAGATACAAATTCGCATCCTCTCAACCAATTGAAATGTAAGGTTCCTCCCGAACGTCAGGGGGTCGGATGTAGGCCTATACGCCGTGGCACCCCCCTTGCTCCCCTCGTGCGAGCGTCAACCCGTCTGAGTGCACCAATCATTTTTCGAAGGAAGAGCGGGATCGTCCTGTTAGGAATCCGAGGCGCCATCCTGGGTTCGATCAAGAGGGAAGTGGATCTCCACTGAGGGTGGGTCGAGTGCGGCAAGGATTCTGGAGAGGCCATTGGCGGTCCGTGGGCGTGGGATCGGTAGCGATCCTCCTGGCAGTGGGTGCCACGCTGTCCGCCTGGGCCGAGGGGGATCACAGCGGCCCATCGCGCGTCATCCGTTCAGAATTGGGTGGGGGCCGTTATGACCTCTGGATTACCCTGAGCCGCAGCCCGCTTCTGGCTGGCCAGCGCTCGCTGATCAGGGCCCAGATCATCGATCGTTCCAGCGGTGCGACGCTTCATGGCGGCCAGGTGCAACTGGCGATCCCTGACTGGGTGCCTCCTTCCCTGCGGCAGGTGAGCGCCGTGGCGGGCAAGGGTCAGGACTCGGTGCAGGACGAGGCTGAGGAGGAGCGTCTGGCGGCGATCCGTGGCCTCCAGGCAACGCTCCGGCCGACCACCAATGTCGGCCAGGTCCCGCCCAGCCTGGCGCGAGAGGAAGCGCCGGGTGTCTATGTCCTCGAGTTCACACCGCTGGCCCCCGAGCCCTATGAGCTTCAGGTGACGCTCCTGGACCCGAGGGAGGCACGCGTCCAGGAGTCCCTGTCAGCGACGGTTTCCCTCCCGGTCACCTGGGAGTGGCCGGTCAATCCTCGCCTGATGGTGGTCGGGATAGTCATCCTGGGGATCGCGACGGTGGCGCTGATCATCCTCCGCGTCCGCGGCGACGCGGTGAGGCCGGGGGAGCGCTTCAACTTTCTGACGCTGCCCTGGCTCCGGCGACTGGTCACGTCACCCGCCTTCCAGCCGGCCACCCAGATCCCGCTCCTCTTCCTCTTCGTGCTCGTCGTCTTCCTGGGGTTCGTGGATACGCGTCTGGCGGGCCGGAACCTGGCCACGAAGCTTACGTGGACCATCTGGTGGGCCGGCATCATCTTCACCTTTATCCTGGTGGGCCGACTCTGGTGCCTGGTGTGTCCCATCGGCGCGGTGAACGAGTGGGCCTCTCGCTTCGCCCAGCCCACCCGCCAGTGGCCAAAGCCCCTCCGGAACCTGTGGATCGCCAACGGGACGTTCGTCCTGCTGACCTGGGCCGATGTGCAACTGGGCGTCGTCCGCGACCCGCGGGTCACGGCGTGGTTCATTCTTCTGCTCCTGGCGAGCGCGGCAGTGACCGGGCTCTTGTACCAGCGGCGTACCTTCTGCCGCTACCTCTGTCCCATCACGGGGCTCATCGGGATCTACTCCATGGTGGCGCCCGTGGAGCTGCGCGCCAAGCGGTGCGAGAGCTGTCGCACCCACAAGGAAAAAGAATGTTTCCTGGGCGGCCCCGAAAACGTCGGCTGCCCCATGTTCGAGCGACTGTGGGAGATGGACAGCAACGCGTACTGCAACCTCTGCTTCGAGTGCGTGAAGGGGTGCACGCAGGACAACCTGGTGCTCCGCCTGCGGGCGTTCGGCAAGGACCTCTGGGCCGCGGGGCAGCGCCACCTGGACGAAGCGGTCCTGGCCGTGGTCCTGGCCGGGGCCAGCCTCTACCTGACGGGGGAGATGCTGCAGCCCTGGCGTGAGGCCCTGGACGGGATCGCCGGTCGCCTGCCGCTGCAGCTTCTCGGGATCACCAGCCACAAGACCGCCGAGGCCCTGATCAATGCGGGCCTGTTCCTGGTGGTGGCCCTCGGGCTGATCCCCCTGGCGGTCCTGACGTCGGCCTGGGTGGCCCAACGCCTCCTGGCCCGGGGGGGCAAGGCCCACAGCCTGCGAGAGATCGTCACCGTCTTCGGCTACATGTTCATCCCCATCGGCCTCAGCATGCACCTGGCGCACAACCTTCATCACCTCCTGGACGAGGGGCCAGGCATCGTGCCGGTGATCCAGCGCACGATCAACCGGTTCACCCCCTTCTGGGCCGGCGTGCCCGCCTGGAATCTGCCTCCCCTGGTCCCCCACGAGGTCGTGTACTGGATGCAGATGCTGCTCTTCATGGGCTTCTACGGGGTGAGCCTGTACGCCGGGTCGCGGCTGGCCCGCCGGTACTTCAGCAACGCGGAGACGACGTTCCGGGCGGCGGCTCCCATGATCCTGGTCTCCCTTGTGCTCATGCTGCTGAACGTCTACGTGCTGAGCCAGCCGATGTTGGCCCGGCACAGTCACTGATATCCGCGGGGGCCGATGCCCCGCGTAACGCGTCGCCGCGAGGCGAGGAGGGTGAGTGATGTTGCAGGAAATCGAGATGTGGTCGCCCGATCAGGAGTTGCGCCTGTTGGAGGAGCTGGCGGAAGCCGAGGAGCAATCCTTCGACCTGGAGATGGACCTGCCGCTTCGTTCGACCCCCGCGGACGCCGAGCATCCGTGGGTCGCCTATTGGCGTCTGCCGCCGAACGGTTTCCGGGCGAAGTCCCGAACCCATGCTCGCGTCGCCCGTGGACGGTAGGGAGGCGGGCATGCGTGGCCTGCTGATCCGATCGGAGTATCTCTTGCTCTTGTTGGCGGTCGTCCTGAGCTTGGCCTGGGGCGTGGTGGTGGTGCTGTAGGCCGCCCATGTCTTCCCACCCCGGCGAGAGTCATTCCCTCGCCGGGGTTTTCTTTTTGGGCGGCTCAGAAGCGGCGTCGCTCTGTGGGGTCTGCAGGACCCGCCTGGGGGTGGCGGAGGAGCCGGCCGCCTGCGGGGAGAGCGGCAGACCCGAAATGGATCGGCGCAGCGGTGGGGACTTGACACGCGGGAAGTGCCATGGTAAATACCCTACCAGGGTACTGTAATGGAGGGTCCAGGGCGATGATGGATGCAGAGACGAAGCACCAAGCATTGGCACGGCTCCGCCGCATCGAAGGGCAGATCCAGGGCGTTCGACGCATGGTCGAGGAGGAGAAGTACTGTGTGGACATCATGGTCCAAATCTCGGCCATCCAGGGCGCCCTGGGGCAGGTGTCCAAAGTCCTCATGGCCCGCCACATCGAGAGCTGCGTGCTGGACAGCGTGAAGGCGGGGACCGAGCGGGAACGCGCGCGGAAGATCGAAGAACTGATAGAGGTGTGCTCTCGCTACGGGGGGTTCAACTCGCGGTAAGTCGTGGTAGGATGGCACGGGGTGCGAGACTGGAGACACGGCGGGAGCCGAATGGCCGCGCGCTCCAGTGGGCAGAAAGGAATGGCGCCGATGCAGCGCTTCGACGCGGTGATCGTTGGAGCGGGGCCCGCGGGCTCCACGGCCGCGTTGGAACTGGCGAGGGCAGGGGCGCGCGTCTGCCTCCTGGATCGGGCACGGTTTCCGCGGCCCAAGGCCTGCGGCGGCGCCCTCTCCCCGCGGGTTCTTCGCCATCTCCCCCCGGGTGTGGAGAGCATCCTGCGTGCGCGAGTTCGGCGGGCTGTCTTCACCTTCCGGTTGGGCCGGCCGTTCGAGGTCATCTCTCCCGTGCCCATGGGGTACATGGTCTGTCGGGACGAATTCGATGCCTGGCTGCGAGACCGGGCAGAGGAGGCGGGCGCCAGTGTGCGCGAGGGGTTTGCCGTCCGGTGCGTCGAGCGGATCGGAACCGCAATCGCGGTGCGCGCCGACGGCGAAGAGATCCGAGCGTCGTGGGTCATCGGGGCCGACGGCGCCAACAGTCTGGTGGCCGCCCAACTCTTGCCCCGCCGGCTTCCCGCAAAGCTCGTCGCGCTGGAATCGGAGGTAGCCTGCAACGGACGCGGGTTGACCGACACGGTTCTGGTGGATGTCGGCCGCTACCCCGGGGGCTATGCCTGGGCATTCCCGAAGGGGGATCGGATCAATGTCGGGGTCATGCTGGAGTATCCACAGGGACGGGAATTGCGGCGGACCTTCGAAACATTCGTCCGTGGCGTCCCCGGGCTGTCCTCGGGTGCGACCGTGCGCTACCAGACCGCGCCCGTGGCGGCTCCGCGGCTCGAGCCCGTTCCGTGCGCCGGGGCGGGCGTCTTGCTGGTGGGGGATGCGGCCCGCCTGGCCGATCCGTTTCTCGGGGAAGGTATCTATTATGCCATCCGGAGCGGAAGCCTGGCGGCGGATGCCCTGCTCACCGGGGGAGACCCGGCGGCGGTCGCCGCCCGGTACCAAGCCGCCATCGCGGAGGCGATCTGGCCGGAGCTTCGGGCGGCGGCCCGGATCGCCACGCTGTTTCATCGCATGCCGCGCTGGTGGCATCGCATCCTGTCCCGGATGCCGGGCTCGCTGATGCAGTATGTGGGCGTGCTGGCCGGGGAGGAGTCCTACTCCGGCCTGTTGCGCCATATCGTGGACCGACTCGGTTCGGCGGCGGGAGAGTGGCTGCTGCCCCGCCTGGGACTGGCCCGGTCCGAAGCGCCGTAAACGAACGACCAGTGAGAGGAATTCCGAAATGGTTCGTGACCCCGTGGCGGTTTCCGCCCAGGCGAGCAGAGCGACCGCGAAGATTGACATCGGCATCCAGGGGATGCATTGCGCCTCTTGCGTCTTCACCATCGAGCGGGCGCTGGCCGCGGTGCGGGGTGTCACGCGGGCGGTCGTCAATCTGGCGGCCGAGCGCGGAACCATCAGTTACGATCCGGCAGTGAGCACCCCGGCCGCCTTGGTGGAGGCGATCGCGAAGACCGGCTACACCCCGGCGGTGGAGAAGGCCACCATCCCCATCAGTGGCATGTCTTGCGCATCCTGCGTGGCGGCGATCGAAGGGGCCCTGCGGGAGACGCCGGGCGTGGTGTCGGCGTCCGTGAACCTGGCAACCAATGCCGCGACGGTGGAGTTTGCCCCAGCCGCGGCATCGCTCCAGGACCTTCGTCGGGCCATCCGCGACGTCGGGTACGAGCCGCTCGAGGCTCCCGAAGGCGCTTGGACGGCCGATCACGAGAAGGCCGCCCGGGACCGGGAAATCCGGACGCTGAAGGCCAAACTCATCGTGGGCGCGGCCTTGACCGTCCCGGTCTTCCTCGGCAGCTTTCCCGAGTGGTTCCCCTGGGTCCCCCAGCCTCTCACAAACTTCTGGACTCTCCTGATTCTGACGACCCCGGTGCAGTTCTGGGTCGGGGCCCAGTTTTATCGGGGATGCTGGGCCGCGCTCAGGCACAAGACCTCGGACATGAACACCCTGATCGCCGTCGGGACCTCCGCAGCCTATCTGTACAGTGCGGCGATGACGGTGTCTCCCGAGTTCTTCCGGTCCCGGGGCATCGTCCCGGCGGTCTATTTCGACACGGCGGCAGTGATCCTCACGCTGATCCTCTTGGGCCGCCTGCTGGAGGCGGTTGCCAAGGGGCGCACCTCCGAAGCGATCAAGCGCCTCATGGGCCTGCACGCCAAGACCGCCCGGGTCATCCGGGCCGCCGTGGAAGCGGACATCCTGGTGGAGGAGGTCCGGATCGGCGACCTGGTAGTCGTGCGACCCGGGGAGAAGGTGCCGGTGGATGGGGTGGTCCGCGAGGGTGCGTCGGCCGTGGATGAGTCCATGCTGACCGGGGAGAGCATTCCCGTGGAGAAGCGGGCAGGCGACCCGGTGATCGGCGCCACGCTCAACAAGACCGGGACATTCCGGTTCGAAGCGACCAAGGTGGGGAAGGACACGGTCCTGGCCCAGATCACCAAGCTGGTGGAGGAGGCCCAGGGCTCCAAGGCACCCATTCAGCGCATGGCCGATCATGTGGCCAGCATCTTCGTCCCCACGGTCATCGGGATCGCCGTCGTCACCTTCGCTGTCTGGCTGCTCTTCGGGCCGAGTCCGGGATTTCTCTTCGGCCTGCTGAATTTCGTGGCGGTCTTGATCATCGCCTGTCCCTGTGCCCTGGGGCTGGCGACACCGACTGCCATCATGGTGGGCACGGGCAAGGGGGCTGAGCTGGGCATCCTGATCCGGAGCGGCGAGAGCCTGGAGACGGCCCACAAGATCCGCACCATCGTGTTCGACAAGACGGGTACGTTGACCAAGGGAGAGCCGGAGGTCACCGATATCATCAGCTATCAGCCGGGTACCCCGCCCTTGGGCGGGGCGGCGGTCAGCCATCAGGAGTTGCTGAGGCTGGCGGCGTCGCTGGAGCAGGGGTCGGAGCATCCCCTCGGGGAGGCGATCGTCAACAGGGCGAAGGCCGAAGGCCTTCGACTGAGCGATACGGACGGATTCGAGGCCATCCCGGGCCACGGAGTCCGGGGGAAGGTGGATGGAGAGACCGTTCTTCTGGGGAACGTGAGACTGATGCAGGAGAACGGGGTGACCTTAGGGGATCTCGTTGAGGCAGCCGAGAAACTGGCCAGCCAGGGGAAGACCCCCGTGTTCGTGGCCGTAGACGGTGAGCCGGCGGGCGTGATCGCGGTGGCCGACACCCTCAAGGAGCACTCGGTGGAGGCCATCCAGGCGCTTCACCGGCTGGGGATCGAGGTGGTGATGATCACCGGCGACAACCGCCGGACCGCAGTGGCCATCGCCCAGCAGACCGGGATCGATCGGGTCCTGGCCGAGATCCTCCCCGACCAGAAGGCGGAGGAAGTCAAGACGCTCCAGGCCGAGGGGCGGGTGGTGGCCATGGTCGGGGACGGGATCAACGATGCCCCTGCCCTCGCCCAGGCGAACGTGGGCATCGCCATCGGGACGGGGACGGATGTCGCCATGGAGGCTTCGGACATCACGCTGATCCGGGGGGACTTGCGAGGGGTGGTGACGGCCATCGAACTCAGCAAGCGGACCCTCAGGACGATCAAGCAGAATCTGTTCTGGGCCTTCATCTACAACGTGCTGGGCATCCCGGTCGCGGCCGGCGTCCTGTACCCCTTCGTTGGGATGCTCCTGGATCCCATGGTGGCCTCGGCTGCCATGGCGCTGTCGTCAGTATCGGTCGTGACCAACTCGCTTCGGCTCCGTCGCTTCCGCCCGAGCAAAGTATAGGAGGACGCAGCTCAGGCAGGTCTCGGGTATGCCGTCTCAGGTGAACGGCCTCACTGACAGGGATGTGGTAGGACGGTCTCTTCCTCCCATGCCATTCCAGCGATAACCATATTCAATAACAGTCAATATTCATCAATAGTTACTAGAATAATTTACCACAATTTACTTCTTTAACACTATTAACTATTTAATTTTACACGTATAATTAATAATAACTAGAAATTTTAACGCATCGCACAAATATCTTGACAATTGCTAACGCATTGCGTTATTCTCTGCCTGCGTCGAAGGGAGGCTCGAAACCATGAAACAGAAAGGGAGGACAAACACCATGAAGATCACGAGCGAGACGCAGGAGTTGTTCGGGCAGTTCAGCAACAAGGCCGTGGAGGCTCTGGCTCTCTGGACGGATGCCAACCAGAAGATCGTCCAGGAATTGGCCGACCTCTCGGCGCACACCCTGAAGGAAGGTGTCCAGTTCTACGGCAAGCTTCAGGCTTCGGCCCTTGAGGCGGCGAAGGAGGGGCAGAGCTACTGGTTCCGGCGGCAGGGCGACGTCGGGGACTGGCAGAAGGATCCCTTCACGTGGTACCAGAAGGGGTTGGTCGAGGGGATTCAGGAAACCCAGAAGGCCTTCAAGCTCGTCGAGGGGAACGCCCAGGCTGTGACGCAGGTTGCCGAACAGCTCCAGGCGACCACTCAGAAGGCTGCCAAGCAGATCCAGCAGACCTTCTCCAGCCTGACCACGGACCTCAAGGTTCTCTACACGCCTTCCAAGAGCTAAGCACGCCAAACCCCCGGGGGGCCGCCGGCCGCAGTCGCCGGCCCTCCGGGGTCACCCCTCATCTTTCTGCTCCAGTCGCTGCTCGATGGTCCTGAGCTTCTCTTTGAGCAGTTCAAGCTCGCGGCGAAGTGTCTCGCTCTCTGCGGCGGGCTCCCGCGTCTTCTCCTCCCGTCCGGCCTGCGCTGCGGATGGGACGAGGCCGGCACGAGCCGCCCACTCTTTGAAGATTCGATCGGCCTCCCGCTGGCTGCCGATGATCCCCTCCAAGCTCGCTTGGAGCGATTTCTGGAAGAAGTCCTGCCAGCCCTCGCCATGCTTGATGAGCTGGTGGAGGAAGGCCGTCGGAAGCGCGGCCCGGTGGCTCCGCTCGTTTTCCAGGATGATCTGGGCCAGCGTCACCGACGTCAGGTTCTTCCCCGTCGAGGCGTCCACGACAGAGATCTCCTTCCCCTCCCGGATCAGCTCCTCGACTTCTTCCAGCGTGACGTAGCGGCTCTCCTGCGTGTCGTAGAGCTTGCGGTTCGAGTACCGCTTGATGACGTATGGCATGTCGGACCTCCGCGTAGAGGATAACACGCCGCGTCAAGGTAGACAACGAGTTATTTTGCTCGGGGTTCGCTCCTGAGGATCGGGGGATGGCGAGGTTCGTCGGGGCAGGGGAGATCCAGGGCTACCGTTTATCAGGCGTGCAGGGTATCAGGGGTAGAGCCGCCGCGTCACGCCGGGGGAGCCTCTCTCCCGGCGGCGCGCCGTGCAGCGGCCGCCTCGTGCTCGCCAAGGGCCTTGAAGAGATCGTCCATCCGGGTCATGAGCGCATCCAGGCGATCCTCCAGCCGCTCGATGCGGTCGTCCAGGTCCATGACCTGGCGGGCGACTCCCACCACTTGCGAGCGCGAAGGGATCCCCAGGGTCGAGAGGGTGGCCTCGGCAGATTCGTCCACGACCTTCTTCATCGGGGCCTGGACGGTCAGCCACTGGTCCAGGTACTTGCCGAGTGCCTGGGCGAAGGCCTCGGTTCCCATGGCCTGTTCCAGCACCTTGGACCACGCGGCGATCCACTGGTCCAGGAACTGCTTCCACTGGGTCATCAGGTCCGGGGTGACCGGGCCTTGGGTGAAAACCTTGGACCATGTAGCCATTCCCTGGTCCATGTACGGACGCCAGAAGGCAGTGGGATCTGTCGCTTGGCCCTGACCCATCAGCTTGGCCCAGGCCTGCGTTCCCTCCTCAATCTGCTTCTTCCAGAGGTCGAAGAGCGCCTGCGGACTCGGATTCTCGACCATGAGTGCATCTCCTCTCGGGCGGATGACGAGTGCTGTCGTGTTCCCGGCACATCCTCTGGCTACGAGCGCGCCGCCAGCCAGCTCGATACCTTGGGCCAGCAGTGGGTCGCGGCGCCCCGGCCCGCGATCAAGGAGATGTGCCCACCGGGGAGCTCCACGTACTCCTTGTCCCGGCTGCTGACCGCGTCGATCAGCGCGCGCACGCAGGCCGGCGGGGCGATGTTGTCTTCCTTGGCGCCCACCACGAACACGGGGCACCCGATCGTCTCGAGCTTGACCGGCCGGCCGCCCAGCGTGAGTTCGCCACGGACCAGGCGGTTCTCCTGGTAGAACTCTTTCACCCACTGCCGGAAGAACTCTCCCGGGAAGGCGACGTACTCATTGGCCCACTTGTTGAGCGCCTTGAACCCCTTCACGTAGCTCTCGTTCCCCAGGTTCCACCAGAGGTTGAGGCCGGTGGACAGGTCCATGCTGGGTTTGAGCAGCTTGAAGCCGATCCGGACCAGGTCCGCCGGAATCTGGCCGAGGGTGTCCACGAAGCGGTCCACGTCGAAGTATTTCCGGTTAAGCCAGCATCGGAACAGGCCCGCGTGGGAAAAATCGATGGGACCCGCCATGTTGATGAATGTCTTCGCGGGCACGTCGGGGTACAGGGCCAGGAAACACGCCGAGAGGGGGCCGCCCATGCAGTAACCCAGGACCGAGAGTTCGCGGGCCCCGGACGATTCCAGCACCTTTCGAGCCATGCGCGGCAGGATGCGGGTCACGCAATCCTCGACGGTGAGATGGTTGTCCTCGGGCCCGAATACGCCCCAGTCCAGGAGATAGAAGTCGAACCCCTGCCGGGTCATGTGCTCGACGAAGCTGCCGCCGGGGAGCAGGTCGAAGATGTAGGGACGGCTGATGCCGAGATTGGGGACGAAAAGCAGCGGGGTGCGGTGCATTCGCGAGGACGCATAGCGGTAGAGCCTGGACTTGTGCTTCCGGTAAATCTCCTCCCGGGGGGTGGGGCCCACCTCCGGCTCCTCGGGGTGGAGGAGCATGGTGGCGAAGTTCTGCATGCGCAGCATGTTGCGCGACACTTCCTCGTGCCACCGCCCGAGCATCTCGAATGCTGCGGCAGCTTCCGGGCCGGCCTTCCCAGAGCCTTCCGCCATCACAGGACCCCCCCGTCCTTGAGTTCGGCCAGGCGCCGCGGGCCCAGGCCGAGGTATTTTTGGTAGACGTAGCCATTGTGGTACCCGGTGGGCCGGCAGGCCCAGCGGATCCGCGGCGGGGTCTCGGTCATCCGCCACACCGGCATCTGAAGGGTCAGATCCCCGTACACGGGGTCCGAAAACCTCTGGAAGCAGCCGCGCTCCCACCAGTTCTCCCGGGAGAGGAACTCCATGGGCGTCTCCACCCGGCCGAAGACTACCACGCCGGGGCCGGGATCCGCCATGATCTTCTGCAGGATCTCCCCGGAGGTGAGGGGACTTGACCAGGGTTCGATCTCTTCTCGCAGGGCGCGCTCGTCCTCCCACTGGTCGCGCGCCCAGACCGTTGCTTCTGCGACAGTTTGGTTCAGGGCGGCCCTATGAGGACGGGTGTGCGGCCAGGGTCGAAGGAATTCGCCGCTTTGTCAGCCCGGTTGTCAGCGATGGGGGACGGCGGTCACCGTGCCGGTGGCGAGGTCGGCGACGCAGATGCGGTGGTTGTTGGTATCGGCGACGTACAACCGGCCAGGGGCCGAGGCCAGACCACCCGGTTCGAAGAATTGCGGTCGGTCCCCATGGCCGGTTCCTGGTCCGCCGCCCCCGAACAGGGTCTCCACGCGTTGGAGGGAGGGGTACAGGACCTTGATCTTGTGGTTGTAGGTGTCGGCGACATACACGCGCCCATCCAGGACCGCAACGCCCAACGGGTGCTGGAGGCGGACCCCGCTCCCGGAACCGTCCCGATCGCCGAACTCGAACAACCCCACTCCCACCAGGGTGCGGATCCGGCCTCCAGGGCGTGGGTCAATGCTCCGGATCGCGCTGGCCTCGCTGTCCGCGACGAACAGCAGGCTTCCGTCGGTGGCGATGCCGCTCGGCTGGTTCATGGCCGCGTCAAGGCGCGAGCCATCAACCAACGCCTCGCGGCCTGTGCCGCAGACCAGATCAAGCTTTCCCCCCGCAAGATCAAGCCCCCACACCTGATGGCATCCGGCCATGGCGATGTAGAGAACCCCGTTGAGGGTCACGAGGTCCCAAGGGGAGTTCAGGCTGGTCGCGAGGGGATTGTCGTCCGCAGGCCGAAGGGGACCATGGGCTTGGCGTCCTGTCCCCGCCATACTCTCAACCCGCCCGGCGCCCAGATCCAGGCGGCGGATCAGATGGTTCTCCGTGTCGGCGACGTAGAGACTTCCGTTGTGGAATGCGACACCCTGCGGGTGGCGGAAGCCTGCCTCCGCAAAGGGCCCATCTTCAGCGCCAGGCTTGCCTGTGCCGGCCAGCGCCTGGATAGTCCCGTCCATATTCGCGATGACGATCCGGTGGTGTCCGGAGTCGGCGATCGCCAGTCTGCCCGAGGCGGAGTCCACGACGACCTTGCCGGGAAAGGCGAGCGGGGTGGCGTCTGCAGTCTCGGCAGTCGGGCCCGGTCCTGGCCCCTCGCGCAGGGAGCCCGCTGTCCGGTGCTCTGCGATCATATCGGCGATGGCTTCATCCAGAACGGGGCCATGTCCTTCTCCCGCCACGGTTCCCACCACGTAGCCGGACGGGTCTATGAGGACCAGGGTGGGCCAGGCCCGCACGCCGTAGCGCTGCCAGATGACAAAGTCGGCGTCATTGACTACAGGATGGGTGATCTGGTGTCGGCGGATGGCGTGGCGCAGGGAGGCGGCCTCCCGCTCGTTGGGGAACTTGGCGGAGTGGACCCCGATGATCGTCAGGGCCTGGGGGTATTTCGCTTCCAGCGCCTCCAGCTCCGGGAGGACGTGCAGGCAGTTGATTCAGCAGTAGGTCCAGAAGTCGAGCAGCAGCACACGCCCCCGGAGATCGGCGAGGCGGACCGGCTGAGCGGTATTGAACCACTCCATCACGTCCGGAAACTCGGGGGCGCGGACCGTCGGACGCGAGCCAAATGACATGGCGATCCTCCGGATTGCACTAGCCCCGTATGAAAACACCCGAACAAGGAAAAAGCAACGTCCGAGTGGGTATGAGCTTCTGTGCACTCAGGAAGGTCCTTGCTCTTTCCTGTCCTCGCGGCGAGTGGCGTCGATCGCGTCGTCGAGGACTGACTGGGGAGCGCGGGGAAGGGGAGCGGAAGGGGATTCGATGGGTCCTCTTCGGCCCAGGAGGCCAGCGACGATAAGTTGAATAAGTGAACTACGTCCCCCAGCCCGTTTACCCAACTCATTGCCTGTACTCGCTAAGAGCGGTAGAGGGACGCCCAACATCCGGGCATAGGCAGTTGTGGCGGCAGCGGCGGCCGGGAATAGAACCAATGTCGCGTCCTCCTAGCTCTCATGTTCCACAGTCAGGCCTCGGTCGGGGAGTGCGCGCGAGCATGCCCGAAATTAGCTTCCGCGCCGACAAGCACGAGGCTCCGAGGTGCCAATGGAAGATGGCAATCTCTTCGCCAGTTGCCAGACAGCCTTGGCACCTCACCGCTGGGGGGAGAGTTCAGCAGAGACTCCGCGATAGGCTTTCAGGGAGGGAGATTCAGGCGGGGAATGTGGTTAAGGAGCCGCCGCCAGTGTCAGCATTGGGCGGTGGTTGCCTGCAAACAGAACGGCCCTTTGGGGCTGGCCGCTCCCCAAAGGGCCGCACATATCGGCACGCCGGGACAGATTCGCCCCTGCGCTAAATGACGGCTTTCCGCCGACTGACATCGCCCCTCTCCCCTTTGAAACACCCCAAGGGCAAATGTCGAGGCGACGTCAAGCTAGCCGGGTCCGCTCATCATTGTCAAGCCTAAACTCTAGCCTTGCCGTCCTTCCTCCCGCTTCTCCTCGTTGGTGGTCGAATCCACCCCGATCCGAAATTCCGCTGCGGCCAAATGCTC
>CAZNWB010000064.1:0-18086 GCA_964576535.1 uncultured bacterium | reverse complement strand
GATGAAAATCCCCATGGTGGGATTCCCGTAGGGAGGGCCCTTGTGGCCCTCCGCAATCGGAGGGGGACTAGCCCCCTCCCTACAGTACACCGGGTCAGGGATTTTCGTGACAGGCTTCGTCATGACAGAGACCTCTCTTGCCGGATCCCAGTCGGGCATGACCACAGGGACATTGACCCAGCGGATCAAGGCCCACGGAATCACCTTGGGTTTCGACCTGGTGGGAATCTCGCCGGTGCAGATTCCCGCGCATGACGAGTCTTTCGCCGAATGGCTCCGCCGTGGCTACCACGGCGAGATGGCTTACATGGCCCGGACCGCAGGCAAGCGGATGCACCCGGGGGAATTCCTGCCGTGGGCCCGGTCCGTGGTCTCGGTGGCCCTGAACTACAACACACCCTATACCCGGGAGGCAGAGGCAGAGGGCATCCGGGGGTGGGTTTCCCGCTATGCCTGGGGGGACGACTACCACGACGTGATGCAGGCAAAGCTCGAACGCTTGCTGGATTTTGTACGGCAAGAGGCTGGGACGGAGGTGCAGGGGCGGGTGTACGTGGACGCCGGGCCGGCCATGGATCGCGAGGTGGGCGCCCGGGCCGGGATCGGCTGGTTCGGCAAGAACACCAACCTGCTCTCTATGAAGATCGGCTCGTTCTTCTTTCTCGGGGAGCTGTTCTTGACCCTGGAACTGCAGCACGACCAGCCGATCCGGGACCGGTGTGGCCAGTGCCGGCTGTGCCTGGATGCTTGCCCGACCAATGCCTTCGTGGGGCCCTATGTCCTGGATGCCCGCAGGTGCATCTCCTACCTGACCATCGAGCTGAAGGGCCTGATCCCCAGCGAGCTCCGGCCGCTCATGGGGACTCATATCTTCGGCTGCGACATCTGCCAGGATGTGTGTCCTTACAATACCAAGGTGAAACCCACGAAGGAGCAGGCCTTCCAGCCGCGCGCGGGGCTGCATGCGCCGGAACTCATCCCCCTGCTGTCGATTACCGAGACGGAATTCAAGGCGAGGTTTGCCGGCAGCCCGATCCTCCGCGCTAAACGGCGGGGATTCCTCCGTAATGTCTGCGTGGCCCTGGGAAACCTGAAACGCCCGGAGGCAGTTCCTGCCCTGGCCGGGACGCTTCGCGAGGACCCCGAGCCACTGGTCCGCGCCCACGCCGCTTGGGCCTTGGGGCGGATCGGGACGCGTGAGGCGGAAGCGGCGCTGCGCGACGCCCGCAGCCGAGAAACCGACCCTGCCGTCCTGCCTGAGATCCATTCCGCTCTCGGCGGGCTCACGTAATTCCAAATTCACATTGACCGCTTTAGCCAAGTTCATACTGTCCATCCCTCTCGTCTGGACACTCCGTGGGAGTAGTATGGTATAGTCGGGCACGGATTTCGGGGGCGAATGCGGGAGGGGGAAATCGTGAAGACCGAGCTCGGCGAGATGCGGGTGTTAGATGCCCACGCCCACTTCTTCTCGTATCCATTCTTCATGCAGTTTGTCGAGGCGCTCCGGCGGGAGCTGGCGGGCGATGACCCGTATCGTGCCCTGGCGGAGCGGCTGGGATGGGAGATGCCCACCCCCGATCACGCGGCGCTGGGCAAGCGCTGGGTTCAGGAGATGGACAAGCACGGCCTGGACCGGATGGTCCTCATCGCCAGTGTTCCAGGAGACGAGGAATCCATCCTGGCCGCGGTGCAGGCGTTCCCCCAGCGGATCATCGGCTATTGCATGCTGGACCCGACGAAAACGGATGCGGCGAATCGAACCCGGAAGGCCCTGGAGGGCGGGCTCAGGGGCGTCTGCCTGTTCCCGGCGATGCACCATTTCCACGTGTGGGAGGAGCGGTGCTACCCGGTGTTCGAAGAGGCTCAGGCCCGCGGGGCGATCGTCTTCACCCACTTCGGCATCTTGAAGATGGGCATCCGCGACAAGCTGGGACTGCCCAGCCGGTTCGACATGCGGTTCTCGAATCCCATTGACCTGCATCGCGTGGCGAAGGACTTCCCCAAGGCGACCTTCATCATGCCCCACTTCGGCTGCGGCTTCCTTCGCGAGGCCCTGATCGTGGGGGACCAGTGTCCCAACGTGTGTGTGGACACGTCCAGCTCCAACGCCTGGGTGAATACCATGCCTCTGCCGCTTTCCCTCGCCGAGGTCTTCCGGGCGGCGCTCCGCGTGTTCGGGCACGAGCGCATCCTGTTCGGTACCGACTCGACCTTCCTGCCTCGGGGGTGGCGGCGCGACATCTTCGATGCCCAGGTGCAGGCCCTCAAGGCGCTGGAAGTGCCAACGCAGCAGGCGCGGCTGATCTTCGGTGGGAACCTCGCTCGGCTGCTGCAGTTATAAGACACGGATTTCACCTATCCACAGATTACCCTTCGGCAGGCTCAGGGCTTCGTCGTGAGCTCAGCCGAACGGCCCCGAGCCCCGCCGGATGCGGTGTCGAGGGGCGCAGAGTTCGCAGATTCTCTCCAAGAAAAACTACGGCCCGATCCGAGGATGGATCGGGCCGATTCGTTTTCCCATCGACTGTCAGGCCATTTCGATCAGGAGGTCCTCTCCCTGGATCTTGACCGGGTAGGTGAGGGCCCGAAGGTCGGGCTCTATCCCGCAATCTCCGGTCTTGAGGTGGAAGTCATATCCATGCCACGGGCAGGTGACCCACAGCCCCTTGACCACCCCGTCGGCTAGCGGGCCCCCCTCGTGCGGGCAGGAAGCCTCCAGGGCGTGGTACCGACCGCCAACGTGGAACAGGGCGATCCGCTGGCCGTTGACCTGGACCACCTTGACCTGGCCCTCGGCCAGGTCACCCACCCTCCCCACTTTGACGAATTTGGCCATGCGCAGAGCCGCCCGGGATGATCAGGTCATGCGACCTCGATACAGACGTCATTCCCCTGGGTCATGACGACGTAGGTCTTGACCCGCAGTTCGGAGTCCACGGAGCACTCACCCGTCTTGACGTGGAAGTCATATCCGTGCCACGGGCAGACGATGGTCTCGCCGTCCACCTCGCCCTCGTGCAGGGGTCCCTCCTCATGCGGGCACACCGCACCCAGGGCGTAGTACGCGCCCTTCAGGTAGAACAGCGCCACGTCCTCTCCATCCACCTGGACCAGCTTGCCCTGACCGGGCGCGAGTTCGCTCACCTCGGCCACCTTGATCAGTCGAGCCATCCTAACCTGTCATCCTTCCTGAAGGATCGTCCGACGGGTTTCCAGCGAGTGGGCAAAACGCTATCACAGGACTATCTGGAAGGCAATACCCGAGAATCTGCAGTGTCTTTGCTCAGTGAAGTTGTCCTCCCGAGAATCTGCAGGAGTCCCCAGCGAGTGCAGGAGATGCCACCAGCCCGCCGGTGTTGCGGATTCTTGAATGCTCTCGCGGAGAAATCAGCTCCCCGAGTCCTGCAGCAGCGCCTCCAATCGGTCTCTGGCCTGGCGCGCCTTCTCGATGTGGTGTCCACAGATCTGCATGATCTCGTTCCGCAATGTTGGCCGAAGGGTCATGGTAAAATTGATCAGGCCGCCCAGCGCCTCATCCAGGGCGTGGACAGCGGTCTCGATCTCCTCGCGTACCTTGGCGTCCATGGGCACTCCGGTGGGACTGCGGAACGCCTGGGTGATCCCATCCCTCTCTGACGGCGCCGGCCCCTCGCGCGCGGAGCCGGGTGTCCGGAACGTTCCGCACCGGATTTCCCGTGACAAGAACCGGGCGCGCCAGTATATTCTCCGCCGCCCTGAACGGTGGCAGGGTATTGTAGCATATCGGCGCCGATGGCAATGGGCGATCTGCTGGGTGAAGAGGTCCAGCCAAAGAGTCCACCCGCGTCAGCCGGAAGGAGATGACCGGCTGGCAGCAATCAAGATCTCTGAAGGCAGCCCATCCCGACTGTGGAGATCGCCCGTGGCCGAGTTCAATATCCGGACCCGCAAGAAACAGGAAATGGTGGATGTCACCGGTCGACTGGCGGACCTGGTGAAGCAATCCGGGATCAGTGACGGCATCTGCCTGGTCTATGTCCCGCATGCCACGGCGGCCGTCGTCATCAACGAAAACGCCGACCCGAACGTGTGCGAGGATATCCTGGATGCCCTGGCAGGCCTGGTTCCCGATGGGAAGTGGCGACACGACCGGATTGATGAGAATGCCGCCGCCCACATCAAGGCGACGATCCTGGGTCCCAGCGAGGCCGTGCCGGTCAAAGGCGGCCGTCTCCGGCTGGGGACCTGGCAGAGCATCATGCTCGTAGAGCTGGATGGTCCCAGGGACCGGACGGTGATCGTTGAGGTCCGATGAGTCGGTGCCGGCTCTGACGCCACGGGACGACGTGGAGAGAGTATGACGGTCGTCCAGGCAATCACCCTGGGCCTTGTCCAAGGCCTCACCGAGTTCCTCCCCATCAGCAGCATCGCGCACCTCCGGGTGGTTCCGGCTCTCCTGGGGTGGCCGGATCCGGGTGCGGCCTTCTCCGCGGTGATTCAACTCGGGACCCTGCTCGCGGTGCTGGTCTACTTCGGCCGGGACCTTGGGGTCATGACCCGGGCCGTCCTTCAGGGGATTTTCAACGGCCATCCATGGGAAACGCAGGAGGCGCGGCTGGCCTGGTTCATCGCGCTCGGCACGCTGCCTATCGGGGCATGCGGGCTGGTCTTCAAACGGCACATCGAGGGGGAGTTTCGGTCACTCTACGTCATCTCGGCCAGCCTGATCGTCCTGGGGGTTCTCCTCTGGGTCGCGGAGAAGACGGCGGCCTTCCGCCGAGGGGTCAACCAGATCGGCTTCGTGGACAGCCAGCTCATCGGCCTCGCGCAGGCGGTGGCGCTGATCCCGGGCTCGTCCCGATCCGGGACCACCATGACGGCCGCGATGTTTCTGGGTCTCACGCGAGAGGCCGCGGCGCGATTCTCCTTCATTCTGGGCATTCCAGCCATCGGGGCGGCCGGGCTCTTCGAGCTTCGGGACCTGCTGAGGCACGGCCTCGGCGGGGCAGGCATGTCCACGCTGCTCATCGGCATCCTGACGTCTGCGGTGAGCGGCTACCTGGCCATAGACCTTTTGCTGCGGTACCTGCGGACCCGCACAACCCACGTCTTTGTCTGGTATCGGATCGGGCTCGGACTCTTGCTGCTTGGGCTCCTGGCGGGAGGGGTGCTTGGCCCGTTGGGCTGAGACCTCCGCGCGGTGCCGGGGGGGACGAGTGAACCCTCGAGGCGATGCGGCCGGGCACAAGGACGCGCTTGTGACGCCCGAAAGAATTTCCTTGACGCGGCAGCGCCCTGCCGAGTAGCATGCCATGTAGTCAAGGGGAGAAAGGCGATCCACATGCACCGCTTCAGCAAATCGGCTTATAAGCGCAGCGCCGTGGTTGTAGTGCGCGCCTGCCCTCGGGCGGGCGGCGCCTGATGCGACGGCGCCGCGGGTAAGTCAACGCCACGGGGGCAGCAACTCCCCGTGGCGTTTGTGCTTTCAAGGGGCCGCGGGGATTTTTAGACCCCGCGGCTCTTTGTTTTGCTGTTCCATCTGCGCTCGTTTGCGTTTCGGCCGCTGCCGGACGCTTGCCTCTCCGGAGTCTGCCATGACGAGGATCCTCCTGATCGGGGCGGGCCAGGCGGGGACAGGCCTGCTGGAGATGTTCCAGCAGGATCCCTCGATCAGTATCGCCGGCGTGGTGGACATCAATGGGCGGGCCCCGGGGATCGCCATGGCCAAGCGGCTGCGGATCCCCACGGGGAACGACTTCAAGGAGTTCATCCGGAACCCGGACATTGATCTGATCATCGACGTGACGGGCAATCCCGAGGTGGATCGGATGTTGTGGCAGCTCAAGGCGGAGCGGGCGGAAGTGATGGGCGGGCGCGGGGCGAAATTTCTCTGGGACCTCATGGAAGAGCGGCGCAGGAAGCAGGAACTGGAAGGGCAGTACAGCCTGGCCCTCCGAGAACTGCGATCCCTGTCCGACGCCGAGCTCATCATCGGCGAAACGCCACTGATGAATGAGATCAGCGTCCTCATCACGAAGGTCGCGCCCACCCCGACCACCGTCCTGATCCGCGGCGAGAGTGGCACCGGGAAGGAGGTCGTGGCACGCGCCATCCACCGGCACAGCCACCTGCGGGACAAGCCCCTGGTCACGGTGAACTGCACGGCCCTGTCGCCCACCCTGATGGAAAGCGAGCTGTTCGGCCACCGGAAGGGCGCCTTCACCGGGGCCATCAAGGACAAGCTCGGCCTGTTCGAGAAGGCGGCCGGCGGAACGATCTTCCTCGACGAGATCGGCGACATGAGCCTGGAGATGCAGGCGAAACTCCTCCGGGTTCTTCAGGCCGGAGAGATCAAGCCGGTGGGGGATGTGGCCACCCGGCGGGTGCAGGTTCGCGTGATCGCCGCCACCAACCGCGACCTGGAGGGGGCCATCCGGCGGGGCGAGTTTCGGGCGGATCTCTTTTACCGGTTCAACACGTTCACCATCACCTTGCCTCCACTGCGGGAGCGGGCCGAGGACATCCCCGCCCTGGCGGCGCACTTTCTCCGAAAGGCCGAGGCCAAGGTGAACAAGCGGATGGAAGGGGTCTCCCCCGAGGCGATCGAGTGCTTGCGGCGATATTCCTGGCCGGGAAACCTGCGTGAGCTGGAAAACACCATCGAGCGAGGGGTCGTCCTGGCCCAGAGCGGCCAGATCGAGGTGGATCACCTGCCACTCCACATCCAGGGCGCCGGGCTGAAGGTGGATCACACCCAGGGCTTCTCCCGCGCGAAGGCCCGGATGGTTGATGCCTTTGAGCGCGATGCCCTGATCCGGTATCTGGGGCAGGCGAACGGAAACATCTCGCAGGCAGCTCAGTTGGGGCGGATGACCCGGCGAACGTTTCATCGGCTGATCGTCAAGCATCGCGTGTCGCCGAAGACGTTCCGAGGGAGGTCGGTGTGACATTGAATTCTCAGATTCATGTGACGTGAATGTCTCAATTCAATCCATGGATATATCCCAATGGAATCAATGTGTTTTTCGGACTGTACCCATGCGATGCTGGACTTCTGTGACAGTTAAGTCACAGTTTGAGGCATGAAACGACAAGGTCATAAGTCGCCGTAATGAAGGATGAAAGATTTACAAGTGCCTATTATCGTTCTGCGAATCGAGATCGCGACTCTCCAGATTGTCTGAATTGGAACGGAGCTTGCGAAACACTGTTTTGAAATCCGTCTGACGGAGGCCACACATGAGTGCTCAAATCATGGATCAGCTTCGGGGGCGAAGGCTCACACTCGGTCCTTTGGGGGTGACCGTGCGGTGCCGGTGCGGGTTCGTCATTGCGTATCCGAACGAGAACCTGGGCTGCATTGAGTGTGGTGAGCCCTGCTGTCCCGCCTGTGCCTTCCTCTCCGAGGGGGCCGTCTATTGTGCCGCGTGTGCGCGCGAGACCTACGGCCTGGGCTCCCGGGCAAACACGGATGAGGGCTGGGGCCTCACATATTTTCTGCCGCAGTAGTGCGAACGGGGGGATCCGGGTCACGGATCCCGGGGGGTGAAACAATGCAGGTGGAACGGAGTCGAGAAGTCCACGATCCGCGAACGTGTCAGGATTGTGTGGGGATCGGCCGCGCCTGGATCGAGGGGACGCTCCAGGATTGTCCCGAGTGCGGCGGCTCCGGGTGGGAGAGCGCGATCGGGGTCCCAGTCCGCCTGGGGTTTGGGACGGTGCCTCTGCGGGCGGCGGACCGGCGATCTCCCCGAAAGGGTCGAGCATGAGTGTCGAGTCGGCAGGGGGGAAAAAGGGCCAATACTTCCTCGGGGCCAATGGGGATCAACGGGGCCCTCGCCTGGTCGCGCGCACGCTGTTCCGGGAGATGCAACGCTCTGGGTTCACCCATGGCCAGGTGCTGGCTGTGGCGGATGAACTCCTGGGTTGCCTGTGTGCCGTGGCCCGCTCGCGTGGTGAGGCGAAGCCCCAGGGTCCCGGCGGAGCAGGGGGCTGAACCATCGGCGGTTCCCCGGTTGATGCGCCGCTTGACCGGTTGCCAGTAACCTGCGTGGGCCAGGACCGGAGGTCAGGCTATGTCTGCGCGTGAGCTCTACGGGCTGGGCGAGATCCCGGAACTGGGCGTCGTGCCCCCGAAGATGCACGCCTGGGTTATCCGCAAGTACCGGCACGGCCCGCCCCTGGAATCGTTCCGGCGGGAGGTCGTGGACGTCCCCGACATCTCCGCGGACGAGGTCCTGGTCCTGGTCATGGCTTCGGGAGTGAATTACAACGGGGTCTGGGCCGCCCTGGGCGACCCCCTGTCGCCCTGTGACATCCACGGCCGGGACTACCACATCTCGGGCAGTGACGCCTCGGGAGTGGTCTGGAAGGTTGGGAGTGCGGTCCGGCGGTGGAAGGTCGGCGACGAGGTGGTGATCCACTGCAATCACACCTGCGGGCAGTGTCACAACTGCAATGGGGGGGACCCCATGCTCTGCCGGCAGCAGATGATCTGGGGCTACGAGACCGCGGACGGGGCCTTCGCTCAGTTCACCCGCGTTCAGGCCCAGCAGCTCGTCCCCAAGCCCAAGAATCTCACCTGGGAGCAGGCCGGATGCTACATGCTGGTCCTGGCCACGGCCTTCCGGATGCTCTACGGCCACCCACCCCACACCCTGCAGCCTGCCATGAACGTCCTGGTCTGGGGCGGCGCGGGTGGTTTGGGCTCCATGGCGATCCAAATCATCAAGGCCGCCGGCGCCAACGCCATCGCGGTGGTCTCCTCCGAAGAGCGCGGCAAGTGGTGCCTGGACATCGGGGCCAAGGCCTACATCGACCGGACGCAGTTCGACTGCTGGGGGCCCCTACCCTCGACGAGGGAGCGGGAAGCCTACAAGCAGTACCTGCGGCGGGTTCAACACTTCGGAAAGGCCATCTGGGAGATCACCGGGAAGAACGTGGACCCGGATATCGTTTTCGAGCACCCGGGGGAGCAGACCTTCCCCGTGAGCTGCTACATCTGCCGCCGCGGCGGCATGGTCGTGTTCTGCGCGGGGACGAGCGGGTTCAACCTGACCTTCGATGCCGCCTACGTCTGGATGCGACAGAAGCGCATCCAGGGCAGCCACTTCGCCACGCTGATGCAGGCGGATGCCGCGAATCACTCGGTGATGGACGGGCGCGTCCTGCCCTGCATGTCGCAGGTTTTCGACTTTGACCGCATCCCTGACGCGCACGATCTGATGTGGCGGAACGCGCATCCGCCGGGAAACATGGCGCTCATGGTCAACGCGCTGGGGCAGGGGTTGCGCAACCTGGAGGAGACCCGGGCGCTGGCCCTGAGCGCGTCGAGGGGGTAGCCCTTCGACGAACTCAGGGCAGGCCCGGAGGGGAGTGACGCACAGGAGGGGGGAAGGGCCATGATGAGGGGAATCGGGATCGTCGGAACCGGGTCGTATCTGCCCGAGCACGTGATGACAAACCACGACCTCGCCCGGATGGTCGAGACGAGCGATGAGTGGATTCGCGATCGCGTCGGCATTCGGGAGCGGCGGATCGTGGCCAAGGGCGAGGCGACGTCCGATCTGGGCGCCCGGGCGGCCCGTCGCGCCCTGGAGACCGTCGGGATACCCGCCGAGGAGCTGGACCTGTTGATCCTGGCAACGTCTTCCCCGGACAGCATCCAGCCGCCGACGGGCTGCCACGTGCAGCGGGAGATCGGCGCCTGGAATGCCGCCGTGGTGGACGTGAACGCCGTGTGTACGGGGTTCGTCTATGGCCTGTCCATGGCCTCGGACATGATGCGGGGCAATCCAGGGTACCGGACAGCCCTGGTCGTCGGTGCCGAGGCCTATTCCCGCATTCTGAACTGGGAGGATCGCACGACTTGTGTTATCTTCGGTGACGGCGCCGGCGCCGCGGTGCTGCGGCCGGTTGACGAGGGCTACGGGATCCTGTCCTCGTACCTCCGTGCGGACGGATCGAAGCACAAGACAATCTGCGTCCCCGGGGGTGGTTCGCGGATGCCCGCCTCTCCGGAAGTGCTGATCAAGCGCCTGGACAAGTTCCACATGAACGGGAGGGAGGTGTGGGACTTCGTCATCGAGGCGTTCCCCCAGGCTGTCCGTGAGGCCGTGCGGGCGGCCGGCCTCTCCCTCCAGGATGTGGAGCTGGTGGTCTCCCACCAGGCCAACGCCATCCTGATCCGGGCCTGCATGCAGCGGTTGGGCCTGCCCATGGACAAGACGTACCTGACCGTGGAGCGGTACGGCAACACCTCGGCGGCCTCGGTGCCCATCACGCTGGACGAGGCGGCTCGGGCCGGGCGGCTCCGCCGCGGGGATGTGGTGGTCCTGGTGGCCTTCGGTGGCGGACTCACGTGGGGAGCCACGGTCCTGCGCTGGGCCGGGACGCCGGCCGATGGGCTCCGACCAGAGCCGGCGCTCGCCGTGGGGGTCGCCGCCACGGCATAGACGGCCCTTGGGAATGTCGAATATCGAATGTCGAATGGTGAATCTTGAAGTAGAGTGAGGGGCCCAGGTCAGAGGGGTCAGGATGCTCACACCGGAACACGAGGCCATCCGGAAGGCGGTGCGCGACTTCGCCGAGAAGCAGGTGGCGCCCATCGCCGACCGGTACGATCGCGAGAACGGGGAGATCCCGACGGAAATCCTGAAGGGGATGGCCGAGCTGGGCTACTTTGGTCTCACCGTTCCGGAGGCGTATGGGGGCCTTGGCCTGGATTACGCCAGCATGGCGATCGTCGCGGAGGAGTTGTCGCGGGCCTGGTTGAGCGTTGGATCCGTCATGACCCGCAATCTCATCACCGGGACGCTCCTCTTGGTCCACGGGACGGAGGAGCAAAAGCAACGATTCCTGCCGGGGCTCGCCAGCGGTGATTTGCTGACGGCCGCGGCCTTCACCGAGCCGGACGCCGGCTCCGACACGGCCGCGGTCGGCACGCGCGCGGTCCGGGAGGGAGACCGCTACGTCCTGACGGGGGCCAAGACCTGGTGCACGTTCGCCAACCGCGCCCACATCCTTACGGTGCTGGCGCGCACCGATCCCGACCCCGCCAGGCGTCACCGGGGCCTGAGCATCTTGCTCGCGCAGAAGGAGCCGGGAGACGGCTTTGATCCGCCGGCCATCTCGGGGGAGCCCATCGCCACCATCGGCTACCATGGCATGAAGTCCTTCAGCCTAAGCTTCGAGCGCTGCCCGGTCCCGGCCAAGAATCTGATCGGCGAGACGGAGAACCGCGGGTTCTACCAGCTCATGGCCACGTACGAGTCGGCCCGGATCCAGACCGCGGCCCGCGCGGTGGGCGTGGCGCAGGCGGCCTACGAGGCGGCCCTGGCCTACTCGAAACAGCGCGTCCAGTTTGGCCAGGCCATCTGCAACTTCCAGGCGATCCGCCACAAGCTGGCCGACATGGCCACGGAGATCGAGGCGGCGCGGCAGCTCACCTACTATGCCTGCGCCATGAAGGACTCCGGGAAGCGCTGCGATCTGGAGGCGGGCATGGCCAAGGTGTTCGCGGCCGAAATGGCAGAGCGGGTGACCTCCGAGGCCATGCAGGTCCACGGCGGCTATGGGTACTCTTTGGAGTACCCCGTCCAGCGGTACTGGCGCGACGCGCGCGTGTTCCGGATCTTCGAGGGGACGTCGGAGATCCAGCGCGATGTCATTGCGAAGCGCATCCTCGAAGGCTAGCCCCGCTCGACGAACCGCCGAGCCAATGTAAAACCGACAACCGACAACCGATCATCCGATTCCGAAATCCGATGTGGCCGGTTGTCAGTTGTCGGTTCATCATTTGAAATTGCCACGGTGCTATGGGCGATCTGGACGCGGCGAAACGGCAGTGGGAAGAGCAGACGCTCGGTCCCGTCCTGAAGAAGACGGGGGAGCGGCAGGACGAGTTCCGCACCCGCTCGGGCATCCCCGTCGAGCGGGTGTACCTGCCGGCAGGCGGGGAGTCTGCCTTCGCGGAGCGGCTGGGGTTTCCTGGCGAGTACCCGTACACGCGGGGCATCTACCCCACGATGTACCGGGGGCAGCTCTGGACGATCCGCCAGTATGCCGGGGCGGGGACGGCCGAGGAATCCAACCGGCGGTTCCGATTCCTCCTGGACCAGGGACAGACGGGCCTCAGCGTCGCCTTCGATCTGCCGACCCAGCTCGGCCTGGACTCGGATGCGCCCGAGGCCGAGGGCGAGGTCGGGCAAGTCGGGGTCGCCATCGACTCGCTCCGCGATATGGAGGGGCTCTTCGAGGAAATTCCCCTCGATACGGTCAGCACCTCCATGACGATCAACGCCCCCGCGGCGGTACTGGTCGCCATGTACATCGCGGTGGGGGACCGCCAGGGGCTCTCCTCGACGGCCCTTGCCGGAACGGTCCAGAACGACGTCCTGAAAGAGTACGTGGCGCGGGGGACCTACATCTTCCCCCCCCGGCCATCCCTGCGCCTGGCCGGCGACCTGATCGCCTTCTGCGCCGAGCATGTGCCGAAGTTCAATCCCATCAGCATCAGCGGCTACCACATGCGCGAGGCGGGCGCGACTGCAGTCCAGGAGATGGCCTTCACCTTCGCCAATGCGGCCGCCTATGTTCGGGAGGTTGCGGCTCGCGGCCTTCCTGTAGACCGGTTTGCCCCGCGGATCTCCTGGATCTTCAACACGCACAGCGACTTCTTCGAGGAGGTGGCCAAATACCGCGCCTTGCGACGGTTCTGGGCGCGCCTGATGCGGGAGAAGTTCGGTGCCACCGACCCCCGCTCCTGGATGTTCCGGACGCACACCCAGACCGGGGGGTCCACGCTCACCGCCCAGCAGCCGGAGAACAACATCGTCCGCGCGGCCCTTCAGGCGCTGGCCGCCGTCCTGGGCGGCGTCCAGTCCCTGGCCCTGTCCTGTTACGACGAGGCACTGGCCCTGCCCACCGAGGCCGCTCAGCGCCTGGCGGTCCGGACCCAGCAGATCATCGCCCACGAGAGCGGCGTCACCGAGACGGTGGATCCGTTGGCGGGATCGCACTTCCTCGAGGCCCTGACGGACGAGCTGGAGCGGCGGGCAGAGGAGCTGTTCGATGAAGTGGAGGCCATGGGCGGCGCGGTGGTCGCCATCGAACGGGGACTCATGCAGAAGGCCATCCAGGAAGAGGCCTATCGCTTCCAGTGCGAGGTTGAGAAGGGTCGGCGCATCGTCGTGGGTGTGAACGCCTTTTCCGAAGAGACCGCATCCCCCTCCCCTCCCCTCTTCCGAGTCAGCGCCGAGGTCGCCGATCGCCAGCGGAGCCGCCTGAAGGCGCTTCGCCGGGAGCGGGATTCCGGTGCGGTCACCCGAACCCTGGCGGGACTGCGGGAAGCGGCGCAGGGACATGGGAACCTCATGCCTCCCATCCTGGCCACCGTCAAGGCCTACGCCACCATCGGAGAGATCTGCGGGGTCCTGCGGGACGTCTTCGGGACCTACCGGGCCCTCGACGGCCTCTAAGCCCCGGTGGGGCTCAATGTAAAACTGACCACGGACAACTGACAACGGATCAGTTGCTTCAGCGGTCTCGGTTGACCGGTTGTCAGTTGTCGGTTTTCAATTTGAAAATGGCGGTCCGACGACTGGTCATCCGCCTCTTTTCCTTGGGTTGGCCGGTTGTCGGTTGTCGGTTTTCAATTTGGAAATGAGGGAGATCCCCCGAATGGATCACTTGACCATGGAGAAGCCCTCGGTTCAGGCGAAGCGACTGCATCCCCGAGTCCAGCATGTCTTCCCCGCCGACAACTGGTACTTCTGGCTCAAGGCGGCCGAGGACCGGCCGGACGAGATCATCACGGACCTGGAAGATGCCGTCGCCACCCCGCGGAAGGAACTGGCGCGCGACATCTTCATGGGCGTCCTGAAGCTGTTCCGGGGCGAGCCGCCGAGCGAGACAGAGATGGGGGCCCTCCGCCAGGCGAATTCGCCCGAGGGGCGAGGGCAGCACCTGCCCGTCTTCATCGCCAAGATGAAGGTGGTCAAGGGCCTTGCCCTCACGGCGGGGGAGCAGGAGACCCTGCGCGAAGCTGAGGCCTCACCGGAAAAGAAACTCCAGGCCCTGCTGGCTCAGGTTTCACGTCGTCACACCCTCGATGGGATCATCGTCACCCTTCGCATCAACAACCTGCACACCAAGTGGTCCGCCGGGGATCTCTGGCACGTGGTCCGGGCGATGGGGAACCGCGTGGACCGGATCCTGCTGCCCAAGGTCGAGGGGCCGGAGGACATCATCCTGCTCCACCGAATCCTCAGCGCCATCGAATTGGAGCAAGGCTGGGAGAAAAACCGTCTCAAGATCGAGGCCCTCATTGAACTGCCGAGCGCCGTGCGCCAGCTCGATGCCATCTGCCGGTGCACGCCACGGATGATCTGCGGCATCTTCGGCATTGTGGACTGGACGGCGGCCACGGGCGGACGGGACCAGGACCACCAGCAGGCCTACGCCCTGTACGGAAGGCTCCGGACCGTCGAGGTCTCGGTCGCCGCCGGCCTGGAGGCGATTGACGGGATCACGCCGAGCCTCCAGCGCCATCGCAGCTTCGTGGATGCGGGCAAGGCGGCCCGCCTCGGATTCACCGGGAAGTGGAGCGTCAATCCCAACAACCTGGCCGGTATCCTGGACTTCATGGAGGGCCGCCGGCCCAACCGCCGGGATCCCCGGGCGAAGCCCACCTCGATTCCGCCGGGCAGCTATGCCGAGGTGTCCCCTCGAACCGGGACCTCACCGGAGTACGCCCCGTTTGCTCTGGAGGAACTAAAGCGTTTCGCGCGGGACAGACAACCGCTGCTGCCCCCGCGGGTCCTGGAGCTGCGGGACGCCACGGTCCGCCGATCCGTCGTGCCCGTCAGCGCCGCCCAGCCGGAAGAGGTCGAGGCGGCCCTGGCCTCCGGTGCGGACGAGGTCATCGTGGATCTCGCGCCCGTCGCCGGGCAGGCTGGGAGGGCATCGCGGTCAAAGCTCCTGGAAACCCTGCGCGTCACGCGCGCGGAGCAGACCCTGCTCGCCCTCCAGGCCAATCCCGATGATCGGGAGACCTGGCCGGCATTTGAGGAGGTTGTTTCGGTCCTTGGGTCCCGGGTGAGTGCGTGTGCGCTGCCGGAGGTGACGTCTCCGGCGCAAGTCCGGGGGTTGGATGCGCGGCTGACGGAAATCGAATCCCGATTGGGCCTCCCTCTCGGCCACCTGCGTATCGAGGGGTGCATCCGGACCGAGGCAGCGCTGAATCAGGCGTACGAGATCGCCACGGCCAGCCGCCGGGTTTCCGCCCTGATCTTTGATATTCCCGTTGCTGAGCTATACCGGCAGGGCCGACTTGCCGTTGGTGCAAAGACCCGATCCATCCGGAAGGCAGAGTATCTCCTGAAGGGCCAATTGCTCGTGGCCACGTCCGAGGCGGGAATAGACGCAATGGACAGCCTTACCCGGTCGGGAAACCGGGTCTCTCGCGAGGCACTGGACGCGGCCAATCACGGCTTTTCGGGCAAACTGGCGCGCCTTGACGAGGTGGATGAGGTCAACGGGCGGATGGTCCCCCCGCGGTCGTTCATCCAGGAACTGGCGCCGGTGATCCAGGGTGTCGCGCCGGACGCCATCCGAGAAGCGCTCTCGCCCGAGGCCATCCGTGCGAGCTTGCGGAAGAGCTTCCCGGCCGAATGGGTGGAACCGTTTGTGCGAACGTGCCGCGAGTTGGCCGAGCCCTTCTGGAATGGCGCCCGGAAGGTCGAAGAGTTTCCTGCGGCGTTGCGGGCAGAGCTCCAGCGGCGCTGGTATCCGGCGTCCATCGAGCGGGCCCTACAACCCTTCGAGCTGTTCGCCGTGGCGGACCAGGACCGGGGCCTGGGTGCCGTGGCGTACTCTGACCCCTGGCGGGCCAATGCCATCGAGTTGGTGGACGCGGCCACGGCCCGGGTCTATGAGCACATCATCCGGACGGCGTGGAAGGCGGGCCTGCTCACCCAGGAAGAAGACCGGCGGTACCACCAGGCGTTCGAGCGCCTGCGCACGGCCCTCCTGGTCAAAGAGGCGGCCGGCCTCATGCCGGGCATGCGCATCCCCGGGTATGCCGTCACGATCGAGGACTGGATGGTGAAGCTCTTCGCCCAGGCTTCGGGCGACCGGAACCTCTACCACCTGGACGAGGAGTTCGTGGCCCAGGAGCGCGCCCGAGGCGTGATCAAGTTCGACGGCCGGATCGCCCATGGGATCCTGACCCTTCTCGTCAGCCTGGTCGGATTGCATCGTGTGGCTGACGGCTGCCGGATCCACGGCATCGAGGATGTCCAATACAAAGCGCCCGTCCGCATCGGTGACTCGGTGACTCCGATCTTCACCGTCCTGGATGCCCAGGATGGTCGGATCAGGCTCCGCGTCGAGGCCCTGCGGCGGGATGGCCAGGTGGCCATGGAGGGGACGGTCGTCGTCACACCGCACGGAGGGTCACGCCCATCCGACGACGGCGCCAGGCCAACGGAGCCCGCCAGGCTGCGTGCGGCCCGCGAGCGGAGCGCAGCCGTGGCCGCCTTCCCCCGGGACAAGCAAGCGCCCGCCTTCGCGCAGGGAAAGACGGTGTCCCAGGATTTCCAGGCGAAGGTCTCTCCCGAGGTTGCCGACGGATACTGGGCCCTCGTGGGCTCCGCCGGCCCGGCCATGTGGAACCTGGCCGTCAGCCTGGGGATGATCGCCCACACCTCGGCGAACTTCGCCTCTCCGGGGTGGATCCTGCTCTCGACGAAGCTGGAGGAGCAGCAGGAGCCGATCCGCGAAGGTGACACGCTCACCTCGAAGGCAACCCTCGAGATCACCCGGCTGACCCGCGAGGAGAGGCGTCCCATCTGCCGCATCACCATGGATGTCCGCAACCAGCACGACCGCCCCGTCTTCCGCGCCGAGGTCTCCAAGCTCGGCGACCCCGGCCTCTGCCGTTAGCACCCTGAGCTCCCAAGCACCTGCAGGATCGCTAACCGTCAAGGACCTCCAGAGTCGGCGCTGGGCACTCGGACCGTCAACATCGAAAAGTTCAAAGCCTATAGCTCAAGGCCCGCTTTGATCTTGACGGTGTTGCCGGAGACATGGTAGCGTCCGCTGGGTTCAACGCATGCCCTTCGGTGATAAGGGGAGGGGCTGCCCCGAAAAGTCACTAAACTCGCAACGTCCCCAAAACGTCTCACGATAGCATTCAGCGGCCTGATGGAGACCGCTGAGCAGAGGAGGTGCGCGATGACTCTTCAGATTGGCACTCTAGCCCCCGATTTCGAGGCGGAGACGACCGAAGGCCGCATTCGTTTCCATGACTGGATTGGCGAGTCGTGGGCGGTGCTTTTCTCGCACCCAAAGGACTTCACGCCAGTCTGCACAACGGAGCTCGGCTACATGGCCAGGCTCAAACCTGAATTCGACAAGCGGAATACGAAGATCATCGGGTTGAGCGTCGACCCGGTTGACGACCACAAACGGTGGTCAAACGACATTCGGGAGACACAGGGGCACGCGCCGAACTATCCGATGATCGGCGACACGGAATTGAAGGTCTCGAAGTTGTATGGGATGCTGCCCGCCGGTCTCGAGGCTACCTGTGCAGGCAGGACGCCGGCAGACAATCAGACAGTGCGGAATGTGTTCGTTATCGGGCCCGACAAGAAAATAAAACTCATCATCGTCTATCCGATGACGACAGGAAGAAACTTTGATGAGGTGTTACGAGTGATCGACTCGTTGCAATTGACCGCGAAGCACAAGGTGGCAACGCCGGTCAATTGGAAGCAGGGCGACGACGTGATCATTGCGGGCTCTGTCTCTAACGAAGAGGCAAAGAAGACGTACCCACAAGGCTGGAAGGAGCCGAGACCGTATCTCCGAATTGTGCCGCAGCCCAGGAGCTGAACGCGTATCAGAGACCGGAGCAGCCGAAGGCTGACGGCCTGATTAGGCGTTGACATTTCCTTTCGACGCATGCTAGCGTCCTGCTTCGACGATTGCCCATCGAGTGACCAGGAGAGGGGAGAGGGCAATGTCGGACGAAGGACACTCGCCGATCTGGTCAGGAACGGCGCTATGCCGACCTGTGGAAGTGCCCGGCCCTTTGGGTG
>CAZNWB010000063.1:15929-18088 GCA_964576535.1 uncultured bacterium | reverse complement strand
GTGTGGATCTCGGCTGAGATCCGACACGTCATAACTTAACTGAGTAATACTAGGCCTTCCCGGGCGCCGGGACGGGTGGGCGACCTGAGGCGGGCCAGTGCATGAAGAACGGATACAGTTCGAGCTTCGTGCCGTCGGTCTTCGTGTTGTATTCTTCCACCAACCCTTGCGCCTGGCGAAGGGAGGACGGATCCCACAGCTCCAGGCGAAACCCGATGTTGTCGGAGAATTCTCCAATGGTCTTCCAGCCGATCCGGAGGCCCAGGACCTTCTGTGGGGCGGCGACTCGCCGGGGCAAGCCCGAAGGGATGTATTTTCCTTTGGCAAAGCTCCAGACGATCTTCGACGTGAATTCCGCCCCGAAGTACTTCTTCACCAGCTCCTCGACGAGTTCGGCTTTGATCCCGGCGGCTTTCCGTAGCTCGGCCATCGCACTCCTCTTTTCTCGGAATCAGGGGTGGCGATTGCGGTCATCTCTCCCGCGAGGCGGGCCCCCCGCGCCTCCCCGCCAGAATCGCACGGCGAACTGCCTATGCTTTTACCGTAAACGGCCCAAATCTTCAAGAGGTTGCTGAACGCCGAGCAGTGGGGTTCGGGATGAAAGTGGTGACAATTACCAGGGAAAACGTGGGACGGGTGGCCCGCTGGCGGGGCGAGCGGAGCGGCACCCACACGTACCTTCAAGCCCTGATCGACGGCGAATGGTGTCAGGTGGTCGTAACGCGGAGCGAGCCGGAGTGCCTGCCGCCGCGCAGTCTCCGCTTGAAGGCGGGCGAGTACACGTGGCGGCCGGGGAGGCGGACCGGTCCGGAGAGGGATTCCCCGGGAGACTAGGAACCCGGAAGCATTCGACAGGGACAGAGACAGGGACAGTGATCCGGAACGCTATCTTCGCCCCTTCCTGGCGCTATCCCTGTCGTCTTTCCCTGCCAGATATCCTGTCGCTGTCGTCTTTGCCTCTCGGCTGGTCAGGCTCGTCGGACATCTCGGTCACTCTGCGTTGACCCCCAGAGATCCCGCGGCATATACTCCCGCCGTATCTCCGAAGGGCCATGAGGACGACCGCCTCGAGCCCTGGGTCGCCGGTTTCGCCTGATTCATCTTCACCCCCTGGGAGGCATGTCGCCATGAGAGCCCTGGTTCACACCGCGCCGTTGCAGTTCAACCTCCGGGATGTCCCCGAGCCCAAACCCAACCACGAAGAAGTCCTGGTCCGTGTCAAGGCCTGCGGCATCTGCGGATCCGATGTACACGGCTACACCGGAAAGACCGGACGCCGCATCCCGCCCATCATCATGGGGCACGAGGCTGCCGGGGTCGTGGAGGCGGTGGGACGAACCGTTCAGAATGTCACCGTGGGGGAGCGGATCACCTTCGATTCCACGGTGTACTGCAACCAATGTCCCGCCTGCCGGCAGGGTCGGGTGAACCTGTGCCAGAACCGCAAGATCCTCGGCGTCTCCACACCGGCGTTCCGCCGCGACGGGGCCATGGCGGAGTACGTCGTGGTGCCTTGGTGGATTACGTACCGGCTGCCGGACGCCGTTTCGTTCGAGGAAGCGGCGCTGATCGAGCCCGCCTCGGTGAGCCTCCACGCGGCGCGGATCACACCGATTGACGTCAACGATGTCGTGGTCGTGGTGGGGGCGGGGCAGATCGGGCTCTTCGCCATCCAGGCCGTCCGCGTCAAGGGGGCCGGGACGATCATTGCCCTGGACATGAGGGAGGAGCGGTTAACCCTCGCGCGCCAGCTCGGCGCGGACGTGACCATCAATCCCGGGACGACCGACGTCGCCGCCGAGATGCGGCGCGCCGTGGGGCACCCGGACGCCGACGCGGTCCTGGAAGCCGTAGGCACCGAGGCCAGCGTGCAGCTGGCCATGGATCTCACGAAGCTGGGAGGGCACGTGACCCTGATCGGAAACGTTACCCCCCGAGTCCAGGTGAACCTGCAGGATATCGTCTCGCGCGAGCTGACCCTCCGCGGGTCCTGTGCCATCGCTGGGGAGTACCGGGCGTGCTTGGATATGATGGCCGCCGGCCGGATCCAAGCAAAGCCCCTGATCAGCAAGATCGTGCCGCTGGCAGAGGGCCAGGCTGCCTTCGACGCCTTGCACCGGGGCGATGCCGGCCTGATGAAGATCGTCCTGCAACCGTAA